>CP065016.1:628247-942370 GCA_016700375.1 Candidatus Saccharibacteria bacterium
GCGAGACGGTGTAGTTGCCTTTTTCGTTCCGATCTACTACAACCTTTTGTATTGTCAGTTGTTTTACAATTTTACCTGGAACCGTTATTGCGACTCGTATAGCGTTACGAAAACCAAGCGCAATGCCACCCTCCTTCTTTGAGCCAGTATTTTTTGTATCTTGTGCAGTAATACAGGCTCCGTGCTCACCCGGACCAGCGTCTTTTGGAGCAGTGATAGTAAAAGGTACGGTCTCGTTTTCTCCTGGCTGTACAACAACCTCATTCCGAGAGAGCCGTATCCATTGGCCTACATCTGTCTTCTTCTCGCTATTCTGCTTGCAAGAAAACGAACCATCGACTGCAGCGACAGAGTCAACCGCATCAATCTTCACCGTTCGAGGTTCTTTTGTGTAGTTGAAGACCCGAACACCATCCTCCACCGTCTCACCACCCTTTAAGGTGTGTATAAAAATGCTTCGAGAACGAAGGTTACCAACCTTCGGATTGGCGGGAGCTATGCCGATTGAACCGGCCTGAGCTAAAACTGAAGCATGGGTAAAGAGCAGGATGCCTACAGCGAGCAGTGGTCCCAACGTTTGCAAGCGTTTTTTCATCTTGCTCTTTACTGTACATGCTTTCAATCATTTTTTCTAGAACCGCTTTTGGTTTATTGAGCAATAGCTGAAACAACCATCGTAAGGCTGTAGCTACCATCGGCCTGTTCGGCAGGGATTTTCTGGCTCAACGTGTAACCAGTCAGTTCACCTTCCCAGGCAGTTGTGCTCGTGTTGTTCATGAGCGTTACAGGAGAAGTGCTACTAAACGCACCGCCAGGCAGTGTGTGTGTAGGAGCATTTGCACCAGCAGTCTGAGTAAACGTACCGCCACTAATGCTCATCTGACCGTTTGTACAGCCAGAGCCTGCAGCGTCTTTATAGCTATATGTCTCAGAACCATTTGTCCAGTTGTCTGAAGCTGGGGTCTGAGCGTTGATGTCAACCTTTACACCAGAAAGTACCGGGTTACTAACTTTAACCTTCTGCGAAGCAGTACCAAACGTTGCGGTCTGGGTCTGACACGAGAAACTAAATGTTGTTGTTGGGAAAGCCACCGCTGGGCTCACAACAGATACACCAGAACCATCGACGATATCAATCGTGAGAGTGCCTGGGTTGATGACTTGTGAAAGGCTCGTATTTGTCGCGGCAAATGCTGCCGTTGGTAGCAAAACACCAGCTGCGACAAAGAGAGCTACAAGTGCACTAAGCTTTTTACGCATATGCGTAACTCCTTTTATTTTTATTTGTTTTTTATTTGTAATGCTTTGTGGGACCAAAGCGATACCACTTCATCATACGGGGGTCAGTCAGGGGCAGTCAACGTCTATGACCAGTGTTTTGCTGTATAATATACGCTATTTTACCCCTGTTAAAATGCTATTGTTGTAAGATTATCTCGCACAATTTACATCATGCAATTATTTTTCACAACAATAAGACTTTTTGCTCTACGGCTTCGTGATAACTTCTCGCCAATTCAAAATATCGTAACCACCTGTAATGGGATAACTGGGGGGTGGCGCATAGTATAGGTTGTAATCATAGTCCGTTGATGTTTGTCGTACGCCGGATATATATCGATTTAATGACGGGCTATAGGCTGCATCACCACATGCTCCTCCGCGTGTAAAATTCCATGTCCAATACTGCCTGGTAGCAACGGAGCCGTAATATACAAATTTCTGGTCTGGGTTTACCCAACCGCGCGTGCACCGGCTAGAATTAACCTTATACACATCTGGGTATGTCACTGAACCACTTTGAGCGAGTGCTGCAGCGTCGATTTCAAATGTAAATGCCCCAGTTCTTGGAATTGCATAGGGAGCAATCAATACGTCATTTTCAGCAACAAAACCGATAGCGTCTGTTCCGTTCTTGGCGCCGTAACGAACTTCACCGGCAATGTTAATGTCGGCAGCATTGGTGTCATTTCCAAGCCGTCCGGCAGCTATAGTCACACGGCCCGTGAAGGTTGATGCAGTTCGAACCCAGACGTTATCCTCAACAAATATCACTCCTGAAGTCGGTAATGCAATTCCCGTTTCTACAACAGTGCGTGTCAGTGCGGTTGTGTAATCGGTCTGCGTATCGTCTTCATTGCTGACACGATATAGGTCATAGGTATTATTAGCATTCAACTGTATGTAGTAACCCCGACGAGTACTGAATGAACTTGAGCTATAGCGTGGTATGTATGCAGAAGTTCGGGCCGCTGGCGCAAGATTGCAAGGGTTATTTTGGTTTGCATATCCAGCAGTTGAGGTATCGTTCGCAAAAGCAACTTTTTTCATAGTACATAATGCCCCTGTGACCTGGTTAAAGTCTATTGTTGGTCGAGGGTAGAGCCAGTTTGATTTGTCGCGAGTTACACAATTTGGGTTAATGACACTCGCACTACACCATACACCGTTTTTCGTAGAGCCATCACCCCCATAACTTACCTTGGGAACATAGTCATCATTGGCGCTACCAACAGTGTCTGTATTTGGTCCGTCCATATGAACTCCCTGATTCGAGAATACCGGACCGTTCGCTGTCTCTGAGTCACCAAACCAAAACTCTACATCAGCCAATAGCCCGTAACTCGCAAATGACGCTGCTCCTATCCGAGCTTCAAGCGTTCTCGTTACCCCATCGTTCGTTTTACCCATTGAGCGTATGGTAGCAACGGTAGAGCCAAAACTGCTTGGTTTAATCCATATCGTAAACGTGCCTTTTTTCTGAGTATTTGCATCGACGTAATCATGTACGTATGGCCCATAGCCTAGGTTTGCGTCCGGAGTCGCTGGGGTCGTGTTACCGTCCCTATAATCACTAGAGTTATGTGCCATATGCCATAGATAATAATTAACTCCGGCTTCGGCGATGTGGAGCGCTTGTTGACGGCCAATGATAATCCCGCTCGAAGTAAGATTGTTCATCACCACCATCATGGCCGTAGACGTAATGATTGACATTGCGATAATGAATGACAATACGGTTGGTAGGGTAAAGCCAGCTTCATTATGTGGTAAAAATTTCGTGCAGTAACCTTGTTTTCTCACCAGCGTCTTCATAGGTTATTCTTCTTGTTCCGCAGGAGCACCTGCACATTTATATCTTGTGAACGCGCGTTTTCAAGCTGCGTAGCAAGATTTATTTGTATGGTTTTGACCACGCTTAAATCAGTAACTGGAGTGGCAAGAGCTGCGCCAACTGCATTCGTATAGCGAAACAGCTTGCCGCCACTCGCTTGATAGAAGTTGTCAATAATAACGAAGCTTTTCTTCTTATCTGTTTGCAGCGTGCCAAGTGGGGGGTTTGCACTCATCGGGGTTAAGTCGGCGTACAAACGCTTGGTCGCACCGTTAACAACATAGTATCTCACTTGCGAAACATAGACGTCAGACGGGTAGAAGTATGTGTAGACCGTGAGGTCATTATCGCCAGCGCTACTAATACTCGTGGTCCCTCGTAGAACATTTGCGATTCTATCGGCCTGGCTACTCAGCTGACCAAAGCTTGTTGCTTGTTTTTGCAAGTCAAGATAGCTAACAAGAGTGGTTTTAAAAACGACAAAGAATATGACTGAAAGCGCACCAATGAGTGCTATGACGACCACCATTTCAAGAATGGTGAAACCCTGCTCTTCCCGCTGCTTAGGGCTTAACACGAAAACCTCCAAGCGGTATGGTTGGCAAGACGAGCGTACCATTTGCATTCTGTATCGTAACCTGAACATCGCCCGCCGTCACACCATTTAAGTCGTAGTTACACGTTAACTGGGTAGCGCTACCAACGCACGAATTGTCACTATACGTTGTTCCGTTTTGTGTCAGCGTCGCGTTTGCGTTCGTGAGGTTCGCACCGGTAAATACTACTTTTACATTTTGGAGATTATCACTCAGGTTAATCGTATCTGGATTCATACTAAACACACGCGGGAAAGAACTACTGTTCGTAAGGATAAGCCTTACCTTCTGGATGTATTCAGACCCATCATAAGGAAACGTGACCGGATTTGGTTGGTCGCCCAATGGGACGGTAATAGGAGAAAGGCTGTTCGTGCCTCCATAGGGCACGGCTGCAGCAAGATAATACGCCGTACCGCCTACCGCACAACCGCCAGTGCCATTGGTCCCGCAGAAAAAGTAGCTGTTTATGGGAGGAAGACTTGTCAGGCTCGCCATACCGTTTGCATCAGTAAGAATACGGCTATCCACGGGCAAATAATTATCAAAGTAGTACGAGGTATCGCTTAACGTTGTGTATTTTTTGTAGCCACCCTTTACCTGAACCTTAACATTACCGAGTGGCGCACCTGACGTATTGGTCGTTTCAATGATAAGGCTGTTGGTATCCGTAGGCGCTATAACAAGAGCAAGATACGATGACTGCTGAGAAAGAATCTTTTGGCTTGAATACGTCGGCTGAAGCGATCCGGATGGACGAATGGATTGAATACTAGAGTAGCCAGTTTTTTGAGCTTCTATCATATAGTCGAGCCCACTATCTGGTGGTAAACCATAAAAAATAGCTATACCGTTTGCGTCAGTGGAATCTGAAACGCTTACCGCTGGAGTAATTGTTGTGTTTGTAACTTTAACAGTCGCTTCCGAAACTCCGTTGCCAGCCGAATCGGTTACCGTAATGAATAATGCGCCAGTTGTACTAGCCGTTTCTGCTACACGAGCAGCTATATGCGTATCCATAACTGCTAAACGAGTGTCTCCTAAGTTCTTCACAACTACGTGAGCAAGTTTGTAGTCTCCCGGATTAGTGTCATTCAACTGGTTGTTACCTGCACTATTTCCTGGGGATGAGAAATTACGACAATATTTCTTCTTTAAGTCGAGGTTTGGATATGGGCCACAGCCATCATATGCATCATCGACATAACTTATGCTCGTTGTTATGGTGTAATTTATGCCATTTATCTTCTTCGTCGTTGTAGCTGGTATATATGAGCTCGAAATAATACTACCCCCACTTACCGCAAGACTATCGTATGGCAATGATCGTAGATATTCCATCTGATTGTTTGCAAGCGTGCTGCCAACTGAACGTTGTTTTGCCAATGTGCTACTGCTGACAAGGGCAGTAAAAAGACTAAAAAACCCTATGCTCATGACTCCTATGACTGTCATAGATACAAGGAGTTCAAGCAAGGTAAAGCCATTCTCCGCAGGAATTTCTCTCTTACGCATACTGTCATAAGCATAACACTTTTACGCGTTGCAAGAAATGTCCTGCTTCGTTATGTCGGCAAAGTAGCACGGCTGAAACAAAAAGCTCTTTTTCTAATATTTTTTACTAAATGGCTCAAGCAAAAGTACTGCTGTAGCTATTTTGAATATTCATTTTCCTGGGAAAATAGCACGGTGCCTCGCCCGATTAGAGTACACACTCTACTAAAGGGCTTTTGCAAAATGGTGTAGTCTGGGATGAAAAACGAGCACCACAGCGTAGTCGTACTAGCAGTACGACGGAGCGAGGAGTCAGAGTTTTTCGCCCATAATGTGCCGTTTTGCAAGAGTCCTGGATAAAGAAAAAGCCCTCCACGAATGGAGGGCTTAATCATAAAACGGCACCGTGCTATTTTCCCAGGGCTAGAAGACCCAAGTATTGTAACCGCTGAGAGGCTTGACTGCTGTGTTCGGTATGGGAACAGGTATCTCCCTCTCGCTATGGGCACCGACATAACAGAGACAAACCTACGGTTTTTCTCGTCGCGCGGGGTCGCGGAATAAATCCGCCGACTCCGGCTGCTCTTTTCCCTCAGTCCGAGGTGATGTCACAGTCGGTGTCGATGTCCATTACAAGTAGACGGATGTTAGAAAAGAGCTAGCAATGTTGAACAAACGTTGCTACCGGTATGGTAAAACCACACCAATAACTAGTCAATGCACTTTTTGCCTATGAACCATGCACAAAAATGCACGATTCATAGGTCGTAAAAAGTCAATGTCCCTATTAGTACGCTTCGGCTACACATGTTGCCATGCTTACACCTTGCGCCTATCAACCAGATAGTCTTTCTGGGGGATCATGGGGAAATCTAATCTTGAGGCTAGTTTCGCGCTTAATATGCTTTCAGCGCTTATCTATTCCGCACGATAGCTACTCAGCAATGCCCTTGGTAGAACAACTGATACACCAGCGGTGCGTCCGCCCCGGTCCTCTCGTACTAGGGGTAGATCCTCTCAAATTTCCTTGCGTCCACAGCGGATATAAACCGAACTGTCTCACGACGTTCTGAACCCAGCTCACGTACCTCTTTAACCGGCGAACAGCCGGACCCTTGGGACCTGCTCCAGCCCCAGGATGAGATGAGCCGACATCGAGGTGCCAAACAGCATCGTCTATGTGAACTATTGGATGCTATAAGCCTGTTATCCCCGGCGTAACTTTTATCCGAAAGCGCTGCCGATACCACACTCTTGTACAAATGTACTGACAGCGGAAAACTTACTCCGACTTTCGTCCCTGCTCGGCTTGTAGGCCTCACAGTCAAGCTAGCTTATGCGTATACACTATCACTACGATTTCCATCCGTAGTTAGCTAACCTTTGAACGCCTCCGATACTCTTTAGGAGGCAACCGCCCCAGTTAAACTACCCACCAGACACGGTCCGGAAGCCGGAAATTGCATGCAATTTCTTCGGCTTGTGTACCAATTATCCTGTCACCTGTCACGCATGAATTAACAATTACCATGTAACAATTGAGTTCCAATCGTTACAGGTTACATGGTCATCCAATGTGACACGTTACAGGTTACATGTGACACAACCCAAATTGTATACAATTTGCGGCTCCCGTAAGAACAAGATCATAACAAGGGTGATATTTCACTGGTGGCTCCACCAAGACTAGCGTCTCAGCTTCAAAGCCTCTCACCTATACTACACATGTTATAACCCGGCTCAATGCCAAGCTGTAGTGAAGCTGCACGGGGTCTTTTCGTCCTGCTGCGGACAGACGGCATCTTTACCGTCAATGCACTTTCACCGAGCTCTTCGTTGAGACAGTACCCATATCATTACGCCATTCGTGCGGGTCAGAACTTACCTGACAAGGAATTTCGCTACCTTAGGACGGTTATAGTTACCGCCGCCGTTCACTGGGGCTTCAGTTCGCTGCATACACAACTCCCCTTAACCTTCCAGCACTGGGCAGGCGTCAGCCCGTATACATCCACTTTCGTGTTAGCACAGACCTATGTTTTTGGTAAACAGTTGCATGGGTTCTTTAGCTGCGGCCCCCTCACTCTAGCTACGCTAATGAGACAAAACCTACGGTTTTTTCTCATCGCTCCGGGCAAATGGAATACATTTGCTCGGGCTGCTCTTTTTCCCTTCTGGGCTATAAGAACAGTTTTCGCATAGTGAGCTTTAGAGGTCAGCTTTCTAATTGATATGTCTCTAAAAATTGTTCGATTTGTCTCACTGTAAGAAGTTATAAACTTACATGCTGAGACAGGTTTTCAAAAAGAAAACTGGCTAACTCACCTGTCGTAGACAGAGTGAGGGGGCAGACCTTATCCCGAAGTTACGGTCGCTTGTTTGCCGAGTTCCTTAACGAAGAATCACTCGTACACCTTGGTCTTCTCGACCTGAGCACCTGTGTCGGTTTGCGGTACGGATGGCATGTACCACGCGTTATATTGCTTTTCTAGTCAGCACTTTCATAAGAATTCAACCTGATGGTCGTTTCATTCGTACGCATTTCTCGTACTTAGACGGATATAACCATGAATCCGCTCCTACTACTATGCCGCGCACATATAACAAATACATGCCAGTACGGGAATATTAACCCGTTGTCCATCGCCTACGCTACGCGCCTCGGCTTAGGACCGACTAACCCTGGGACGATTACCGTGGCCCAGGAAACCTTGCTCTTTCGGTGGGCAGGATTCTCACCTGCCTTATGGTTACTCATTCCAACATTCTCACTTCCTCACGCTCCACCAAACCTCACGGTTCAACTTCAACGCTGAGAGGAACGCTCCTCTACCGAGCAATGCACAGCATTGCAATTATCATGTCACAATTATCATGTCACAATGAATTACCGATTGGCGTGTAACGATTGAAGCTCAATGGTTACATGTTACAGGGTAATCCTAGGTGACATGTTACAAGTTACATGGTAATCGCGATGCCATGCATCGCTCTCACATCTTCGGTGCTATGCTTAGCCCCGTTACATTTTCCGCGCAGGGTCTCTTGACTAGTGAGCTGTTACGCACTCTTTAAATGAATGGCTGCTTCTAAGCCAACATCCTAGTTGTTTAAGAAACCCCACCTCGTTTCCCACTTAGCATAGACTGAGGGACCTTAGATGGTGATCTGGGCTGTTTCCCTTTTGAGCGACGAGCTTAGCCCCGCCGTTCTAACTGCTGTAGTTCCACTGATAGTATTCGTAGTTTGTCAAGGGTGGGTAATCTTGCGACCCCCAGTCCGAAACAGAGCTCTACCCCTACCAGCTACCGTACAACGCTAGCCCTAAAGCTATTTCGAGGAGAACCAGCTATCTCCAGGTTCGATTGGCATTTCACCGCTAACCACAGGTCATCCGGGCGTGTTGCAACTCGCTACGGTTCGGTCCTCCACGTCGTTTTACCGACGCTTCAACCTGCCCATGGTTAGGTCACCTGGTTTCGGGTCTATTTACTACGACTGAATGCCCTATTCAGACTCGCTTTCGCTTGGCTTACGTCATATGACTTAAGCTTGCCGTAGCAAATAACTCGTTGGATCGTTCTACAAAAAGCACGCCGTCACGAGCTCATCACTAATGATGAGCAATTAGCCTTTATCCTGTCACCTGTCACAATGGATTACCCATTACTGTGTAACGATTAAGGTTCAAACGTTACAAGTTACATGGTAATTCTATGTGACATGTTACAGGTCAATGGTTACATGCTCTTCACGCAGTGAAGAGCCCGCTCCGACTCCTTGTACGCACACAATTTCAGGTTCTATTTCACTCCCCTCCCGGGGTTCTTTTAACCTTTCCCTCGCGGTACTTGTTCTCTATCGATCATGTAATATATTTAGCCTTGGAGGGTGGACCCCCCAGATTCAGTCAGGATTTCACGTGCCCCGACCTACTCGACAACCGTGTCTCGCAAGCGAGGCACAGAGTCATGAGTTAAGAGTCACGAGTTAAGAGTAGCTTGCCTCGGCTCTGCCGAGTTTATAAAACAGCAGCTACGCTGCTGGCATTTTCCACTCTTGTCTCTTGTCTCTTGTCTCTTTCGTCTGTGTCTTGCTCGCAAGACACTTTGCAAATATAAGGTTGATGAAACTTGGCGTACCGGGCTATCACCGTCTATGGCGCAGCTTTCCAACTGCTTCTGCTCGCCTCATCAATTTCTAACCTTATGCTAGACACTGGTAGATCTAGCTGCCTCGTGTGGACTCCCGCAGAAGCGGACTCCCACACAAGGATGTTTGCAATGTCACAACCCCTAATTTACATTCGTCTACCAACTTATTTGCCAGTAATAAATTACCAGGCAAAAGCAAAATAGGTTTGGGCTGTTCCGGATTCGCTCGCCACTACTACCGGAATCGTTGTTTACTTTCTCTTCCTCGCCCTACTAAGATGTTTCAGTTCAGGCGGTTACCTACTCACTATCCTATATATTCAGATAGCGGTGACTAGACATTACTCTAGCCGGGTTTCCCCATTCGGACATCTCCGGATCAAAACATATTTGGCTGTTCCCCGGAGCTTTTCGCAGCTCATCACGTCCTTCTTCGGTATTACATGTCAAGGCATCCGTTGTGTGCGCTTGAGTAACTTTTTACGAATAACGGGACAAAACTACGTTTTTTCCCGTCGCTTCGCTGCTCTTTTTCCTTAGTGGACAGACTTTTGCCGGAATAAATCCGTCAAAAGTCAGAGTTTGATTTGACGAGAACAAACTTCGTTTGTTCCGTTTTTGTGCAATTGTCCGATGGTTCTTAAAGAACTATCGGACGAATCACGAACATTTACTCGTAAAAATAAACGCTCGTGTTGACTAGTTATTGGTATGTACAAATCAGGGTTATGAGTTAAGACGTAAGAGTTAAGGAATCTTATCTCTTAAATCATGCCTCTTATCTCTAATTTATTCCAATAGCCGTTTGTCTACTGTGACTATTTGTTCGTAAAAACAAATAGTCTTGCTTTCTTGTTCGCTGTAACTCTCGAGGGGGTACCCCGAGCGATGTCGAGCGAACAAATTCTCTTCTCTAACATTTCAACTTGTTAAGTTGCGACTCAAGACACTTCACCGTTGTCCGTATCTTTCGAAAAAGAAAAGATGACGATGCGTTTTTAGCTTGAGTTTAAGCTTAAAGCTTGGCGGTTTATTTCCGTTTGGTCGGTCTTACCGAAGCCTCACTGTCTAAACTCAAGCATCCGTACAATTCTACTCTCTTTTACAGAGGCGGTCAAGCCAACCGCGTAGTCATTTTTGCAACACCTTCGCCTCTGATACTGCTTGACGATTGTGTAATATATATCACAAAAAAATCCGCATACGCGGATTTTTGATTCTTGGTGGGCGATGAGGGACTCGAACCTCCGACCTCGTCATTATCTCCTCGGGAGAAAATGATTTGTAAATCAGTTCTAGCTGGTGGGCGATGAGGGACTCGAACCTCCGACCTCGTCATTATCAGTGACGCGCTCTAACCAGCTGAGCTAATCGCCCATCAGCTAGAATTGATTGAATTTGTAAATTTGCTTCGCTAACGCTCAGCTGTCATTTGCAGTGACGCGCTCTAACCAGCTGAGCTAATATTACCTCACGCCATATCGCTTTTATTTTAGTTATTCCGCGATTTGGGTTCAGTATATATTTTAGCTAACCGCTAAAATATCGCCCTAGGTTATAAATGGTGGAGACGCTGTGCTTGAGGCACTGCGCCCCCATGATAGTAGTGAGACACCTTTCATCAGGTTTTCTCATCGCACCGCGCAAATGGAATACATTTGTTCTCGGGCTTCCCTTCCTGCAACCACAGAAAGCTACTTTGGTGGAGTGACGGGGACTCGAACCCCGGACCCCCTGCTTGCAAAGCAGGTGCTCTAGCCAACTGAGCTATCACCCCTCGTCCAAACTACCGCAGTATTTTAACGGAATACACCTTTAAAAACAAGCACGGAGGCTGGAAAATTTGATATAGTGATACGCGTGAACATAGGAATAGCACCGGCAATCGACGAAGACATAGAAGATATCCGAGCCATACTCGAACATGGCATACGAAGCAAAATGTATCGGGGCGACCTTGCCTGGGGCGAAGCTGCCACTGACGAAAAACAGCTAAAGGCCATTATTGCTGGCGGCAATATGTACGTAGCCTACACAGAAGAAGACATAGTAGCGGTATTTATGCTGTTCTGGGACGACCCTGGGCGTTGGGGTCAGCAACCCCCTGTCGCCGGGTACCTACATCGTTTTGTCGTTGCGCCTGGGCTGCGTGGCCAAAACGTGGGTAGCCAAATAATAGACCTCATTTGCAAGGAGGTTGCCAAAAATGGCCGTCAATTCCTTCGCCTGACCGCCCCAGCCGATAACGAAAAACTAAAGGCATACCACCTAAAAAACGGCTTCACCCGTGCCGACCATAAGGCCAACCCGACTCACCTCTCCGAACCCATAGCCTTCTTTGAGCGTCCCGCTGCAGCAGAGAAAAAAGCATCACAAACTTCACAGAAGAAGTCATTCGCCCAAAAACTCCGCAACATCCGCCTCAGCCAACGCTATGAATAGCCCCAATTTATGCTGCAGAAACAGGCCTAGGTTAGCCTAGAAGACTTCTGGGCTTAGGGCGTAGCGATTCATTATTTCTTGTGGAGGTTTTGTCTCATCCCACATAAAATAAACTGGCACCCAGGGCTTCCACTGCGTCTAACAAAATAGAGGTGATATCTATGCGTTGAAGGCGGCTCAGTAATGACCGCATGTGCTGAGCCCGTTTGAGTCGCTTCATATGCTTGTATTTTCTCTACCTGCGCTTTTGCAGCAGCACAGTTGTGACCAACCATTACGCACACATAGTTCACTGCGAGTTTTTCGAGCTCAATCGCTTCCGGGTCGGTCGCAGAAGGTACATATGCTGCGGCTGGGTATCTTCGAGTATTCTCATCGTATCTAGCACGGGTAATGTCTACCCTCGCCCGTGAAAGCTCAACCTGCAACCGAGTATTTTCACGCTCTAACCGTTTTTCCGGAGTGTTCGGAACATACTTTGCTATAGCTACAGACAGTAACAACAGCATTAGGACACCGAAAAACGTCAATGACGATTCGTTCGTGCGCCATCGTTTTATAAATGAGGGCTTCACTTCTATGGGGTTTTTTGGACTAGGAAATTCTCTTGGTTGCATAATAAGTCTAGTATACCTTGGCTTCAACAAGACTGTCGACCCCATGAAACGGCACTCTCATTAGCTTCACATGATCGTAATTTTGAGCTATTACTCTCGATTGCATTTTATTTTAAACATCACAATACTTCATAAAGAAGTTGCCATATGCTTAGTAGTTCACATTGCAGCGATGTTGTAGTGTGTGGCGGAATAGATGTACTGATCTATAAAAAGTTGCTTGAAGGGGACAATGGAGTTTTGTTCGTAGAAAATGAGTGTGGCTTCTTTGTAAGCCGTTTCGTCTACCGCACGGTACGATATGGGAGCATAGCCGTTTGCAAGCAAAACGCCATTTGCGAGCAAACGAGCTGTCCTTTTGTTGCCGTCGGCAAAGGGCTGTATGTAGCTCATACCCAATACAACCATCAGCGCTTTTTCGTAAACAGAATCAATTGCGTTGACGTAGACTAGTAGCTGCTCCAATGCCTCTCTAATCTGGAAAGCATTGCCGAGAGGAACATATTCTGTACCAGTTATGCCAACAACCGTCTGTCGCAAATTTCGGGCAACACCTAATTCTGAGACGGCAAGCTCCTGTATCTTTTCTATTGCTGAGACGCTTGGTTCGTGCCAAAGCTCAAGATTTTCATAGACAAATGTAAAGGCAGCTTTCTGCCCGAGCAACATTTGCACCTCAAACTCAGTATTTTTTGGCGACTTTATGCCATAAAGTAGTAGCTGTTCGGTATCGAGTAGTGTGTATGTATTTCCTTCTATCCGGGCAGATTTCCATGACATCTCTACAACAAAACGCTCCAATTCACGCTTGCGAACATCGCTATTCTCATTCGCTTTGTTTCGATAACTTTCTGTCGCGCTATCAAGCTGTTCATTTTCTTGCTCACCCACCATTGTAACTGGGGGCAACTCAAATAGATGATGGTTATAGCCCGTCTGCATTATCCGGTCTTGCTGTGGTTTTCCCAAGTAGGTATCCACGTCAAACGTTCGGAGCAGTAGTCCTTTGCGCTCTAACGTATATCGTATCGACCGTCCGGCACCAATTCGCGCTAGATACCCCGCGGCCAACAGATTCGAAAGGCTACGTTTTATAGTTACCAGAGATGTTTTTCTCCCGCTACGGGCGTGTATCTCTGACGAAGAGTAGCTTTTACCCTTCTCGAAGTAGCTTAGAACTATATTATTCGTATCATTCATAGATAATAATCGTATCATAGTGATACGATTATAGTCAACAGAAAAGAAGGCCTCTCGCAAGTGATGGCCTTCTTTGTTCATTCAGATTGTATCAGTGCTTTCCTGATTAAAAACTGAATAGTGCAATCAACGTTGTTATCACATAAGGTTCAGAAACTGAATGTGTCGTCCGACTTGCGCCGGAAATTGGATTGTCAGTACTGATTTACAATCCATCGACATCGACCTAACTCTGCATTGATTACTCGTTTGCAGGTTAGTTTCTCCCTAGAAAGGAGGTAATCCATCCGCACGTTCCCGTACGGATACCTTGTTACGACTTAACCCCAATCATCTGGTTTACCTTAGGGCGAGACGAAGCTCACACGTCAGGTACCCCCGACTTTCATGGTTTGACGGGCGGTGTGTACAAGACCCGGGAACGTATTCACGGTAGTATAGCTGACCTACCGTTACTAGCGATTCCGACTTCATGCAGGCGAGTTTCAGCCTGCAATCTGAACTGGGACCGGCTTTGATGGGATTTGCTCCGTCTCGCGACTTGGCTGCCCTTTGTACCGGCCATTGTAGCGTGTTTGTAGCCCCAGATGTAAGGGTAATACTGACCTGACATCATCCCCTCCTTCCTCCCCGTTACCGGGGCAGTCTAGCCTGAAAAATACAACAGACTATAAGGGTTGCGCTCGTTGATGGACTTAACCAAACATCTCACGACACGAGCTGACGACGGCCATGCAACACCTGTCACTTGGCTCAATAAAGCACTCTCGCCTTTCGGCAAAATTCCAAGGATGTCAAACCTGGGTAAGGTTCTTCGTTTACCATCGAATTAAACAACACGCTCCACCGCTTGTGCGGGTCCCCGTCAATTCCTTTATGTTTTAGTCTTGCGACCGTACTCCACAGGCGGGATGCTTAACGCGTTAGCTTCGCTACAAGAGGGGTCGATACCTCTTACAGCTAGCATCCATCGTTTACGGCGTGGACTACCGGGGTATCTAATCCCGTTTGCTACCCACGCTTTCGTGCCTTAGTGTCAGGGACGAGCCAGTTACCTGCCTACGCCATCGGTATTCCTCCTAATATCTACGGATTTCACTCCTACACTAGGAATTCTAGTAACCTCTCTCGCCCTCTAGCTGAGCAGTTTCTGTAATGTGTATATGGTTGAGCCACACGCTTTCACTACAGACATACTCTGCCACCTACGCAACTCTTTACGCCCAGTAATTCCGGATAACGCTTGGATCCTCCGTATGACCGCGGCTGCTGGCACGGAGTTAGCCGATCCTTATTCATCTGCTACCGTCATATTCGTCACAGATAAAAGCAGTTTACAACCCGAAGGCATTCATCCTGCACGCGGCGTTGCTCCATCAGACTTTCGTCCATTGTGGAAAATTCCCTACTGCTGCCTCCCGTAGGAGTCTGGGCCGTTCTCAGTCCCAGTCTGGCTGATCATCCTCTCAGACCAGCTAACGATCGTCGACTTGGTGAGCCATTACCTCACCAACAATCTAATCGTACGCAGGCCGTTCCCAAACCGCCGTAGCTTTACTCCGTAGAGCACATGCGGTATTAGCTACTCTTTCGAGCAGTTATCCCTCAGTTTGGGGTACGTTCCTACGCGTTACTCAGCCGTCCGCCGCTCGTGTACTCCCGAAGGAGCCTTACCGCTCGACTTGCATGTATTAGGCACGCCGCCAGCGTTCATCCTGAGCCAGGATCAAACTCTTCAAAAAAGAATTTGTCTTAGCGCCAGATTGAATCTGACTTACTTTCATGAATCTATGATTCGAAATTTCTAAAACAATTCACTCCGGCAAAAGCCGGAAATGTGAACTGACGTTGATTGTCCCCCTCGTAAAAAGGGGACGTTGCACTATTCAATTTTTAATGAACAAGATTGAGAGACACTAAATAGAGACCTCAAAAGCACTAGCTGCCTATTGTATAGGTCGAAACTCCACAAGTCAAGGATATATTTGCCCTATTTTGTAGTATTCACCACAACACATTTATTTTGTGGTAAATTGTCGAAACATAGGATGACCCTCGTGCGCATGAAGGTCTCTAATCATCGCCGTTACAGCGTTTAGCCCCTCAGCATATACAATGGATTCCGGTAGCATATCTCTTTCGGCTTGAGAAAGGCTTCTCCTTCTCTCCTCAGGCCTATCAATCCAAAACCCCCCAATACCAGGAGCATTATTTGGCTCAGGACGTGAACTCCCGGTGCCAAATGCCTGATATTTATCTTCAACCATTATGGCATTTCGAGCTGGAGGTACTACTGCGACTGCTCCACTCCATAATATTGGGCGGGGCTGTGGAGGATATATTAGTCCACTATCCGCATGACGCCAGGAACGAACCTGCCAATCTTTAACATCAGCCCGAGGGGTGATTTCTGGATCAACTATCACATATGGTAACCGATTCTGTATGCCCATAGTACAGATTTTTGCTTCTTGATGAAGCGTGGGCCCCATTGTCAAAAGCACCGCCACGGCAACATCAGACTCTTCAACTGCATCCAGGAACGGCTGGAAATCTTCGTAAAGTACTTCTTCCGGAGATGTTGTATCGACAAATCGCTGAAATACATTATCTAGATGTTTTGCGGCGCCGATTTCTTTAATCCAGTCAGTAATTTGTGTCGTTTTGCCCTGGTCGCGTCTTGCATCCACCTCGCGTGATATCTCAGTCGTCGGAACGCCGACTTCTTCCTCTACCGCCAGAAGGAACTTCAGTTTTGCAAAACCTGTTTTATAGCAAGTCCGATCTACATCAGTTACAACACACAAATCAACAGGTGAAATTTCAGCCATACAATTTATATTGTATCATAATTAGTAGATTTAGTAAACTCTACTGTCCACCCACATCATCCAGGGCATCATCCTCATCTAGTTGTTCGGTCTTCTCTACGAGGGCCAAGGATACAACTTGGTCGCCGTCGTTGAGACGCATAATGCGAACACCCTGCGTTGCGCGGCCGAGTGCAGGAATATCTTTTAGCCCAAGACGAATGGTTTGACCGTTTTGGCTGATGATTATGACTTCCTGCTCGTCTGTGTCACTTAATGTGTTCACACCGACTAACTCACCCGTTTTACTGTTTACCACGGCAGAACGAATGCCAACGCCCCCGCGAGCATGTGGCGTAAACTGAGCAACTTTTGTGCGCTTACCGTAACCATAGCGACTAATCACAAATATGCTACTGTGCTCATCCACTACGTCCATGCCAATGACTCGGTCATCGGCACGTAGCCGTATACCACGCACGCCGCGGCTTACTCGACCCATGGGTCGGGAATCGCGCTCGTGGAAGCGTATAGCCTGTCCTTGGCTTGTGCTTATAATGACTTCATTGTCGCCCGTAGTCATTCGAATCCATTTCAGCTCGTCGCCTTCGTCCAGGTTAATGGCTATGAGCCCAGTTGTTCGAACGTTTTTGTACTGTTCAAACGGTGTTTTCTTTACAACGCCACGGACGGTACACATTATGAGATTTGCGCTTGTTTCCTTTTCTGTCTTCGACACGTTTATGACAGCGCTTACCGTTTCTTCTGGCTGTAATTGCAGGAGGTTAACAATGGCTATTCCCTTCGCATTTAAGGAGGCGGCGGGCACTTCATATGTCTTCAGGCGGAAGACGCGACCTTTGTTCGTGAAGAACAGTAGAAAATCATGCGTAGATGCATTTACAACGTGTTCGATAACATCTTCCTCACGTGTAGCCATGCCCCGACGACCTTTTCCACCCCTTCCTTGGCGTTTGTATTCTGCCAAAGTACTGCGTTTTACATAGTTTGCCGATGTAAGCGTTACAACTACCTGCTCATCAGGCACAAGGTCTTCGTCGCTCAACTTGTTAAGTTCGCTCGCAACAACGCGCGTTCGACGTTCGTCTCCGTACTGTTTTTTAAGCTGTTTCATCTCATCTTTTATGATGCCCAGTATTTTCTTTTCGTCGGCAAGAATGGCCTCTAGTTCAGCAATGAGTTTCATAAGTTCGACTAGTTCGTCTTCAATTTTCTTGCGCTCAAGGCCGGCGAGCGTTCGAAGCTGCATGGCAAGGATAGCTTTGGCTTGAATTTCAGATAGTGCAAATTTTTTAATCAAATTTGCCTGAGCTTCTTCGGTGGTCTGACTGGCTCGAATAGTATTGATGACTTCGTCGATATTATCGAGTGCAATCTTGAGCCCTTCGAGCACATGGGCTCGGTCTTTCGCCTTACGGAGTTCAAACTCTGTTCTTCGGCGCACAACCTGCTGTCTGTGTTTGATATGTTCGCTTAGAATATCCTGCAGGCCAAGCACTCGAGGCTGTATGCCGTCTATAAGGGCCATCATGTTGTAGTGGAAGCTGGTCTGAAGCGGGGTGAGCTTATACAACTGATTGAGCAACTTTTTGGGGTAGGCGTCCTTTTTGAGGTCTATAACAATCCGGACGCTGCCGCGAGCACTTTCATCGCGCAAATCGCTGATACCCGATATTTTCTTTTCTTTCACAAGGTCGGCAATTTTGATAACTAAACTTTCTTTGTTTAGTGCGTACGGAATCTCACTAATAACAATTTGGTGCCTGCCCTTGACACCTTCGACTATCTCGGCAACACCGCGCACCACCACTCCGCCGCGACCGGTTGCGTAAGCCTGGCGAATAGAGCCAGCACCATACACAATACCTCCCGTCGGGAAGTCAGGACCAGTAATGAACTCAAGCAGTTTGTCGAGTGGGGCATCGGGATGGTCTATTTTATATACCGTAGCGTC
Source organism: Candidatus Saccharibacteria bacterium (assembly GCA_016700375.1). Lineage (NCBI taxonomy): Bacteria > Candidatus Saccharimonadota > Candidatus Saccharimonadota bacterium. The sequence continues at coordinate 646,651 of CP065016.1, forward strand.
TATAACTTCGCTTAGGTTGTGGGGCGGAATGTTCGTAGCCATACCCACAGCAATACCAAGCTGTCCGTTTAGCAGTAGGTTTGGCAGTTTAGCCGGCAGCACGGTAGGTTCCTGTGTGGTGCCGTCATAGTTATCACGAAAATCTACCGTATCTTTGTCTATATCTGCCAAAAGCTCATCGGCCAACCGATGCATTTTGGCTTCGGTATACCGCATAGCTGCGGGCGGGTCACCGTCCATACTACCGAAGTTGCCCTGCCCGTTGACGAGCAAATAGCGCGTTGACCAGGGTTGCGCCAAGCGCACCATAGAGTCATATATAGAGGCGTCACCGTGGGGGTGATATTTACCCATTACTGCACCAACCACGTTTGCACTCTTGCGGTGCCGCGCACTGCTGCGAAGCCCCTCTTCGTTCATAGAATACATAATGCGGCGATGCACCGGCTTCATACCGTCACGCACGTCTGGGAGAGCCCTGTCGATGATAACGCTCATAGAGTAGCGCAGGTAGCTATCTTCCATGACACTCTCGACCGTGCGGCCTTCGACCACGCGCGAATGGTCCGACTGTATAATTTCTACTTCGTTCCGATGCTCAAGTCGCTCTTCGTCCTCGACATCAAGTGGTGTGTTATCTAGTGTTTGGTCATCCATATCTTATATATCCAAATCTTTCACAAATTTTGCGTTTGCCGTAATGAAGTTTTTACGTAGCTCTACCTCTGTACCCATGAGCTTATTGAAAATAGCATCGGCTTTTTCGGCATCATCCACTTTAACCTGTACAAGCACGCGTTTTTCCGGATTCATTGTTGTCTCGAACAGCTGCTCGGCATCCATTTCACCCAGACCCTTGTAGCGCTTTTGCTCTATAAAGCCTGCCTGCTTGTAGCGCTCGTCTTCTGGGTTTACCTTAATACCTTCTTTTTTACGAGCAGCAATAGTGTCGTCGAGCCTAGCTTCAAGCTCAGCTTCGTCGTATATAAAGACACTGTTTTTGCGCCCTGCCTTCACCAGCTCAAATAGCGGCGGCTTGGCAAGATATATGTGCCCACCATCAACAACTTCTTTCATGTAACGGAAGAAAAATGTAAGTAAGAGTGTCGAGATGTGACTCCCGTCTACATCGGCATCGGTCATAATAATCACTCGGTGATAGCGCAGTCCATCGAGGCTAAACGAATCGCCAATCCCAACCCCAAGGGCCTTGATGAGATTAAGGATTTCATTATTCGCGAGCATCTTGTCTAGTCGAGCGCGTTCTACGTTGAGCACCTTACCGCGAAGCGGCAGAATTGCCTGTGTTTTACTATCACGACCGGTCTTGGCAGAGCCACCGGCTGAGTCACCCTCAACCAGATAAATCTCAGAACTGGCTGGGTCTTTGCTGGAGCAGTCTGCCAATTTGCCCGGCATGCTAGCACCATCAAGCACACCTTTGCGGATAATGTTTTCGCGGGCAGCTCGAGCAGCCTTACGAGCGCGAGCAGCAAGCAGCGCCTTACCAACAATCTTACGGGCAATGTTTGGGTGTTCTTCGAGATAGTATGACAAATACTCCGTCATAACCTGCTCGACATAACCACGCACTTCTGGGTTACCGAGCTTGTTCTTCGTTTGCCCTTCAAACTGCGGATTTGGCAGTTTTACTAATATAACGGCCGTCAACCCTTCGCGCGTGTCTTCCCCGCTCAGGTTTTCTTCTTTCTCTTTGAGCAGACCCTGCTTGCGGGCATAGTCGTTAATGACACGTGTTAGCGCCGAACGAAAACCAGTTAGGTGCGAGCCGCCATCTGGGTTGAATACGTTATTAGCAAACTGCTTTATGGTCTCGCTAAAGCTCTCTGTATACTGAAGCGCAACCTCAACCTGTGTGTCTTCGATGGTCTTATCGACGTAAAATATATCTTCATCGACCGGTTCCTTACCCTGGTTCAGGTTTGCAACATATGACTTTATACCGCCTTCGAAATAAAAACTGTACTTCTTACCGTTTGCATGATTAATAAGAGTTGTTCGTACACCCTTTGTGAGATATGCTGCGTGGCGTAGACGGTCAAGAATGGTGTCGTAACTAAAGGCCGTACTCTCGGTGAATATTGTGCCATCTGCATAGAACGTAATTTCGGTGCCATGCTTGTCGGCATCGCATTTGTCAACGACCTTCAGGTCGCCCTGCGGCACACCCGTTTCGTATTCTTGATAGTAAACTTTGCCGTCACGGAATACTTTCACTGCTAGTTTGGTGGCCAGTGCGTTCACGACACTCACGCCGACACCGTGCAAACCCCCTGAGACTTTGTAGCCACCGCCGCCGAATTTGCCGCCTGCATGCAAGACGGTAAGCACTGTTTCAACGGTGCTCTTGCCTGTCTTGGGGTGGATATCTGTTGGTATACCACGCCCGTCGTCGGTCACGCGGATTGCTCCATCTTCAAGCATTTCAACAATAACGTGAGTTGCGTACCCGGCTAACGCCTCGTCAATACCATTATCTACAAGCTCCCACACTAGATGGTGAAGACCTTCAATACCGGTGCCACCTATATACATCCCGGGTCGTTTCCGAACCGGTTCAAGTCCCTCCAGGACCTGAATTTGATCAGCAGAATACTGTTTCCCTTGACTCACTCGAATATCCCCTCTACGTTTTGGTTCTACACCTTTTGTACTCAGCTTCTAGTATATCGTGTATTTGACGTTTCTACAAGATACGACACGCCGTAAACAGCCGTTCCCGTATGTGCCTTAGCCAACAGTTAGGCGCTAAAACTATTCGTCTTCAGTTGGATTTTTCATATGAATCGTGCCGTCACTATCTATCACTATGGTGTCTTCACCCGGCTGAGCCACCTCACTTTGACTTTTTGGTTGTGGGCTATTCGAAATCTCTAGAGATTTCGGTGGAGCCTGTACGTCAAGATTTCCCTCGGGCGCCTTTAGCCCCTTCTTCAGCTCTGCTGCGATATCTTTTACTTCCTGCTGGTCGAGTTCTGCGCTCGAGACATTACCGGACTCATAGCTCCCTTGTGGAGTCGTGCTATCAGTATTTTGCGAAGCCGCGGGCATTGCGGGGCTGTCGGTAACAGGATTTGCTGCTGCTTGAGGCTGGATCTGAGTTTCTACCGGAGCATTCGGCTGTGGAGTAACTGTGGGCCGTGGTGTCGCTGGCACACTTTTCTGTTTCGCAAGCCATTCATCTAGAAATGACCCTGAGCCAGCCGATGGAGAGCCCATGACAGGAGCTGGGGGTGCAGATACGCTTGCTGGGGCTCCACCGCCCGGTGCCGGAGCCGAACCAGCAAATGGGTTGGCAAATGGCTTTGGTTCAGGAGTCTTTGTTGCTAAACGTTCAAATATCTCTTTCTCGACCACAGCCCTTGGTTTGCCATACTTCGCAGCGGATAGCTGCTTGAGCGCATCAGCAAGCCCCGGATTTGGGTTGCCTAGAGGTGGAAGCGTCGCCATACTGAAAGATTGTGTCGGAACACCATTTATGAGGGTGCGGACAATAGTGTTTGCGTTTGGAACACGGAGCAAGTCGTCTCCGTCAAACTGGGGCTGAAAATAGCGACTGAGGCTTTCCACATCATTCTGGCCAATACGAAAAGATACAATTGTACCGATGTTGCCAAACACGGCATCACGGATTTCCTCCGTTAGCTGGGTTGTAAACTGGTTTGCCACAATGAGGTTCAGGTGGTATTTGCGCGCTTCACTCATGATAGTCGCAAAGCTATCGGTAGAGAAGTTCTGAAACTCATCTACATACAGTGCAAAGTCGTTTCGTTCGCTTTCTGGGACATTTGAGCGACTCATGGCGGCGGCCTGGAACTTCATAACGAACACCATACCCAGGAGCTTGCTATTTAGCTCACCCGTCCTACCCTTACTCAGGTTAACAAGCAGTATTTTTTTGTTATCCATAATATCGCGCAGATCAAATGAGCTTTTTGTTTGACCTATAATATTGCGCATCATTTCATTACTAAGGAACGCTCCAAACTTGCTTACAAACCAACTCACGACCTCACCGAAATCATTACTGCGCTGACTCTGGGGCATTTCTTTCTCCCAGAACTCAATTACATTCGGGTCTTTCACATACGGTAGCTTCTGTTTAACATACTGTGGGTCACGAAATAGCTTCGGGATATCTACAAATGTACTCCCCGCAGGGTCAGCCATAACTGTTAGAGCGGCATTGCGAAACAAGCTTTCATAGCGCGGGCCCATAATACCCTGGTGCTGTGGGTCATACAGCTTGTAGAGCATGTTTAGGACTTCCTGAATAATAAAGTCCTTCTGGTCTGGTGTATGGAATTCGAATAAGTTCAGCCCCATAGGGTATGCCATGTCGGACGGGCAAAAATAGATAACGTCTTCGGTACGCTCTTTTGGCACCATCGCTAGTAGTTTTTCTGCCGTATCACCGTGTGGGTCAACAAACGCAAAGCCGTCACCGCGCAACATATCTTGTAGGGCTAGGTTCTCAAGAAACGTTGATTTACCTGTACCGGTCTGCCCAACTACATACATATGACGCTGTCTATCTGTCAGCCCAATTCGAACCGGTTTCTTGACGCCACGAAATACATTAAAGCCGAGCAGTAAGCCTTCATTCGGCATGTTTCGAGGACCGTCTACCTGCTTCGATTCTTGCCGCTCAAGTTGTGAGGTCGGAATGCTACGCTGATCAGGAAAGTGGAATATTGTAGCAAGCTCAACCGAATTCAATATGTTCTTTTTCTTATGCTGCGGAAATGCCCTGAGAAGAAAATTCGTTACTAATTCTGAGGGGTCAGTTGCCGAATGATACTCAAACCCATTCCGTCCGGGGGAATCAAAAAGAGAGAAACTCGCTACTATATTATTTACAATTCCTTGAGAGCGTTGCGAGACGTTTGATGACGCTATTACCCGTATTGCAACCTCAAAGCCCGGGTGACGAGTTTTATCTTCTATAGCGTCTATAACAGATTGCTCGAGCGAAGATATTTCTTTTGGCTTATCCTTTTCTTCTTTTGGCTCGGGAGGCTTTACAAATGCGGTTACCAAATCTTTGGCTAATGCACCGGCTGACAAACCTTTGTCTGTGCCTTTCTTTTTTGCGGATGCAAAATCGGTCGCTGTTTTTCGCCACGAAGTATCTGCGGGACGAAATAGGAGCTGTATAGCCGCACCATCCTCATTTTCCATAGTAGAGAGAGCGTTCAATATTGACTGGAAGGCGTCACGCTTCAAATCTTGGTAGGTCGCAATAGGATACGCGAACTTTTCTTTTAAGTTAAACTGCCCACCTATAACCGCGTTCATACCACCCACTTGACTAAAAATATTATACTCAGGAACCATTTCAAGGCGAGCCGCAGGGTATGCGCTCACGATAGCTTGCTGCACAACATTTATGTAGTCTGCGGGCACCGCAACGTATAATCGAACGAACCCTTTTAGTCCGACGATTTCGAACGAAAAATGACGTTGGCCATGAAAGCGATTTTTAAAACTTTGCTCAATTGTGCTCGCAATAATGTTGTAAATAATTTGTGCTTTAGAAATATTTTCATCAACTAGGTCTCGAACATCTCGACCATTTACCTCTGTATCTTCGCTTGCTGGAGGCAAGTGTATAAGCATCGGGACCATAGAAAGTCCACGCTCGTATTTCAACTTTTTTGCGTTAATTCTTTGTAGACTTAATAACATCGTTATTGTTTTCCTTGCTCACATATAATCCAGAAAATCCCCATAACTACTGTGAACCGTCCTTCACTTCGACTCCATGGGCTGCCCGTAAAAATGCACTCTTAATTGAATGAATCTGCTGTGCACGTTCATATGGGTTTGATGCCGTCTGGAGAGCAATACTGTCTATTTGTTCAGCAGCGCGTTCAAGTAGTATTTTCGGGTCAACTGCCTGTGACATACTAGCAGCACCCGACTCAACCGGTTGAGCTTGCGAGGGCGAGGGCACATTCGAAACCTGTGGTGCCATGGGCTGTGGCAATTCGTTCATTATTTCTAGTATATACCGTTAGCGGCTACCAATGATAGTACCTCTTACCTTTTATGTTTCCCTGGTTGAGCGCACCATATAAAAATAAGCGACCGCGCCAAAAAGCACTATAACTAAGAAGTCCTTAGGGGTCAGTTCTCCCAGAGACTCTAGTCCAAGCGCAAACACTAGAACTGCGCTTACGATTGCTCCGAGCAGGTTTACCCGTCTGGCATCGTACTTGCCTTGTTTATTCTTGTAGTATAACCCTGCCATTGCCCGCCAAGACATAAACAAAGCAAGGCCACTCACAACAAACGGAACAATGAGTACAGAAACAGGTAGCGTATACGGCCTCGTCAAGCTCATAAAGGCAAGGAGAATTAGCCATAAAATCCCAGCATGTATAAATTCCATCTGTTTCATGTAATCCTAGATTAACACGAGTTTCGCACTTTGAGGTCATGTGCATTTTCTCCTCGAAGCACAGAAGGAGCCGTACTGAGGTACGGCGAGTGAGTACTGGAGAGGAAAAATGTGCAGGAGCCGAAGAAGCCAGCGGTGCGGCCAGCTTCGCTGGACGGCAGGCTGGCTGGTGCGAAACTTGTGATTAATTAAAACACGCCTTAGGCATATTACCTAGGCGTTGAATTTACATAGGTCGAAAGGCGATAAATCCGCTCAATATAAATTAATGTATAGCGCTTATCGCCTTCGACTGACTGACCGCTCTTGTCGCCTTTAGGGCAACTCGAGCGACTATTGTTTGTTGTTTTTGTTTTGGCTTAGCCAAGTTCAATACTACTACATCATGCTTGATTTGTCAATACGCTTTTGCTCGTCCTGATATACTAAGCCCCAATCCCTCCGACACCTCGGTGTGTAGAATTGGGGCATATGTGTATGAAGAAGAACCTAACCCGACATCAAGTTATTGCCTATCGTAAACGAGTGTTAACTGAAGCCGATGCGAAAGGCGCGGCAATCGCTGCCCGAATGTTTGGGATCCATCGGGATACTATCTATGCTTGGCGGATCGAACTGTTCCCGCAGAAGCCTGGACCAAAAGGCAGGGTATCCTGGCAGACGAATGAAGACATTGAGGATTTGGTGCTACAAATCAGGCTGGGACTATCCTATGGCCCGAAGCGAATCGTCGATGAGATGAGTGACTCTGGAATATCCATTGGCGAGAAAGCTGTCCGCGGCATTATTGAACGAGCCGACCTCGTAAAGCACCAGAAACATCCAAAGAAAAAGCCAACGAGACCGTTCTACGCGCCCTATCCAGGCTACCGAGTGCAGATTGACACTAAGGCTGCACCGGTTCGTCCGGACGAAGATAAACGACGGAGTCGGAGACAGCAGTTTACAGCGATAGACATTGTCAGCAAGATCCGGTACCTGGCGGTCAAGGATGGCTTGTCGAATAGCAACTCAATCGCCTTTGTGCGTGAAGCCCTGGCGTTCTACGAATCGATTGGTATTACGGTGGAATGTGTCCAGACAGATAACCACTCCACGTTCACCAATTTGTCTACTGGCGGTAACAAAAAGCGTGACCATGAGCTCAGACGTATCCACCCGTTCACGCAGTACCTGCTCGACCGGGGCATCGAGCACAAGCTATCCCGACCGGGTACACCCCAACATAATGGTTTTGTCGAGCGGAGCCATCGGACAGACGAAGAAGAGTTTTACCACGTCACCAAAACGACCGAGCTTGATGTCGTCGCGTTCAACGAAGCAATGAAACTATGGCAGAACGAATACAATCGCGTGAGACGGCATAGCAGCTGCAATAACCTGCCGCCAATGGAGCACTATGAAGCGGTATGGAAAGGAACAGTAACTCATGTCTAAGTGTCTGGACAATTGGGGCTTAGTACATCCTGACTTTTGCTCGTCCTGAATAAGTCAAACAGAATTGTTATTCCTGGCCGCACAAAAGCATAGGCATTTTGTTATTGACAAGCATAAAATAGCCAGCTACTATAGGGGTAGCACTGAATAAAAAAAGTGCTCAAAAACAAAAACGACTAAAAAACGACGGCCTCTCGCAAGCCGTCGTTTATAAAGAAAAACGAAACCCAAACACAGAGAAAAATTTATATTGTTACGCAACCCATCCTCCTACAGATGGGTTGCGTTCTTTTTGTAGAGTTGTATAATCCAAACCTAACGAAGTATGAAATCTCAGCCTATCCACGGGGTGGTGGAAAACGGTCAGCACGGGTTGGTCGTAGATATAGAGTGCCAGCTGACAAAGGGGTTGCCTGCCATTGTCATTGTAGGGTACGCCACAAAGGCCGTCGACGAGGCAAAGGAACGTATTCGAAATGCCTTTGCCAGTTCAAAACTAGAACTCCCTATTAAACGAATTACGGTAAACCTAGCGCCGGCGGATATCCCAAAAGAAAGCACCGGCTTCGACCTGGCTATCGCAGTAGCCATACTACGTGCGTCTGGCCAATGCCGAGAGATTCCCATGAGTAGCGCCATCATCGGCGAGCTTGGCCTGGAAGGCTCGGTCCGTCCGGTCCGCGGAATCATCGGTAAGGTACTTGCAGGCAAACACCACGGCATAGATACATTCATTATTCCTGAGGAAAATGTTGCCCAGGCTCGTTTGGTACCAAACGTTCGTCTCATTAGCGTGTCTACGCTAACAGAGCTATATGATTACGTAAATGGACACAAGACACCGACTATCCTGAAAACGTCAGATGAGCAGTTCGCATCCGCACAACCCATAGAGGCCGGTGAAGACCTCATCTGTCTTGAAGATGTTGTCGGCCAAATGCTTGGCAAGCGAGCGGTCGAAATCAGCGCCGCCGGCGGACACAATGTCTTACTCGGCGGCCCTCCCGGCACAGGTAAAAGCATGCTCGCAAAAATACTGCCAAGCCTACTGCCCGCCATGTCCCGCGACGAAATGCTAGAAGTAACCCACCTACACAGCCTTGCGAGCAATGATTTCAATCGGCTCGTAACCACAAGGCCATTCCGCTCGCCGCACCACAGCGCTAGCAATGTCGCTGTCGTCGGAGGCGGCAACACAGTCCGGCCCGGCGAAATGAGCCTGGCACACCGCGGTGTCTTGCTGTTCGATGAGCTCCCAGAGTTCGGGCGCGTGACCGTGGAGGCACTCCGTCAGCCGCTTGAAACTCGCACCGTTACCATCGCCCGCGCTAAAGGAACCGCTGAATACCCAGCGCACTTCATTTTCATAGCCACAGCAAACCCCTGCCCTTGTGGCCATTATGGCACTAGCAAGCCCTGCCGCTGTCTGCCACACCAAATTGTGCAGTACAGACGGAAGCTTTCTGGCCCCATTCTTGACCGTATCGACATCTACGTAGACGTTCATGAAATCGACAACAGTCACTTGCTCCGCGAAGGCCGCTCGGACGGGCCTTCCTCAGAATCAATCCGCAAAAAAGTGACTGCAGCCCGGGCTCGCCAAGCAGCCCGCTTCGGTTCATGTGCGAAATTGAATGCCGACATGACTAACCGAGAGGTAAAAGCACTTGCACAACTAGAACCGGCTGCTAAAGATATGCTCGACACGGCAGCGGAAAAGTTTGGCTTGAGCGCCCGTGCCTACATGCGCTGCGTCAAACTTGCCCGCACCATTGCCGACCTCGATAGCTCAGACGCCATCCAGCCAAAACACATTGCGGAAGCCCTTCAGTACCGTCCCCACCAGTTCCACGACAATTAATCAGCGGCCAAAAGAAGCCGTTTGACCTCTGTGACTTAATCTGTTACACTTCCAAGCACGAAAGTAACCAAGGAGAAGTCGAAATCAGCACGAGTACGCGCCTGAATGGACAAATTCGGGCACCAGAAGTACGGGTCATCGATGCGGATGGCAAACAGCTCGGAGTCATGAGCTCACGCGAAGCGTATATGCTCGCGCAAGAGCAGGAACTCGACTTAGTCGAGATTTCACCGGGGGCCAACCCACCTGTCTGCAAAATCGTCGACTGGGGTAAGTTTAACTACCAGAAGACAAAACAGGCACAGAAAAATCGCCTAAACAACAAGGTTCTTGACATGAAGCAAATGCGCTTCGGCCTCAAGATTGGTGACCACGACCTCGCAGTCAAAATGAAGAAAGTAACTGGCTTCCTCGAAGCCGGCCATAAGGTGAAAATCACTCTTTTCTTCCGCGGACGCGAACTCGCGCACAAAGATATTGGCTTCAAACTTGCCGACCGGGTAATTGCAAGTTTTGGCGACAGTATAGCTGTTGACCAAAATCCGCAACTCACTGGCAAACAACTTTCGTTTGTTATCAGAGGCGTCGCCGTAAAAACTCCCAAACCGGAGCCAGCAGCAGCATCACCTGATACGGTTTTATCAATTTAAACGAGTCATTGACAAGGAGATACCATGCCAAAACTCAAGTCTCATAGCGGCACCAGAGACCGCGTACGAGTCACTAAGAACGGTCGTGTTCGCACCCGTCACTCACACGCTAGCCACTTCCTACAGAAGAAAAGCGGCGCTCGCAAGCGCAAGCTGGCTGGTTTGGAGACAATGAACGCTACCAACACTAAAATAATCCGTAAGCAGTTGGGGGTCTAGCGTCATGCGAGTAAAACGAGGTGTCACCACCAGAGCAAAACACAATAAAATCCGTTCGGCAGCAAAAGGCTTTAGCCATCCGAACCAAGTTAGTATAAAGCGAGCCAAGCAAGCCACTACCCGAGCACTGCAGTTTGCCTACCGCGACCGCCGCAACCGCAAGCGCACCTTCCGCGCCCTGTGGAACACGCGCATAAATGCAGCTGCCCGTCTAAACGGCACAACCTACAGTCGCCTTATTGCTGGCCTAAAAACCGCCGGCGTCGAACTAGACCGGAAGGTCTTGGCCGAACTAGCTGTCAACGAGCCAAAAGCCTTTGAAGCAGTCGTAAAAGCCGCCAAACTCGAGAAATAGAACTCTCGCCGAAAATGAAAACACCCCTAAAACTAGGGGTGTTTTCATGTCCAGTCAAACAATCATACCTTGAATTGGCATTTCGGTTTCATTCCGACTAGGAATAAGTCTATCAAAATGCTATAATTACCCCTGTTAGATTACCAGCTAATCGCTAGTCCTTTCATAGATTAGAGGAAAGTCCGGGCAGCATAGGGAGTGACAGCCGCTAACGGCGGCCGGGGGCGACCCTAGGGAAAGTGCCACAGAAACGAAACAGCCAGCTTGCTGGTTACGATGAAACGAGTGTCCGCCGTAAGGTGGATGGGAATTCTGGCGAACTTGTTCGCGTTAAGTCCCACGGTAAGAGCGCACAACACCCTATGGTGACATAGGGAGTAGGTAAACCCTGTCTGCTGCAAGGAGTGAGCTATACACGTTCCCGCGATGCTCACGTTTGACCCCGCTCGAGCCTGCGAGCAATTGCAGGCCTAGATAGATGATTAGCCTCGACAGAACCCGGCTTACAAGTAACCTAACATAATATGAAAATACGTTCGTTCTCCGAGCGTATTTTCTATTTAGTCGACACGTTGAGCTTGCGAGCCAAGCTGGGCATCGAGACACTTGTTCACCTCGGCATCGGCCAGCTTATTGAGCTCGCGCGGCACGTGGTCAAATGACACTTTCTCAAACTTTGGAAGAAGCTGTTGTATAGCATCGTGAATAGGCCATAGGTCGCGGTTTTTCACTTTGAATATTTTTTTCATTTGGTTCACCACCAGCATACTGTCCATATACACGTGCACGCTCCTCGCCTGAAGCCGTAGCGCAGCCTCCAAGCCAAACTTCAAGGCCTGATACTCCGCCTGATTGTTTGTTGTAATTCCCAGAAAAACCCCCTCACTATGTACGATGTTCCCGTCCATGTCGAGCAGTACATACCCGCTTGCGGAGGGGCCAGGATTGCCCCGTGAGCCTCCATCCGCATACAATTGCACCTCTGTTATTTGCGTAGTATTTTTATCATCACTACTTTCCGGTACTCCTTTTTCATCGCCCTCGGCAACTGCGTCAATCCTCTTTGCGAGCTCCCAGTCTCGGTCTGTAATCATCTGCTTCGGCTCGTGTGTCGACAGCCAAAATTCAACAACATTCCATTCATTCTGCCAGCGCGGATGATGGTCGAGGTCATTCACAATTGCACTCACCTTTTCCATAAATGCCCATGCATGATGAAAGTCGCTAAAGACAAATTGTTTATAAAGCCCATGTTTTGTTTCGGTCCACATAAGATTATCTTAGCAAACAATAAGCTCACCAGAAAGGTGGGCCATGGTCGGGGTGACAGGACTATCGCGTCCGGCTCCGCCGGACACTCCTTCCTGCGGTGCTCGATACAAACCAAACAAGCTTGGTTTGCATCTGCGCTCCTCGTCCGCGACCCTGCAAACACAGGCTCTGCGCCTACCACATCGAAACCACATAAAAACCATCGGCTTGAGACCGATGGTTTTTATGTGGTCGAGCACAAGAGACTGCCCTTGAACTCTTCCAGTATATTGTACACGACGTACCCGCTTGGCAAGGAGTTATCACAGACTTTCGCTCTATAGAGCACGTGAAGCCCAGAATATTTGCTACCCTGAGGTATTAAGAAATATCTACGCCACTGCGAGATGCGGCAGTCTGCGTGTCTATCTCATGACCCTCTGCGAGTGCCTTAAGAGGCGGGTATGCTGCGCCGGTCGTAAGAACCTCGCCCCATACTTCGTCGCCGTCGGAGCTCACTCGTACAATCGTATCGTTTACGTCGTAGTAACTGGTGAATGACTCATTTTTGTTATTTTGTGTCATATCTGTCATGGTAGTATTTTACCACATTATGAGGTGTTTGTCATACTTACGCTAGTGTTTTCTTGCCACTACCCCTATAATGATGGGTAAGTGGAACACCCACTCGATGCCTAGAGCCACTCCATAGGAGCAGGTATGGCGAAAAATCCGTATCAAACATTTAAGCTCGTCATGAGTCTACTGTTTGATACGGTCACACTGGAAACGGTGTCGGGTAGCGTAGGCTATCGCTCATGGCGAGCTTTTTAATTACTCGCCTAGAAAGGACAGTATGCATAAAAATGCAATAACAAAACGGCGAGTAATAATTCTACTCATTCTAGCAATCCTAATCACTTACCCCATTGGCTACATAACTGGGAAGAATACTGGCCGCCGACTTGAGCGTGAAGCTGCGGCGTCCACGCAGATCAAGAACCAGCCTGCCATGCCGGTCGCCAATAATACCCCTCAGGTTTCTCTGCAACAGTCAGGCGTATCAAGACCTGTAGGCGGTGCACCTACCTCCCAAACCTCAAATGTGGCTCCAAACAACGCACTTACACCTCAAGTAATATCACCTCTTCAATACTCCTGTGATGAAACGGCAAAAGCTACCTACCAAAGTCGATACGACTCCGATTATGCATCAGAAGTGAGTAGACATCAAACTGAAGTACAACGCATAGCCGATTATTGGGCGGCGCGCAACGCGTATAACAGCAGCTGGCGTGAAAACGAAGAGACGGCCGAAAATCAAAAGTTTGCAAGCAATGTTTCACAGCTTCAATCCACGCTTCGCTACCAGCTTGTTTCGATACATTGCGCCTAGTACCTTTATGCAGTAGACTGTATTTGTACTTTTCCAATTGAGCCTGCACCCTGCATTTGTGGGGCTACGCTGCCCTTAGGCGGCATATAACTCTTGAAGTCATAAGAGGATAATGAAGAATTTTGCGCTGTAATGCGCTGTTTTTCGTTATCCTCTTTTTTACTTGAGATAGCGAAAAGAAAGCTATCTCATGAGATATCACTGCCTGTATAAACTATCTGGGAATACCCGCTGTAACCGCTCGATACCACGCGGTTATCTTCTCTGTAAAGAGCACAGAGGTGTGCATACCGTTTTGCCGGTGGTTGAGCCGACAATATCTCAAAACCGGCTTGCTCGAGGCGTAGAAGCAATCTGTGTAGCTCGTACATCAATGGCTGAACCTCACCCAAAGGGCAAGATATTCGTAAGAGATAAAATCGGCCGGTCGGTGCTGCTATGACAGCCTCAGGTATCGGTCGGCCGCCACAATTCTCAAATGCCGCACAGTTACAGTTATTGATAGACAATTACTTTTCTTCAGCCACAAAGTCATCACCCGCAAGACCTCTAACTATAACCGGCCTTATGCTTCACTGCGGGTTTGAGAGTCGGCAGTCATTTTATGACTATGAGAAAAAACCCGAGTTTTCTTACACTATAAAAAGAGCCCGGCTTATGATTGAAAACGTTTATGAGGAACTCTTGCAGAGCGGTCGAGGAGCGGGCGCAATTTTTGCTCTTAAAAACTTCGGCTGGACGGATAAAAGCGAAGTAAGTATTGAAAGGGACTCAATAGACTATTCGAGCATGACAGATGAAGAACTTGAATCACGTCTGATAGACAGCATTAAAAGAGATTACGGCGTGACGCTTCCACGAAAGATGCTGTAGTTTTGGCCTTAAGAAGATATCGCTTGAACTTTTTTCATATGAGATAATAAGAGTGATGAATGAGCAAAAACTAACACCAGCTGACTTATTTACTAATCTGAAGAATGCTTACCGGCAAGATGACATAGAAGAGCTAGATATAAAAACTTTGCGCTATGTGTTGTATGCCCGCCGCTCTACTACGAATGATGAGCGGCAAGAACGCTCAATCCCAGACCAAATAGCAGACTGCTACGATCGTGTGATAGTACCGAAAGAGCTGAATATAATCGGTGCTGTACGCGAAGAAAAAGGCTCGGCGAAAGAGCCGAACACTCGGCCGGCATTTCGAACTATGCTTGAAGATATCAAGTCTGGCAAGATAGACGGTATAGTCGCGTGGCACCCCGATAGACTCGCAAGAAATATGATGGACGCAGGCGAGATTATAGACTTGCTAGACAAAGGTATATTGAAAGACATACAGTTTGCTACTTCTTCCTTTGAAAACAGTCCAACCGGCAAAATGCTGCTCGGCATATCTTTCGTGTTGTCAAAGCAATACTCTGAGCACCTGAGCGAAAATATCAAGCGTGGCAATCGGCGAATGACAGAGGACGGATTATTTCTAGGCAAGATGAAACATGGCTATCTAATATCAGATGACAGGCTTTTCCCCGATAACTGGTTTACGAATATTAAGACAGCATTTCAGATGAGGCTAGAGGGTAGCACGCAAGAAGCCATTGTGCAGGCACTGAACAGGTCTGATTACCGGGTACGCAAAAGAGGTAAAGACCCCGAAAAATACAAATGGGATAAAGACAGTGTGTCTTCTATGCTTAAAGATCCGGTGTACGCAGGGGTGTTGAAATACGGTAATAACCTAGTGAAGCTAGAAGACCACTATGATTTTATGCCGGTAGTCACCGTAGAAGAGTTTATGTCTATAAACAAAATCAGCGACTTAAAGTCGCCCGCACTCGTCTCTTCGATGCTTGTTAAGGAGTCACGAGATACACTAGCTGACCTCATGCGTGGTAGAGTTTATTGCGGCTTTTGCAATAAGCCGTTTACGTCATCAATCACCTCAAAACGTTCAGGCGATAACCTAACGCACTACTATTACTACCGCTGCGAGAGTGACGGGTGCGTGTTTAAGAACTCCGCCGTGCGCGCTAGTAAGATGATAGAGTTTGCCGCAAATTACCTTGAGCAGCATTCTTTCACTACACAGAGCAATTACGACGAATACGTGACCGATAGTAAGCAATATGCTCATACTCAAAAACGCGACATCACCTCTTCCATTGCCCGCTACACGAAGATAATAAGTGATAAACAAGGCGAATACGATCGAGCAAAAAAGCTTGTAGCGCAAAAACCTGAGCTTTCAAAGCATTATGATCTTGACGCGCTGAGCAAAGAGGTAGAGGTATTCACGCAGGAGCAGCAAGAGCTGCAATCAAAAAGAGACAGTCTGGGGGTTGCGCTGCTTACATATCAAGAATATCTTGAACTTTTCAGTCAAACAGGGGTAATACTGCGTCAATCTGGTGATATGGCGAAACTAGACGCAGTGCTGCGAAAATTCTTCTTGAACTTCACTATAAAAGCATACGGCAAAGGTTCAAAACAGAGGTGCGATATTACCTGTACGTTAAACGAACCCTTTGCAGGGTTCGTAAGAACGGGTAATTTCGAACATGGTCGGGGTGACAGGACTTGAACCTGCGACCTCACGGCCCCCAGCCGTACGCGCTACCAGGCTGCGCTACACCCCGACGTCAGTTCTATTTTACACCAGTTTCTTTTGAGCAGATGCCTGAAAATGAATCTCCCACGACTTACGGCCGAGGTATCTTCTTGCCCCGCAACATCGACCGTTGGTCGCTGTTCCGCCCGTGCAGTGTACATGCCACCGGGATGTACACTGCAGCGTTCGGCTCAACCCCGACCTGACGGTCTGGGTATGCCACGCGTTAGCTAATCAATTATGGCATATACCTGCATCATTACCGAAAGTAGTGCTGGGCGCCAACGTGATTAACCCTGAAAAAAATTCAAGGTGGGTACCCGCACGCTACGACCACAGCCGTAGACAAATATTGGGTTCCCGTATGATTAGTATTCAGATAATCATACGTTGGCCACCCCGCCGAAACGAGGCCTACCCAGCCCACTAAGTATACCCTGATAATCTGTCTTGTAACAGAGTGATCAAACAGATATACTCGTACTATGACTATACTTTTTGTGCAAACTGGTGGAACTATAGATAAAGACTACCCAGAGAACGACAACAACCATGGGTACTACTTTGAAATCGGTGAGCCAAGCTTCCTACGTACTCTCGAACGAGGGAACCCCGACTTTTCATACAGGGTTATGACTGTTCTGCGCAAAGACAGCTTGGACATGACCGACCTTGACCGTGAGCTAATAAAAAAGGCTGTTAGCGCTGCAAAAGAGGATCGTGTTGTTATTACCCACGGCACAGACACCATCCACAAAACCGCACAAGCAATCGCGGGCATAAAAGGAAAAACCATCATACTGACTGGATCGCGCTTACCCGAAAAATTCTATGAATCAGAGGCAGACTTCAACCTCGGTATGGCCATTGCAGGCGCACAGGTGTTGAAGCATGGAGTCTACATAGCGCTATACGGGCTCATTACTCCCTGGGATAAGTTCAACAACAAATAGTCCAGCAGCACCGGACCTTGCTTACAGCAAATAGTCATTGTGTTGCGATGAAAAATAGGCTCTATAAGATAGCTCGTAAAACAGCTTCGTTCATATTCCCAAGCCAGCCGCCAAAACCACCCATAACAACGAGCGCAAGTATTATCACAAACCCATATGGTTCAATTCGCTCCATTACGTCTTGGACTGATTCAGGTGCGAATGCATACAGTACTCTCGAGCCATCAAGGGGTGGTATAGGAATGAGGTTGAAGACGAACAGACCAACGTTAAGCACTAAGAACATCGTTAGTACATCGTACGCCAGACCGCTCAACGCAACTGTCTTCAGCACAAACGCCGCCAACACCGCAAGAGCAAGGTTAGAGAGCGGTCCTGCCGCAGCTATCATGGCAGCACCATATTCGTCGTACTTTACCCTGCCGGGGTTAAACGGCACCGGCTTCGCCGCCAAAAATAGCACATGAAACACTACCCATGTTATTGCCGGAAGTACAACAGTCATAAAAGGGTCTATGTGGTCAAGCGGGTTGAGCGAAACCCTCCCTGCATCTTTCGCAGTGCTATCCCCAAGCTTCATGCCTACGTACGCATGAGCAAATTCGTGCACCGTCATAGCTACCAGTAGGCAGCCAATAAGTATAATGAAGTTATAGACAGAAATTTCACCCATTGCCTACTAGTATATCAGCGTTGACTTCAGACGTGAAAATCTGTACAATTACACCTTGAATCTAACCCTAACTCGGAGTTTGCAATGCAAAAATGTGATCTTACCGGCAAAGGCAAGCAGTACGGCAGCAATGTCAGCTTCTCGCAGCGCCACACCAAAAAAGTTTGGAAGCCAAATCTACAGACCAAAACGGTCGAAGTCGATGGCAAAAAAGTAAAGCTAAAAATCAGCACCCAAGCCATCCGTACCCTGAAGAAAAAAGGCCTTTTGGCATAGGCTTAGTAGTTAGCCATTGGTAGTTGGTAGTTTGGACGCAGAGAGTGTATGCAAGGCTCATATACAAACCTTAAAGCATAGCAGTTTGGATATACCCTGGCGCTTGAAACCTACCAGTCAATAAACACTTTCCCAAGCAATGAAAAGTTCGGCCTCATCAGCCCCAGATGCAGCAATCTGCCGTATCTATTCCATGTAACATTGCTGAGGGCTATGCTCGAATATCTCAGAAAGAAAAGGTTCAGTTATACTCTATTTCAAGGGGTTCTGTTGCCGAGCTCCAAACGCAACTTCTAGTTACCAGATGCTTCTGCCCTATGCCTTTTCGAGAATCACAAGCTGTGTTGTGTCTGACCCATCTGCCGGCTTAAATTGTAGCTTGGCGGTGGTCTCTTTTGGCTCCATGCCGAATGCTTTCATGGCGTCTTCTAGTGATTGCTGTGGCACCTCATAACGTAATGCCTTATCGGCATAATGTGTCGGAATGAATACTTTAGGTTCAACTTCTTTAACAACCTGCAAGGCACCGCTTGGGTCAAGTGTGTACCCCGTGCCCCCAACAGGTATAAGCATAACGTCCACTAGCCCAATATCTTCAAGTTTTGAGTCACTTAGCTTTGGATAAATATGACCAATTACCAGAATTCGCGTTTCGCCAACTGTAATCTTATACATAGTTGCGTTGCGCTCCTGCTCCGTGTCCATGTGTGCCCGCGTTTGAATACCGCGCACATTGACGCCGCTCACTTCATACTCGCCCGCCATGTCTATGGTCATCTTGGCGCCCTTTACGGGGTTTTGGTGCGGCATGGTAAATAGGCAAATATCGCCGTCTTTTGTGACTGATTTCGCACCCAAAGACTCTAGGTTATCATCAAACACCAGTCGAACCTGCTTATTGCTAAGCACAATACAGTTTGCGCCATAAAATTGTATATCCATAAAGTAACTTCGCTCCTGGTAGTAGATGTTAGTAGATATTTATTAGAAAACCCGAACCACCGACAGGTCTTAGGTATACTATAGCCCAATTCAAGACTATATGCCAACGAAAGACAGCCGGGCGCTGCGTAGCGCCCTAGCTCAGCAAACCAGGCTTATCAAGTATAACTTGTTTCTTGGAAAGCAAGACGTTAGAAATAAAGCGGTCTTTTATTTGAACGCGGTACCGGAACTCGTCGAGCGAAAATACGGTGTAGCGAAGATCCTTGCCTTCTTGCTCCTCGAGGTCGGTCACATACTTTTGCAGCGCATTTCGGTTGACATTACCAACAATAAGCACATCTACCCCGCTGGTTTCGTCGCGAGTGAACTGACCCATAAGAGCAGCAATTTCTACATTTCCCAGCTGCTTCAGGGCGGCAGGCTCCTCTGGCTCCGAAGGAGCCTGCTGGACAGTTGGCTCGGGCACTGCAGCGACATCTTCGGGGAGAACTGCGGGCTTTTTTGCCGACCTTTTTGGCTTTTGCCCGCCAAAAATTTCTTGCAAAGGAGCATAATAAGCATACTTCTGGTTTACTTCGTAGTAGACTTTGTTGTTACTAGAATCGCTGGTGATGATGCCTATATTTAGTAAATTAGCCAGCTCACGGCGCACAGAGTTTATTTGCTCATCAATCTTGCGGGTAATCTCACGCACATAAAATGACCGGTTAGGGTTTTCATAAAAAAGATGCAGCAACTTGACGCGCGTTTTGGAACCAAATAGTTGCTCTACCACGGTGCACCTCCTTATTCAATACTCTCTATAGTGTAGCAGGTTTGCGTATTGAACAAAAACCTATTTGTTCAGAAATGTTGTCACAATGTCTACGGCAATACTGGGGTCAGCCACCCACTGAATACTATTGTTGCGCTTAAACCAGGTGCGCTGTTTCTTAGCGAGCTGCATAGTGGAACGTACAATCCGCTCCTCGGTTTCGTCTAGACTTTGCTGCCCTGAGAAGTATTCGCGCCACTCACGGTATCCAATGCTTCTCATGGGTTCGCTGTCCCACCCGTATTTGTCCGATAGCCCTCGTACTTCGTTTTCTAGCCCCGCTACTAACATGCGTTCAACCCGTTGTTTAACCCGGGATTCCAGCTCATTCCGTTCTATGTGCATGCCAACAATGCACGTATGTGGTCTCAGCGGAGCACGCGCAGAAGCTACCCCGCCGTTTTCTATTAGGCGGATTACGCGCCGTTTATTGCGTACATCGACCCCAGAAATATCGAGCCCTCGCGACAATGCAAGCGCAAGCAGTTCGGAAAGCTCCATTGTATTTAATACATCTCTTTCATCGATGTTAAGTGATGGTTTTAATTCATAGTCATACAGCACACTGTCTATGTACAAACCGCTTCCACCCACCAAAATAGGCAGCATTCCCCGGGACCAAATATCACTCATCGCCCCTCTAGCGAGACGCTGGAACGCTGCAACATTAAATCCCTGCGCCGGGTCGGCAATGTCTAGCAAGTGATGCGGTACTGTCAAACGGTCAGCTTCACTTGGTTTGGCCGTACCAATATTGAACCCCCGATACACCGTCATAGCATCGGCACATATAATTTCGCCGTCAAACCGCCGAGCAATTTCCATTGCCAGCGCAGATTTACCACTGGCTGTTTCTCCCACTATGGCTATGAGTTGCGAATCAGAAATTGGTAGTTTGTTATTGGTAGTTAGTAACGTCATTACTGCTAAATACTACCGACAAAAGTCCAAATACGCTACTCTACTGGCCACCACAGTAGCTTTTCTACCTCTACCCGCATATCTTCCGAAACCGCCACACCCTCTGACCGCAGATGCTCAGCGTGAGCAGCTCGGCCGCCCGGATACCCTGCTGCCAGCCCGCCAGACTTATTCACCACGCGTTGCCAGGGCAAAGCCGGGTCACCAAAGTGTGCAATCCCTCCCACAATCCGCGCCGCCCGCGCATTCCCACACAAAGCCGCCAGCTGCCCATATGTCATCACCCGCCCCCGCGGAATCTGCCCCACCACTGCCTCCACCCGCCCCCGAAACCCAGCGTCAGTATCCACGGTAGACATCTTTTCTGTGTCGCACCTCAACGACAATAACGATAAGTCTCTCATCCTCCACGTCATAGATTACTCTGTAATCCCCCTGGCGAAATCGGTACAGCCGATCGTGTCCCCTCAGCTTCGCGCAACCCACAGGCCGTGGATCATTCGCAAGCATAGCAATCTTACGCACAATGACGGTTCTATGCGCAATTGGAACCTTGCGTATTTCCTTTGCGGCACTTTTCGACCATACAATACTGTACATGCAGCGTAATTACAGAAGTCCCTCTGCTTTCAGCTCTTTTACCAGCTGCGCATGGGTAATGGTGGGCTCTTTAAGTCGTCGCTCAAGCTCCTCCATATCATAAGTATCCTCTAACACTTGAACCATGAGCGCGTCTTCAACATATTTCGATACTGTGACCCCAGATTCAAGTGCACTGCGCCGAACTTGTTTGTACAGTTTGTCATTTATAGTCATAGTGGTTCTCATGTTCATAGCTTAGCATCAATGCATCAATGCATCAATGCATCAAGATGCATCCGCATCAAAATACTTCGCGACAGCCCGCCAATCTTTACAGTGCTCCATACCATCACGAGCATCAGCATACTCATTAGCCGAGAGGTTGCCGTACAGAATTGCTTTTATCCCGTGATCTGTCGCACTGACGCAATGTTTTAATTGGTCATCAATCACATATGCAACACGGTAGTCATTAAGCAAGCTTCCTTTCGATAGTAGATGCCTGCCTTCAACGTTAGGGTCATCCCAAAAACCTGTCAGGATTAGTTTGGAAAAGAGACCCGGAAAATGTTCGTCTAACCACCGCTGAGTTTCCTGCTCAACACGTTTACGTCTGGATGTTACTACGATCAGTTCATATTTCTCTTTAAGCTGTTTCAAAACCTCTCTACTGCCTGGGGTGACGTGGTACTGACTAACCACACCTGGTCTATGCAATATTTCTGCCCGCCGCTCTACCTCATCGACATCAACGCCCCAAAACAGATTCCATGCTTCAGTGTAATCTTCCAGGGTGTAGCTACCGCCCCAGTACTTGTTTGTATATGCCACGACAAACTCCGCCTCCGCAGCCAGCACGTCATCGATATCAACAGCGATAATGGGTTTTTTCACGCCGCTGCCTTCGCATGCCTAGGTTGCCTTCTTATTCCTCTAATCTCTTCTTCCGCTTTGCAGACAACAAATTCAGCAAGCCGTGCGTGGGAGCCAATGCGCAATACATTAGACGGTAAACTCTCTGCCTTTATTTCTTTTTCTGGGTCTTCGAATAGTACCACTTGAGAACCTGGAGCAGCAGACGCAACTGGGCTCGCATGGCACAGCTCGTCTTCTATATATAGCCAGATTGGAAAGGGGAGACGCGACAGACTGCTTGCCACGAGTTTCGCACTCCCCAATTCTTTGCTAGCCTAGAAGCATGACGTCAGTCATGCTTTTTCGTAAACAAGGAAAATAAACATGTCTCGTTCAAAATGTTCTCGTGAGCTGTACTGCTCATTCCTGGAGGTCACCTCCTCACGGTATTCTGCGCTCAGCTTGAGCGAAGTAGCCCCAGACAATGCCATGCTCTCTCACGACAGCGTCTCCCGTTGGCTAGCATCTGAAAAGATACAGCCCAAAGACCTGTGGCAAGCTGCCGCTAAGGAAGTTCGCGCCACTCCTGGCATTTTGGTCTTCGATGATGTCGTCATCGACAAAAGCCGAAGCGGCAAGATGGAGCTTGTGAACTGGCAGTATGCGGGAAGTAAGCATGACATCACCAGAGGGATTGGCGTTGTAAATGCGTTGTGGCAAGTAGATACAGAACACTACATTCCTATGGACTACCGCATCTGGAACCCGCCAGAAGACGGCAAGACTAAGAATGATCACTTCCAGGATATGCTGAGTAGCACAAGACAGAGAGGGCTACGCCCGGAGATGGTTGTTGCGGATAGCTGGTACGGCTCTCTAAAAAACCTTAAGGCAGTTCGCTCTCATGGCTGGGACTGGGTCATGGGGCTGAGGAGCAACCGGTTAGTCGGTAAGCCACATATCCAGCTCAGAGAGTTAGATATACCAGATACAGGCTTGGTGACATATCTGAAAGGCTATGGGTGGATCAGAGTCTTCCGGTTTGAGGCCAGTAACGGCCGCACGGATTATGTTGGTACAAGTCGTACTGACCTCACCCGCGAACAAGTCAAGAAATACTTCGAGCGCCGTTGGAGTGTCGAGGTACTGCATCGAGAGCTCAAACAAACCTGTGGCTTATCCCGCTGTCAGGCCAATCTTGGCCGAGCCCAAAGAAACCACATTGGGTTAGCTTTGCTTACCTGGGTACGAAAACATAAGAGAAGGCTAATTGACCAAACGACGCTATACCAACAAGATTGGGAGGTCATAAAACCAGGCATCCAGCTTGCGCTGGCTGCCCGGTTGAATGGGTGAAAGTGCGAAACTCGTGCTTGCTTTGGAAATTAAGTGGGCATTTGGAAGCCTCCAGTCCTTTGCGTGCCTTACATGACGCATAATCGGCAGATGTACTTCTTTCCAGTGCCTTGTGATTACATGGTTTTCATTCGTGCGTCCGGTCCAGATATCTTTCACGAGACGTATTCCTGAAGCAACCAGTAGCTCCTCGGCGATTCTGAATGCCTGAATAGACTGCTCTGCTCCTGGGAGAAGTGGCAGATGCGGCATTTCTTCCTCGCAAAATCTTTGCCAATGGTTACGAGCCTCTTGCATATGGGCGGGTATATCGGGGTTAAACCCAAAGAGCGATGGAATATTTTCTTTGCAACGGAAATAATCGCCACGTTCCAGCTGGAGGCCTAATACTCTATTACCGAACGACGTAACTGCACCCGCGATATCCGTCCAAACGCCATCAAGATCGCTGACAGCATAGACAACCTCAAGCCTAGGCAATATTTTTAACATACAACAGTTATATCACAGTGATGTTTTACTCACGCGGGATTTGGATTCGTGAGCGACCGTTTTCAGGAACTCTCCGGCAGTATAGCTTTTGGCTTCTTCGTTTACCACCAGATCTTTGCGAATGCGTGGCGTTAGTTCCCCGCCTCCTACTTCTTTCTCCCCGGCCACAATCACGTACGGCACCTTCCACATCTCGGCGGTGCGAATTTTTTTGCCGACAGATTCGTTGCTGTTGTCTACGGTTACGCGTAAGCCAAGCGCCCTGCCCTGTTCGCGCAGTTTCTCTACAAACTCCACCGTTGAGGGTTCCTGGTTAACGCTCAAAATACGCACTTGTTCTGGCGCACACCACACCGGGAACCGACCAGCGGTATGTTCTATGTATATGCTTAGGAAACGCTCGTGCGAGCCCATTACTGCGCAGTGCAGCATTACTATTCGCTCCGGCTCACCAGCTTCGCCCACGCAAGTTAGGTCAAAGCCTTCGGGCTGGTTGAAATCTAGCTGGATGGTCGCTACTTGGTGCTCACGCCCCAGCGCATCTCGCCCCATGAAGTCAATTTTAGGGCCGTAAAATGCCGCCTCACCCACGCCCACATAGTACTTATCACCCACCTTTGACTTCAGAATATTCTCGAGTTGAGCGACCGTGGACCCCCACCTTTCACTCCCCCCAGCGTATTTACTCATGTCATCGGGGTCGTGCGTGGAAAGCCGGTACGTTAGGTCATCGAAACCAACAGCCTGATAAAACGTTTCTATAATATCCCACAGCTGTTGTACCTCTGCTTCTACCTGGCCAGTGCGACAAAACACATGCGCGTCATCTTGGGTAATGGCCCGTACGCGGCTCAAGCCACCCAGCTCACCACTCTGCTCGTCCCGGTAGACCATGGTTGATTCTCGGTAGCGAATAGGTAGGTCTCGGTAGCTGCGTGGCTGACTCGCGTAAATCTGGGTGTGGTGTGGGCAGTTCATGGGCTTCATGGCAAACTCGTGCCCCTCGCGCGTGGTAATGCGAAACAGCTCATCCTTAAACTTCGACCAGTGCCCACTGCGCTCGTAGAGATCCTTTTTGGTTATATGCGGCACGCCCACCTGCTGGAAACCTCGTTCGTCGCGTAGCTCCTGCACAAAGGCATCAAGCTGGTTTTTTAGCGTCATACCGCGTGGCGTCCACAGGGGTAACCCCTGCCCTACTAAGTCAGAGAAGACAAACAGGTCTAGTTCGGTACCAAGTTTACGGTGGTCACGCTTTTTGGCTTCCTCCAGCATATCCAGATACTGCCTTAGCTCCTTGGGCGTCTCAAATGCCACACCGTACACCCGTTGCATTTGCGGGTTGGTTTCTTTGCCGCGCCAGTACGCCCCGGCCACACGCATAAGCTTGAATGCCCCAACTTTATCGGTCGATTCCACGTGCGGGCCACGGCAGAGGTCGGTAAAATCACCGTTGCGGTAAAAACTCACCTCCGTCACTGCCTGCGGAGCCGTAGAGCCCACTATGCCCGCCGGTAAACCCATGAGTGCGGCGTTTAGGTCTTTAGCGAGCGTTGTGCCCTCACGCTGTAGGTCATTAAGCAGTTCTTCTTTATACGGCTGACCATACTGCCGAGCCCATTGTAGCGCCTCTTGCACCGGCATAGTAAACTGCTCAAATGGCTGCGCCGAGCCAATTATTTCGCGCATTTTCTCCTCTATACGTGGAAAATCGTCTTCGCTGAGTTTTAACTCTGGCCCAAGGTCGATATCGTAATAAAAACCATTCTCTACCACTGGCCCCACGCCCAGCTTTACCTCTGGCCACAGGTCTTGCACCGCCGTCGCCAGAATATGCGCCAAACTATGCCTCATAGCATACAGATCGTCTTGACTATTACTCATTTCTCTCCTTACTTTCATTAATACGTTATCAACTTGCTATCGGTTAATGATCGTTTCACGTAATCCTCCCCTTCTCTTCGGCAATCTCTATGTCAGCCAAAATTATTTGTTTTGTCTTAAAGTAGCCGCGAATAAAAAGTACTGTGACCGTCAAAATATTGATCCATATGCCTATTGGATACGCAGTTTCGATATATTTTACAGCCAAGCATGGATTATCTGGTGCAACCACCCTTACCTTTGTGATAATCGGAAAACCATAATACTGTTTGAATTCACGCCCATAAGTCACTCCCATACAATCTGCGGGAGAAAGTGTCGTATCGCTACGCAATATGCGGATTGTCTCACCAGGAATATTTATTAAAAATGGCATTGCAGATTTAATATAGGGAGATGATGGTGGACTCATGCTGGGCACTACTATGCTAATCCATACGAGACAGCCAAGTACTATATAAATCAAAAGACCAGCAATCGTGTGATTTCTTTCTGCATACCTTGGATTATCCCCTAGTACTCCCATGAACACACGCATAAGCAAAAACCAAACTTTTATCAACCCGACTCCTAGGCATATGCCGACAAGTATATTCGCGCCCTCACCCATCGGATACAAATATTCATAGCTAAAAGACCCGAATCTGCTGCACGCCGTGTCATCAACCATACTCGTACGAACAAATGGCCAGCCGGCATACACTTCTTTTGGCTGGCGGTCACTTTCCGAGCACCACGTTTGCGGAGCAGGGTTTGTAATTACATCTGCATATACTTGGTTACCAAATTTTACAGGAAGCACACCGGTTTGTATGTGCAATGAAGACAGCCAAGTGCCAATAATAAGACCGATAAGAACAATAAGTACAATGTTGATTACACGCTCTGCAAGAGACTTCTTAGCTGGATTTACTTTTCCCATATCATATCTTCATTACCAGGATCATTTGTACGAATAACCAGAAAGGTAAGTGGCTCTGTTGCAGATAGGTTGATAAATTCGTGCACATCCCCAGGCTCACAGAGCACTATATCGTCAGGTGATGTTGCCACCACTTGCCCATTCACTTTTATCTGACCCTCACCAGACACTATCCTGAAACACTCCGTACGTTGAACGTGATGATGTGGGCGAATAGTTTTCCCAGCAGCCAAGCGCATTAGTTGTAGTTTAGTTGCAGACCCAAAATCATCATCATTAAAGAGGATAGCTCTTTCATATCCTTCCCGTGACTCAAATGTTGCGTTTGACAGTTTGCTAACCTTCATTGGACCTTCTCCGAAAAATTAAAAAACACGCTGATTAGACTTATTGTCTTCTCTAGCGTGCCTCGGGTCCGGTGATATCCGGAGGTTCCACCTGGGGCGTTTACTCTTGCAACTGTAGTTATCGTACTCTGTTGCCACACCGACGAAGCTCTGTGGGTGGTGAATCCACGTCATCACTTGCCTCTCACTATACCACTTCCAGCTTTGGTCGAGAAGAAACAACCTGTAAACAAAAATCGGACGCTCTCGCAAAGACGTCCGATTCTTAGTGTGGTAAAACCTCTCGGCAAAACCTCACCTCAGATGCTAGTATACACACACTAGCTGCATGATGCTAGTACTTTTTTGGACTTTTTTATATGCAGCTGTGGATAAGTGGATAACCCACTTTCGCAATTTTTATATCGGCCGTGATATACCCTCAAATTCGTGAGTGTACAACTGTCATAGCATGCTGTGACGGTTGAATTACTCCGTCCCATCTGGTATATTTCGTATGTTCCACCCACCCTCGGGCGATTAGCTCATTTGGCTAGAGCGCCACATTGACGTTGTGGAGGTGGTAGGTTCGAATCCTACATCGCCCACCATAGAAAAACCCCTGAATAGGGGTTTTTCTATGGTGCTGACGAGTAGGAGAGCCCTGCATAGCGAGCGATGGTTTGGTGGAAAGGCTACTCCCGCAGGAGCTCGCTCTGGGAAGGCAGCCTTGGAAGAGACGGAGCGGCTTCTTATACCGCCCACCAAGGTATGAGGCTAACAAAAGCTGGCTTTTTTCATGGTGCAACAAACAAATTACAGACGGATGCGAACTAATGTGATATGAAGCATTACCTCTGTTATACTGCTTATGTATACAATGTTTATGCTTGACTTGCAAGTCCTTGTTTGCTAGACTATACCACGTTAAACGAGGTGTTTTCACTGAGTACAAAACAACCAAGCTCGCTTGCGGGCTTCCAGTTGTTTTATGAAGAACTCCCAAGCGTTAAGCGTGTTGTGCGCGTACGCCGGGTAAGGACTGCATAGGTACCGGTTCCCTTCATAGGACAATGCCCCGGTCTTCGTAAGAAGACCGGGTTTTCGTTTTCCACTATTCATGTCATGTTTTCCACTAGTATTTTCGTAAGCGATATGTCAACATGTAGACATGGTATGTCTCTATTGTGGCGGTAAGACCGAGGTCGTGAATTCTCGGCCGCAGAAACGCATAAACCAAATATGGCGACGGCGTAAGTGTAGTGCTTGCGGTGCCGTGTTTACGACAAACGAACGCATTGACTACTCGGCGACAATAGTCGTAAAACGTAAATCAGGCCTAGAGCCGTTTGAAAGAGATATACTGCTCGTCAGCCTCGCTACATCACTCGGACACCGCCCGACTGCCGTAGGCGACGCTGCAGCCCTAGCGACTACGGTTACACAAGCATTGCTGACCACAGCCGAAAATGGAGTTGTAGAGGTTGCGAACATTACAGCAGAGACATACACCGTGCTCAGCCGCTTTGACGCATTGGCCGCAGCACACTACAGGGCCTACCATACCCCTAGCTCGGCATAAACTCCGGTAGACGAACTCGCTAAGTAACCAACCCACACCGTGGAGCTACAGTTTTTTGCTGGTGCTACCGTCGGCTGCTCTAGAAACAACTGCTTTATCTGTTACGTCGAACTTTGATATGTATTTCCGAAGCATAAGCCGTGTTTGCGAATACAGCGCAGCAAATGAATTAAAAATAAGTGTGGTAAATGGTAAGTAGGCCCACTGAAGCAACATGAAGATATTTCTATGCCGCTTATAGTGGGCTGGCTTTGGGGGCAGGGTCTTTAGCGCCAAAAACACGGTTACAACCGCAATGAAGATTGCAAACGTCTGTATACGACTAACAATGAGTGGCAACTCTAGGGCGGCATAGCTTTTTGGGTGAAAAAGTACCGGTATAAATCCACCGAAAAGAACTAGTATGGGCCCGACAGCCCAGGTCACATGCCCCTCGAGAAGCCGCCACGTTTTTGCTATAAGGTCACGTTTTGGTATGGTATTTTTACGGAAGAACCCCATGTGAACCACGTAGGCAAGGTCAGAGGCGCCGTACGTCCAGCGCCTATACTGCAAAAACTGTGCTTTCAGCGTTTTCCAGTAGGTGTCTGAGAGCACAGCGTCTTGGTAGATGGGCAAATGGAGCGCCAGCGCCCGGTAGTTCCCTTCAAAACGGAAGTAGGAGCGCCAGAATTGATGACCATCCTCCACTATGGTGCGCACGCTCCAAAAATCGGTTTTTTGTAGCGCAACCATCGGCTGAGCATGTGCCGAAAAATTCCTAAGCGCATGAGACCGAAGTGAAAACACAAGGTGCGATATAGAGTTACCGGTTGCAAGAACGCGCATAGGCGCTGGCGGATCCCAGATATTATTCGAAAAGAGCGCAACGGGCTGGAACGATGAGTGTACGGGGTCTGGACAAACAATGTAGGCATAACTGAGCGCTGTTAAATAGTGTTTGTCTGGCCGATTATCGGCATCGAGCGTTGTGACAACCACTCGCAGCGGGTCAATTTTGTTCTTTTTTAAATAAGTCTCAAGCGCCCGGCCAGCATACGTCACATTACCACCTTTGCCAATTATCTCTCCAGGTATATTTGAGGGGTGTTTCACCGCAAATGCATCCATAAACCGCGATTGGTACTGCTTCATCAGCTCAGTTGCTTGCAGTTCTGTCGCTTCCCCGCCGCGTTCTTCGTAGGCAAGTATGCAGATAACTTGCTTCATGTTAAATTCAGACGCCAGCAACGCCTCTATAGTCGGTCCAAGCACATCACGAGATTCTTTATAGGTAGCAATAATAACGGCGTGCACAACCTGGTCTGGCTCCATAAGCAGCGGCCTCTCTTTGGTGCCCGCAGTAGCATAGTGATGCCACTTTGGTCGCTTCACGCGAGGGGGTATCACGCCCTGTGCAAGTTCGTTGAGCATGGTCGGCCACGGTAGTTTTTGGTGTTGTTTTAGTGTGCGAAAACCCTGCATAGAGCGAACCGCACTAGCGGCGCCCCTGGCGAAGTTGATAAGGACATAAATAAACATGAACAAGGCGGCAATTCTAACATCTATAAAGCTCAGTATGAACGGCAGTGCTAACATGCTCCAGCTGAGTGCGCCGGGCAGAATTTCAAAGAACCTATAGTGCCCCTTCCTGTCCTGCTCGCGTGGGATTTCTAAAGACATCATACTCTCAATTGCCCCTCTGATTGGCTTTGCAGACGTGCTCTGGATGGTCGTTTTCGTGAGGAGGCATATCCTGGGGATATGGCGACGAATGAAACGGGCATACAGGGTGCGTCTGAAAGGCAAGGCTGGTGCAATTGAGAGTATGCTGTCTTTAAGTCGGTCATGCTATCGGAGGAGAAGCAGTGCGTTACTGACAATTATGAGCAACACCAGCAGTGGTAATGTAAGTGCAAGCACTCCCAAGGAAAGTTCGCGCTTTATTTTGTAGGTGCGATACGCCAGTGCCAACCCAACCGTGAAAATAAGAACGGCAGCAACCATAAAACTCACGATATCCCATGCCGTTCCCTGCGTATAGCCATCAAACCCTAGAGATGAACGGAACGACACAATGTAATTAACCGTTCCCTTGCTGGAATCGAGCTTGAGCGCCACAAGAACTAGGGCCGCCAACGCCAAAAACGCATTGAGGCTCACCAGCAACAACGCCGACCGGTCTTGAATAAAATGTTTTTGCGATGACATAAATCTAATACTGTATTGTAGCAGAACTATCAGTAATCTTTATAGGTAATCGGTACGTGACTATAAACGGGTTATGGTGCGGGTGGGGGGAGTCGACCTTTCACCTTCGGTGAAACCCTGCTCCCATGGTCGCAGGGCAAGGGCGGCTTAGCGCCACTGGCGCTCGCGTTCGCCTCACCCAGCCCAGAACCATACAAAAAACCTTTCCTTTCGGAAAGGCCTTTTGCCTGGTGCGGGTGGGGGGAGTCGAACCCCCGTCTCAGCCTTGGGAAGGCTACATAATAGCCGTTATACGACACCCGCTTGCCTGTTATCATAACATAAATGGGGGTTCTACAGGAGTCGACTCACCTTCGGTGGTCACTTTCAGCGACCCCGACGCTTCCCTATTGAAAGCGCAGCTTTCATCGAAAGGCGTCCTTGCAATGTGCCACTGGCATATTTCACCCGAAACTTCACGGCAGCAAGCCAGCTTGCTCCGGAAGATTTCCTTGCGACCCGCCACGGGCGGGTCTCACCCCGTCTCAGCCTTCACGAAGGCTACATAATAGCCGTTATACGACACCCGCGTAATGAGACAAACCTACGGTTTTTCTCATCGCTTTGCTTCTCTTTTCCCTTTAGTTAGTTTTGAAAAGCCGGAATAAATCCGTCCTTTCAAAAAACCCTTTAGCCCGGACTTTGTCCGGGTGCGAAATTCCAATCCAAGGAGCGTAAGCGACTGAATGGAATTTCGTGAGGAGGAACTGTGCGAAGCCCCACCTGACTTTTGGCCACTTGATTGCCGAAAGTCAGGTGAGGTTGTAACATATTCCGACGTGGAGCCACCTGCCAGGATCGAACTGGCGACCTTCTCGTTACGAATGAGATGCTCTACCAACTGAGCTAAGGTGGCAACGCTGTAAAGTATAACGGAGTAGGCACGAGGTGTACAACCCCATATAAAAAAGCCCTATTGAGGGGCTTTTTTATAGTGCAAAAAGAAAATTAGTCTTTTTTCTTATCCATGCGGTCAAGCTTGGCCATATGGACAATCTGGTAGACCACAAATGCCGTTGCCAAGGGCGTAATCACCGCACCAAGGATTGCTCCCCAGCCGAAGATAAGGTCTTCTCCACCGCGGCTAAGCCCGGTGTTCCACTCTAGTCCGTTTAAGTCAGCACCGCCGAGAATAAAACCGACTATTGGACTAATAAATTGATCAACAATCTCTTTTACGGCCGCACCTGCCGCAGTACCGATAGCCAAACCGACCGCTAGACCAACGACGCCTTGCTCGCGAACAAAATCCACAAAACCTTTTACGTGATTTGCTTTTGCCATATATATCTCCCTTATTACCTCTGTTGTAATTCGAAGTATACGACACCGAATTTTAATGCGCAAGAAGAAATATCACTGGTGTGCATATGTAATTCTATCTGTTACAGAGATATTTATTACAAAAATGAGGTTTTGAGTTCAGCCCCATTTGACTGCTCGTTGCCTGATGGTCGAAATATCCAAGCATCAGACCCAGGGAGAATACACCTGAAGCCCAGCAAACTGCTCAAAATCTTTGAGGTTGCGCGTAACCAATGTCAGGTTATGGGCGAGACACTGTGCGGCCAACATGGCGTCGATAATGGGAGGGGTTCTGCCAGCCTTACTCCCTACAGCCGTCAAATCACCCCACAGTTTTGCCGCTATCACATCGAGTGAGATGATACGGCCCTCAAAAGCGTCTTGTATATCTTGTAGTTGAGTAGTCAGTTGCCGACGTTTCATGTCGTCTTCTAGAAGCATAATCCCTTTTTCTATCTCCCCGAGCACCAGGCATGATGTAAAGAGCTCTAGCTCACTCACTTGGGAAAACCAAGCGCTCACTTCGGAGTTCGGAGCCGGTTTGGCTAATTCGCTAAGGACGTTTGTATCAACCAAATATCCTATCACTGAACCACCCCTTCATCTGTCTGTCGACCTACCACTGCTCTGTCGCGGGCCAGGTCGAGCCCAGAAAAATCTGCCTTCTTTAGCGCCGTCTTTAGGCGGTGAGCCGGCTGAAGCATACGACGATAGTCGGCGTAACTCACTACTACAGCTGTGTTTTTCCCGCGCCGACTTATAATTTGCGGCCCCTGACTGAGAGCTATATCTACGACGCTGCTCAGTTTGTTTTTCGCTTCTTGGAGTTGCCATGTCATAATCCTATTGTAATCTAGACAGTCTAGCCTGTCAATAGAGATCGTAAGAGATATTTTGTGAATACCGACTTCGCCTTTCCCCCTGCGCCCGACCGGATGAACGCTTTGCTACTGCCCGCGTCGCATGCTCGGAGCGAGCTCCTGCGCGTGCTCCTTGTCATCGAACCGGCAATCTACGTTCGCTGCGCTCACTAATCGCCGGCTCAAACCGACGTGCAGACCACTAAAAAAGCCCCACCTTTGGTGAGACTTTTTTAGTGGCGCGCCCGACCGGATTCGAACCGGCGATCTCCTCCGTGACAGGGAGGCGTGATAGGCCTCTTCACTACGGGCGCATACAGGTGTAATTGTACCAGATTATTTTGTTAATTAGGTCGGCCCGACTAGGACAAACGCCCTCCTTTGTCGGGCTCCTCCCTGCGGTACTCATCAAAAACATGCAAGCATCTTTTTGACTCCGTTCCTCGTCCGCCGAACCGGCGATCTCCTCCGGATCAAACGAGGCGTGATAGGCCTCTTCACTACGGGCGCTCGTCGCGGCATGGCAATGGTTTCCGCTACAGTGAAACAAGCAAAATGCTTCTTTCACTGAGCTACAACCTCAGCCAGCCACTCCTCTCAAAACTCCATTCATCCGCTTCGCTCCTTGGATTGGAGTTTTGGAAATCACACTTTGCACAGAGCCGGTAAGGCAAATATCAACCCTGGCAGTTCTTTTCCCCTGCTACGCAGTAGACAGAGCGAAACTAACAGAGGTCAGTGTACCAAGCTAGCAATAAAATTGCAACTATTTCGGGAGTTCTACTTTTATAAACTTTTTGGGTGGATTCTTTTTCTGTAAGGGCTGAACAAAAGATTCTATGGGGGAAAACGTTATTTGTATATGTGCCGCTTTATAAGCACCATTTTCTTTGCTCAGCAGTTTTACAACCTCAAACGAAGTTGGAGTTGTGATAATACCCGAAACCGCTCCAGGCTGAAGCTTACCCAGCTCACGTACCACCCGGGGTGGAACTTCTTGGCTCTTCATACTGATGGCAGCATCAGTGTACTGGCCACCATTCGCTTTTGTGTTTGCGTCGTCTGAAGATTGGGCGGCAAGAGCAGCAAAGTCAGTTCCGTTTTTTAGTTGTAACACTACATTTTGGGCTTTTGAGAACGCCACTGTATCAAGCTTAGCCGCAACCTTTTGCGCCAGAAGCTCGTCACGAAGCTGGCGTCGTAAATCTCCTAATGACCAGCCGAAGAACTTCTGCATAACGGCTTCAAGCTCATCATCGCCTGCTGCAAGCTGGTTCTGCGTTCGTAGCACGGCTATGGCATCATTTACCTCCTGCTCGGCCACCCGAACGTTGTTCTGTGCGGCCAAATCTTTCACGTATGCAAACGCAATCACCTGGTCTAATGCACGCGGTCGATACGTCTCGAGCTGTCGCTTTCCAGTATCTGTCGTAAAGTCTACCTGCTGTTGTGTTTCGTAGTAGTGCATAACACGCCTTAGCTCAAAAAGATAACTTTCGTACGAGACCCATCTACCCCCCGCTTTTGCGACGGGAAGCGGAAGGACTTGGCTAACGCGGTACATAAACAAAGAGGTTGACTGGTACCTATACAGACTCAGGCCGGTATAGACAAAAAATCCTATCAGTGCAGCTACCAGCAAGACGGAAGATACTATGACGATACGGTGTTTTGAATGCTCCAAAGGGTACTTATATTTACGGGCGCCCTTCAGAACCTCTTCCCTATGCTCCGCAACAGTTTCGTTTGTTATACGCGGAACATTGCTCAGAGCCGCCTCTGTCTGTTGCTGCAGTGTGGGCTTGCGGAAGCGCTGGGCCACCTGCGGCACAATAGTGCGCACTTTTTTTGTGCGACCCGTTTTCACACCCCTCTTTAGCGACAACTTCTTCATATGGACTATACCTCGTGTTGCGGCATACCGGCCGCTTCCACCCCTTCTTTGCGCAGTATTTCGAGCAAATGTTTCTGGGTTTTTGCTGGATGATGTATATAGTGAATCAGCAGGTCCCCCACGAATGTTTGCATCATTATAGTACCATACCCCAGAAGCGTTTCTTGCAGCCCCTTGACTTCATAATTAACCATCTGTATCTGGTTCAGACCCATATCGACAACACTCCGGTGGAAAAACCCTTTTTGCGTTATCTGAATAAACCGCTCCGTT
Source organism: Candidatus Saccharibacteria bacterium (assembly GCA_016700375.1). Taxonomy (NCBI): domain Bacteria; phylum Candidatus Saccharimonadota; species Candidatus Saccharimonadota bacterium. The sequence goes on from CP065016.1 coordinate 681,994, forward strand.
GTTACTATGAACACACTGAAGTGCCAGCTCATCCAGGAGGGGAAAAACAGGAGTGCACTCAGCGCAACACTTGCAAGAAAACTCACGTAAAAAAATGTCATGCTCGGCGGATTGTTTGGCTGGGTGTATGTCAGTATAAGTGTGTATAGAGGGCCGACAAGCAGGCCAAGTGACCCAATCACAAGTCCTTTCCGCATCACAATCGGGTGCTTGCGAAACACGTACAGCACCTCTTCGTCATCCATTTGGTCTTCAAAGTATTTTGCGCGACCTGCCGCTGTTAGCTTTGCCAGTTTTTCTTTGGCCATAAGCGTATTGTAGCAGATTTCGCCCCTAAGGGAGTTGATTTGCTATGTGCGCAGCCGCTACTTCACAACCATGTGCTACGGCCAATGAAAATGTTTGACCCTGTTTCAGGGCAGCTATGAAGCCTGCGTTAAAGGTATCGCCGGCGCCTGTGACGTTACCCGCGTGGATGCCCTTTACGGCAGGTACGGTTTTTACCATACCATCCTCTAGATAGTGCGCTCCACGGGAACCATCTTTAACTACTGTTATGAGCTGCGGTGCTCGCTCCTGCAACATGCGAAGCCCCGCTTCGATACTACTGACCTCCCAAGTCTCGAGGAATTCGGCTTTACTCGGTAAATAATAGTCTGCAGCCAACACCACTTCTCTGACTTGTTCGTACCGCTCTGCCAGCACGCCGGGTGTAATTCTGCCGTGGTCCACTACCATTGTCGTCTGCTGCTTTTTCGCCAGCGCAACAATGTCCATAAAATGAGCCGAAAGTCCGTCTAGCTTGTATAACGTACCAAAATACAAGAATGTTTCACTGGTGAGTTCTTTTGCGAGCTCGGGAAGTAGCAATTGAGCCGTTAGAGCTTGGTTTGCGCTCCCCACACTGAACACCGCATGGTCGCCATCGTTACTAACCATATTTAGACCAACATTTGTCTGAGCACCTTCATCAGAAATAAGGCAAGCGGCTATACGTTCATCTGCAAGAAGTTGTTCAACCAGCGCTCCGGTAGCATCACCCCCCTTCATGCCAATAAATAAACCCGCTAGCCCAAAACGCTGCAGTCGCCGAACAAAATTAACCCCAGAACCCCCTGGTAGGGCTACGTATTTACTACCGAGTATCTCAGTTTCGACCGGTATGCCACTGTGGTCAAATGGCAATCCAGAGGTGTTAATATCGAGGTACAGGCCTCCAAATGCAATAACATCGTATGGTTTTGTATTCATGGTGAGTCGCTTGGTACCCCGGAAAGGAATCGAACCTATATCATCTCCTTAGGACGGAGCTACTCTATCCATTGAGCTACCGGGGCGTATATGTATTCTAGCGGGGTCCCCATGAAATCACCAGATTTCATGGGGTGCATTTGACGGAGTTATTCTATCCGTTGAACTATCGGGACACACCATAATCTTATCATAGCACCGGTTCGCTTCCAGCTACGCCGGGATACGCGCGCTTACAGCGCACTCCTCCCTGCGGTACTCGTCAAATACATGCAAGCATGTATTTGATTCCGTTCCTCGTCCGCCGAACCAACATCTGCTCCTTAGGACGGAGTTATTCTATCCGTTGAACTATCGGGACTTGTGAGCACAATAAGTGCTCAATTATAAAGGGTTACTTAGCCTTTTTGCGCGGCTGCGTGAAGAATTCGTGTACCGTTTCGTAGGCAAAAAGTTCACTATCACTAAACCAATGATCTATTTCCTTCTCGGCTTCTTCGGTAGTTGCCGAGGCATGTACCAGGTTTGCCACACCAAACCCTGCCGACGCTGCCTGACCGTAAGTAACATGGGCGTAATCTCCGCGAATCGTGCCAGGGAGCGCGGTTTTTGGCTGCGTATCGCCAACCATCTTCCGCACAAACTCCACTGCCTCAACACCTTCCAGCACCATAGCAATCACCGGACCAACCTCCATAGCTGCAAGCTGGCTTTCAAAAATTTCGTCGCCCTTACGTGTTTTGAGTGTACCAATGCCTTCGTAATGCCCATGAAAATGGTCATGATCGGGCTGCACCATCTTCATGCCAATTATCTTGAAGCCGGCGCGCTCAAAACGCGTCATAATCTCTCCTACCACGCCGCGCATGACGGCATCTGGTTTAAAAACAACGAGGGTTTGTTCCATAGAATCCTTTCTTTTCCTAGCATTGTAACAGATGAGCTGTTTGCTGCCAACGTCGCACAATCTGGTGTACAATGAAGCGTATGCAGTTTATCAAAGCTAAAACAGATTTTTTAGAATATCTTGAGATTGAACAAAACCGTTCGCAGAAAACGATTCGCAATTACGACCACTACCTAACGCGCCTTGCCGACTACGCCGGTGACATCACCGTGCAGGATATAGACCAAGAACTGGTACGTAAATGGCGATTGTGGCTGAACCGACTTGGTACCAATGTAAACGATGAGCTACAAAAAACAACGCTAAATTACCACCTCATTGCCCTGCGTAGCTTTCTAAAATTTTGTCATAAACGCGAAATGAAGTGCATGGCACCAGATACCATAGAGCTATCCCGGACGAAACGACCCCAAGTGACATTCCTAAATGAAGAAGAACTCCAGCGTCTATTTGACCAGCCCGATTCGAACACAGTGGCCGGACTACGCGATAGAGCAATCCTGGAGCTCCTCTTTAGCTCAGGCCTGCGCGTGTCTGAACTTGTAGGGCTCGACCGCGATCACATTAACCTCAAACGCCGCGAGTTCATGGTACGGGGAAAAGGCCAAAAAGACCGGCCCATTTTCATTAGCGCAGTGGCAGCCGACTGGCTTCAGCAGTATCTCGACAAGCGTACCGATACAACAAAACCGCTTTTTATGCGCTACGGTGGCCGGAAAACTGTTGACCGCAGCGGTAATTTCCATCGCCTCACCGCTCGAAGCGTCCAGCGCCTTGTCGCGCACTACGCCCTACTCGCCGGCATCACCAAACACGTCAGCCCACACACCATGCGCCACTCATTTGCAACAAATTTGCTCATGAACGGTGCCGATCTGCGCTCAGTTCAAGCCATGCTCGGCCACAGCAACATCTCTACGACGCAAATCTACACCCACGTCACCGACCCACACCTAAAAGCCGTCCACGAAAAATTCCACCATATGTAATATTTCCTTAATCCGAACTTGGCATAACCAGAGGCTATGAATCATCAAAGCCTTCATCGCGACAAGACAATACAGGAATGGCCTAGCCCACGAGATTCCCACAGAAAAGTGCTATGGGCAGAAAGACGCGTACAGTCCCGGCGCAGCCGTAAATCTTTTGCACACGCTGGATTGGGATTGTATTGCGCCGGGGGGTAATGTCGGGTCTGGCGTGTTTAACCGAGCGCGAACTTTTATTCTACGCAAAACATCAATCGCCTTACCGGTGGAGTCTATGCTTGCTTGTGCATTTTTGAAATCAAGGGATGTGGCACCATTAAATGCATCAATCGTGACTGTCTCTGCGTCACGATAGTACATGGTAAACCGCGCGTTATAATTTGCTACCTGGGAACCAGCACTCAGTGGAATTGATGCCGTACAAGATGCGGTTGCAGCAACACAGGGCGAAGGTATAATATACGCGTTCGATGAACCGATGCTATACGAGGCCGGCCCGCCACCAGCTCTTGTAGGTTGCAAGAAAAATGTAGAAGTCAAGGCATTAAGAGATGCAGCGCCGCCCGAAAAGTTAAACGGTGCTTTGACGATATCCACCCGAAGTAACCCATAATTACAGCTGTAGCTTATGGACGATCTGAATTGACCGCTTCCAAGAGGACAACCGGCAGTTGATGTCGGACCACCTTGGGGCTGGGACCACTTGAATGTTAATCTCGTTGTAGCTACTGGATTACCGCCAGCATCAACTGTATCAAAAGGGAAAACCGTCGAGGACATAGCATTCAGGCCAGTGATAATATCTGGCACAAATGGATCGACAAGAACACAGGTGTATTTGACGGATGGGTTTACGCTCAATGATTGTGCGGGGAAAACAACACCGTCACAAATACTCTGTTCTGCAGTTGGACTCGTTCGAAGCACTTTGAGCGCCTCGTTTACGCCAGACTCTGCAGCATAGAATGCTTGAGTACTCAACTGGCGATCAAGCGACTCCCTACGGTTACGATTCGAGACCTGCGTAAAGCCAATAACGATGAGCGTGATGACAAGCATCATGATGATGGTAATCATGAACGAAACGAGTCCTTTATCGTCCTTTATCACTAAGCTACTCATGGTTACTTTCATTGTACACGACCCCCGTGCTTTTTACACCCTTTTTTGAACAGTTGTCGTCAATCGACTTGTTGCACAAAACTGCGATCCGGTTCTGCCCTTACAGGTAACATCTGGCGAAGCCCGTAGCTGTGCATCTGTCAGCGTAACAGCTGTTGAATCACAACTCGATGGGTGCGTGGACGGGGCGCACAGAAGATCATTGTCACCATATGCGATTGAGATGCTTATGCTATACATATTTGATACGGCAGGTATCTGTACAACCGAAAGTTGTGTTATGCGCATCCGTTCGCCTAGTAACTGCTGGCCAGAAAGCAAAGACTGATTGTGGCATAAGCTACCCGCCATCGCTATTCCATCCATTGGCACCATATATACCCCTCTTTGGCCTGCTAAGCCGGTATACATTGCCCCTGTGGTATCAAACATAAATAGATTTCCACCAGCGCAAAAATAGTTATTTACCCCGCTTGGGAACACATTTGCGGTACCAAACTGTATAGCCTGGCTTATAGAATCAATGATTGATCGAGCTGTATTTTGTGTTGTTGATTGGTTTGAGGCTTTATAGTAACGATTGCTGAAAGACACAATACCCATAGAGATAACGAGCAAGATAACAGAAAACACCATCGTCGCAATCATCATTTCCGTTATCGTAAATCCCCGCAAGTCACTTTGGATAGTACGTAAACGTTTCATCACCCTGCCGTCCAATAGTATATTGTTACATTCGAGGTTCCACCTCCTAGCGTCACCCAGTCGATGTTTACCTTGTAGCGCGAACCAGAGTTCGTAATAGATACCCCGTATTTAGCCCCCCCGTTACTCCGTTCACAAGCCGCACTATGAGGCGCCGAAATAACGAACACATTAGTACTATTAAAACAGCCGCCACCAGACGAAATACTAGTTGAGCGCAATAGTTCGGCTTGTTGTTCGGCAAGTTTTTGGGCATACATTTGTTCTTGGGTCTCCTGTGATGCGCGAACATTACGATTCGTAACCGCATAGGCGCTCACAAGCACCATACTCACAATACCAACCGCTATCAGCACCTCGACAATGGTATCGCCTGCCTGCTTCCTTCGCGCATGAGCTTTAAAAACACGCATTGTTTCAGCACCCAGTCCCATTTTTTATGCTCAGCTTCACTTCTAACCCATTGGAAATGGTGATTAGGCCAGACTGATTCGTACCCCCGCTCTTAAAACAAAGTTCAATGCCATTCGCAAACGCAGGGTACCTGTTGGCATACGGGTTGTTCATCTCTTTATTGATGTTGTTTACTTCATCGGATGGGTTCCATGCTCCGTATCCAGCAAGTCTTATTTTCTGGGATCCCCCGGATCCATTTCCAACCGACTGGAAATCAGCAAATGTAGACAACAGAGCAAATGATTGGACATTTGTATTCCAAGCACCAGCACCGACAGATCTTCCCTTTACGTACTCAATACTATTCGGTATATCAATTTTGTTTGTCAAATCTGGGATGGACGGGTTGGAGCTCGTTGGGGCGACGGCAGTAATTTTTGCATCAGCCGCATACTTAACCTCTTGACCGCTTATGAGCCTCCGTGCAGCGAGCGAGTAAACAAAAAAGCTATTCGGATGATCTGCCGGGTCAAAAACTAGTGTTTTTCCTGCAAAAATACACTCGCCATTTGTCCCCTGTTCTTTGCCCACCGAAGCAGTAATTGTAACATTGTGTGGGCCGCTATCCGTACAGGTAAAGCCGCCCGCTGATGGGTAGTTTCCGGTTCGTGTTTCGTTTATACTCTGTTGGATTTGCTGCTGGAGACCGCGTATGCCAACGGCGAACTCAGTCTTCTGCTGCCGACCATTTATTAGTATAGCCGCACTGAGGAACAGTGCGCTTGTCACAGCCAGGACAATAAGCGTTTCAACAACAGTAAAACCCTGTGCCGGTGTGGTATCGCCACCCCTAATCATACGCCCAGTATAGCATAAGCGATATGGTAATAGACAATTATTCTGACCCACACTCACTTTTTTCCTCCTCCCCGTACATGAGCCACCGGTATCGGTGGTAGCAGCGGCGTACGTAGTAGCCGTTGCATATACTCCCAGGCTTGCTTGAACCAGCTCAGTCGTTTCTTGGGATGAATCTTCTGCTGTTGTTTTGGTAGTACTTTGACCGCATAGCGCCACAGTAACCACCAACCGAGGAAGACAAACAGCAGCAAGTTACGGATGACTTGTGGTTTTCTGACTCGTTGCCACTCCAATCGTTGCAACCACTTCACATCCTTGAAGGCTTCTTCAATTTCGAACCTTTCTGCGTAACGGTTCAGGACTTGTCTTCTGGTGAGGGCCTCTGTTCCCTCGCTCGGTAGGTTGGTCAACAAAAACCAGGGCTCCGGATCCTTCATGTTCGGATTGTAATCCGAACGAATAAGTCGGAGCTTATGTGTATGGTACGTGATGGGTAATTCCTCATGACTAATGTCATGGATGGGTTCCTTCCACCAGCTGGGATCCCAGGGAAGCTGAACGAGCTTGTCGCTCTTGGTACGAGCGATGAAGTGCACATCGTACAGGGCAAACAAAGTGAACAGTTTGTCACTAGCAAACCAGCGATCCATGACAAGTACCAGTTGCAGATCTGGTGCATTAACTTGAAGGAAATGGAACAGTCCCTCCAGCGCCACTAGAAGTGGCGCAATGAGAGCTGCTTCGCTGAGGTTCACCTGACACCAAATGGGTATAGCTCGACCCTTGCGATGCGACACCGCCAAGATGGCGATACAAAACGGGCCGAATTGAGAGTGGTCCAGAGAGCAGTACCACCGACCAGTATGCGAAGCTAACGCTTCGCTAACCAACAATCGCTGCAAGCGCACTGGCAGTTCCTCGTCAGTAACTAACCGACGAATGCGGTTTTCTCCAGTCCAGCGATTCAGCCCAAGCTTTCGACCAGCAGCGTTGAGCGAACAGAACTCCTGAAGGGAAAACTGTTCAACTCCGAGGAAGAAGCGACGAGCCTTAGCTTTTGGGATGTATGTCGCACGCAGCCGCTTTACAGCAGTTGCCATCTTTTGTAGTGTAGTCATTAGAAAACGACCTTTCTGTTTTAGCTTTTGTAACCAAAACTGTAGGGTCGTTTTTGTTATGTGTCAAAAAAGTGAGTGTGGGTCAGACAATTATTCTTTCACAATAGAGAGCTGGTATACCACTCGCCGATACGGTCTGAAAAAAGTACTACCAGAATACAGGCTGCTAAGAGGTATGGCCCAAAAGGTATGTGCTTTTGTAGACCTGCTTTTCCCTGTTTTAGCAAAGGTATGCTGCCTAGAGTGCCCAGCATCGATGCGAAGAAAAGCACCAGCAGCGCCTTGATTGGATTGACTGCAATGATACCGAGCGGCAAAGCCAATTTGACATCTCCCCCGCCAATCCCTTGCCCGTCCGAAATTTGATAAATAAACCAAAACAATCCGAACAATAGTATCCCACCTAGAGCAGGATCAATAAGCAGGCGCCACTCTCGGTGAAGTATACTCATTGCAGCTGCCTGCAAGATAGCAACCCCGAGTAGAGTAAAGACTAGTTTATCGGGTAGAATGTACCATTTGTAATCATATACCCCTAGTGCAACAAACAGTACGCTACAAATGAGCGTAAAGATAAATAAAACCAAACCAATCCCATGAAGTGCAAACGGCCAGCACAAAAACAAACCAACAAATAGCAAGCCGGTGAAACATTCCACCAGAGGATACTGGCGAGAAATAGTTTTATGGCAATACCGACATCTCCCATGTAACATCAGCCAGCTAACGAGCGGGATAAGATCTTTAGCAGCCAATACATGGTAACAGCGCGTACACACGCTCCTCCCGGTCCAGATTGATAAGTTTGCGTTCCGATGCCTGGCTGCACGTTTCGAATTATTCTTTCTATGGGTTGGATTAATTTGAGCATGCAGCCTCCAAACGAGGGCATTAACAAAACTTCCGCACAATAACCCGAAAAAAAATAAAACGATAACCATTTCAATCATAATAGCAAGTTTGCTGGCCTGTGGCTATTCACCGCACAAGAGCGTCCCTCAGGACGCTCTTGTAACTACCGACGGATTGCAATTGTAACCGAGGCTAACTCTCTGTGCACTGACGAGCGACACCGGTGCCACCAGTCTCGACGACATAGGTAGCCGCCACAGCACGAGGTTTGGCGGTAGGTGTATTTGCATTACAGCCGTAGTTTATTCGAATATTTATGATACCCGTATCCGCAATGGCCGAGGGATCTGCCCCATTAAACCGAATTTGTGTTCCGGCTCTCACCTTAGATGTCACCGGACTGTCAGGAGTGTTACCAATGACGACATCTGTCGCGCCGCCGGGATCGGGGATATTTGACGGCATCTTACCATTGTTCGCGGCCTGAAACTCATTCACACCGCTCAAAACATTGGACGCATCATTCCGAATGGCAGTATTCCGACTATTCCGCTGCAATGCCGGTACCGCCAGGAAGACAATGAGCAGAATAAGACCGGCTATAGCTAGTACTATCAACACTTCAATAATTGTGAACCCCTGTTGCTTAGATCGCTGTGTAGTTTTTTGCATATAGCAAGTGCCCCTTTGCTTATTTAATTCTACTTATGCTTCAAATAATACTGAATGGTTTAGCATATTGCAATAGGTGATATTCATGTATTGAGTCTCGCACGCTGCAGTAAGACCGTTCTGTGAAATATCTTACACACCACCCAACCCATTCTTTCCCGCTAATCCATAGATGGGCAGAAGAACTGCGGCAACTATGATGAATGCGACAATTCCAAGTAACACCATCATGACGGGCTCTATGATAGAGGATATGGTTTCCACTTCTGTATCGACTTCTTTTTCGTAATAATCAGCAACTTTTGCCATCATCTGCTCAAGTGCACCCGATTGCTCGCCAATACGCATCATACTCGGCACCAGCGGGAGAAAGTGCGGATCATTTTCTAAACTATCGGCGAGACTTTTGCCTCCTTTGACTTTTTCCGAAGCTCTCATGATTGATTTTTCAATATGCACATTGTTGACTGCCTTAGAGGTAATGCTGAGCATCTGCAATAACGGAACACCGGTAGATACTAGCGTTGTGCCCGTACGCGCAAATCTGGCCATGTAGACCTTCATAAAAAGGCTTCCTATGGGCCATGCGCTCATTTTCAGTTTATCAATCACCTCTTTGCCTGGGCCAGTGCGCGCCCAGCGCGTTGTAAAGAAAATTGCGAAACCGAACGCCAAAAGCATAACCCACCAAAAGTGGATGGTAAAATCAGAAATACTTAGTAGGACTCTGGTAATTAGCGGTAACTGAGCGTTTTGCATACCGTCGTATATATTTTTTACCTGAGGCAACACCTTCACCACCATAAATCCCACAACTGCCATCATGACTAATACAACAACGAGAGGATATATCATTGCACCTTTGATTTTTGCATTCAGGTCAGCTTCTTTCTCTTGTTGTACGGCAAGACGGTCAAGAGCTTGATCGAGCGTTCCCGATGATTCCCCGGCCGCAATCAACGCAATATAAACAGGGTTGAAAACGCGCGGAAATTTCCCCATAGCGGCCGCAAGCGTGCCACCACCTTCAACATCTCCAATGACTTGACTCAACACTACCTTGAGCGGTTTACTCGTCGCCTGGCTGTTTACGCTCCTTAGCGCCTGCAGCAGGGGCAGGCCTGCATTAATAAGCGTGCTTAGCTGGCGACTAAAAAGCACTCGATCTTTAGCTTTTATACGCCCCTTGAAAAAATTCATTCCAGGAGAGGAGGATTCGAGGGTTACATCTGTAGGAACGAGTCCTTCGGCGCTAATTAATTTTGCGGCAGCAGCCTCGCTGTCTGCCTGAACCGTTGCTTTCACCTGCTTGCCGGTCTGCGGATTACGCGCTGTGTAGCTATATGTTAGCATTAATCCCTCATCAATCTGTCTAATTCATCAATGTCTATGGCATAGTTGCGAGCTTCGTCATAGCTAATCGTTCCTGAGTGAATAAGTTGCACAAGTTGCTTGTCCATACTCTGCATACCAAATTCCGCACCGGTTTGAATAACAGCATCGAGTTGGTGAGTTTTGCCTTCGCGTATGATGTTGCGAACCGCAGGAGTCGCCACAAGAATTTCGGCAGCCGCAATACGACCACCGCCAATGGCAGGAATAAGCCTTTGGCTACAAATGGCCATGAGGATGTTGCTTAGTTGTGCGCGAATTTGCGGCTGTTGGTGCGGCGGGAAAACGTCGACCATGCGGTCGATACTTTGGGCGGCGCTATTGGTATGAAGCGTCGCAAAGACAAGGTGACCCGTTTCGGCAATGGTTATTGCGCTTGCTATGGTTTCGAGATCGCGCATCTCACCGATTAGCACAACATCTGGATCTTCGCGTAGGCTGGAACGAAGTGCTGCACTGAATGAGTACGTATCGTAGTGCACTTCGCGCTGTACGATGATGGATTTATTACTTTTATGCGTGTACTCTATGGGGTCTTCGATGGTAATAATGTGCTTCCCTTGCTCCATGTTGATCTTATGGATAAGTGCTGCCAAGCTAGTAGACTTACCCGAACCAGTTGGCCCAGTGACCAGCACTAAGCCACGCGGATATTCAGCAAACTTCGAGACGATCTGCGGCAACCCGAGCTGCTCAATAGTTAGCATCTCGTTTGGAATAAGTCGTAGGGCTGCCGCCAGGTTACCCCGTTCATGAAAGGCGTTGACACGAAAACGTCCGAGGTCGCCAAACGCAAAGCTAAAGTCGAATTCTTTGTCTTTTAAGAGAATCTGCTTTTGGTCTTCGTCTAGTATGGCAAATATCAGGGTTTCAACACTTTCCTCAGTGAGAATGTCTGCGGCAGCAACAGGTATAAGCGAACCGTCTACGCGTAACATTGGTGGTAAGCCAACCTGTAGATGGAGGTCTGAGGCTTTTTTCTTAACAACTTCTTCAAGCAGTATTTCTATTCGTGGTTGTCCGCTCATTAGTTTACCCCCCACTGCTGCAAGCGAGAGAAAGCCAAATCCATTGTTTTGGTCCCGAAAATTCTACCCTCTGTTCTCTGTTCTTGAACCTTGACTCTCATGTTCCACCCTCTCTCTTATCTCGTATCTCTTATTTCTTAACTCTTGATTTATGCGCTGTCGGCTGATGCAACCCGGTTAACTTCTTGCACGGTAGTCTGGCCAGCGAGTGTTTTCAAAAATCCGTCAGCGCGCATGGTAACCATGCCTTCTTTCTCTGCCTGCGCCTGAATCTCTGAGCTTGTTGCTCGCTTCAAAATAAGCTGCTGCACCGCTTCGCTTACCTCAAAGACTTCGTACAACCCCATGCGACCTTTGTAGCCACCCGGGGAACCAGGGCTGTCTTTGCCCTTGGTTAAAGTATAAGCGGTATCACCAGCCAATGGCAAGCTTTCATAGCCAAGGTCTGCGGCAACTTCAGCCATATGCTCCGCATCTTTAGGCAAAAAGTTGCCAAGAGCGGCTTTTATTGCCGCGGTCTCGACAGCACTCGATTGGTATTGCTCATTGTTTTTGCCTATGCGACGCACCAAGCGCTGGCCAATCACCACATGCACCGTACTTGCGATAAGGAATGGTTCGATACCCATATCGAGCAAACGAGGCAAAATTCCGGCAGCACTATTGGTGTGAAGCGTACTGAAGACCAAATGCCCGGTTAAGCTGGCTTGGACTGCAAGTTCCGCCGTTTCCTTGTCGCGAATCTCGCCCACCATAACAATATCTGGATCCTGGCGCAAGATTGAGCGAAGGCCGCTACTAAAGGTCAGGCCAACATCGGCGTTCACCTGAATCTGATTTATGCCATCCATCTTGTACTCAACAGGGTCCTCAAGAGTCACAATGTTGACTCCGTCGCTCTTCACCTCTTGTAAAAGTGCGTAGAGGCTAGTTGACTTACCTGAACCGGTTGGCCCGGAAGTTAGTATCATACCGTTTGTGCGTTCAAGACCCGCCCGAATAGCCCTGAGGCTTCGCCCGTGGTATCCCATTTCCTCAAGCTGGAAACTGGTACCGCTTTTATCCAGCAACCGGATAACAACCTGCTCCCCCCATATAACCGGACTAATCGAGATACGTAAGTCTATGTCTTTCCCGGCAACACTGACGGTGAATTCACCGTCTTGCGGAATGCGGTGTTCATCGATTTTCAGATTAGAAAGAATCTTAATACGGGACACAAGTGGCGGTTCGGTCGACTTTGGCAGGGTCATAATCTCACGGAGGATGCCATCAATCCGACAGCGGATTTTTAGGCTTTCCTTGAGCGGCTCTATGTGGATATCGCTTGCTCTATTTTTGGCAGCGTATTCTAAAATAGTTGAAAGTGCTTTGCTGATGGGTGAGTCTTGCACTATTGTTTTGATATTGTCAGCCGTTTTCTGTGAGTTTTTTTCGTCCTGAACAGCCTTATCGGCTTTTAGAACGTCGCCCATTTTACCAATTTCATCCACAAGATTGTCCGACAGCTGTGCCGAATACTGGTGCAACACCTGCCGTATACCTTCTTCACTTGCTGCATATACCTTCAGCGGTCGATTAATCCGGTTACTCAGGAAGTCAACGGCCTGTACATTATCGGCATCCAGCATAGCAACCACAAGGCGGTGCTGCATCTCACCCAGAGGAACCGCCATATACCGCTCAGCGGTATCTTGTGGCAGCAGTTCGAGCACCTTAGAATCAATCTTTGCCTCAAGTAAGTTCACATATGGTATCTTCGAAACATGTGCAGTCGTTTTTGTCAACTGTTCATTCGTAACCTTACCGCTTGTCACCAGTAAACCAAATAACGGTGTTCCGGTATCTTTTGACTGTTGTTTTAGCTCAGCCAAATCAGCCCGCGTGAGCACGTTATCCTCAATGAGCTTATCTTCGACTTGAGTCTGTGTGGTCGCCGAGAGAACACTCATGGAGCAGTATCCCTCCTATCTGTTGACGCCATTAAACGGATTTGGATTTGTCTTATCGCCCAGTTGACCCTGTTGAGTTGGATTGATGCTAGCTTCATTAAAAAAGCGTTCATCTGGCAGGTTAAATGTCGTTGAGATTTTATCGACCTCTTCGGCCTTTTGCTGGCGATTCGTTGGCGAAATCAATAATTTTGTTGATAGCAATAAAGATACAACCGCACTGAATATTGCTACAACAATGATAACGGCAATGTCTTTTTGCTTCATTTTACGATAACGCTCCTCATGTTCAGTGACTTCGCTGGTTGAAAGTATGTTTGCGCCACTACGCCAAGGGTTAACTCATCTTGATTACCTGATATACTGAGTGAATTGATTTGCATGGGACGGATAGAACCCTCAAGTGCAGTCAAGACATTTCTGATGTTATCGTACTGGCCTGAGACGGTAAATTCAAAGGGCATGGCAATAGCCTCAGGGGTAGAGCTCACCAGATTCGCCGACTGTGTCACTTCATCATCAGTGCCATTAATGGAATTAAATTTTACATTTTTATCAGATAGAATCGATTCAAGGCTCGTCGTCAGTTCTGGAAAATCATACGTACTAGGCAAAGCATCTAAAATAATTTTTGCATTATTGCCATCCTGCTTCCCGGAACCAGTCGATATGCCGCCGATAGCATTTGTTGAAGTAGTCGTAAAAGCTATGTATGATGCTTGCAATTTTTTTGTCGATTCTATGTCTTCTTTTAATGTTCTTACAGCGACTCGTTTTTTCTGAATAACCTTGTCCTGATATTGAGCCTGCTGAATAAATGACTTCGTTGCAATAATCGAAAATACCAATAAGAATGTGGCAGCGCTTACAACTATGACGACCGTCGTATTAGCCTTATCGATTAATGTCCTTTTGGCTGTTACTAATTGCGCCATCTAATTTTCGCCTCCAAATAAGTTGCCCTCGTTGGTTGGGGTTGTTGTTGGTACCAGCAAATTAGTGTCATACGAAACATCAAAAAGCGCTGGATCATATTTCAGCGTAATAGTAAAATTCGCACCTTTTTCATCGCGCTTGAAACTTTTTAACACCACCTCGCTAAACGCTCGTTTCACTGATACACAATTCCCTTCTGAATCAACAACTGTATTTTCGGGAATTATTGTTTGTTCACCGTCCAAATTTGGACATAAGTCTTTACCCTGCTCCAATGATGAAGCCGGTTTAGACTGTCTATACCGAGTACCCTTCAGGGTATCGGTATAGATGCTTACGGTATCGAGATTGTCTGCCTTACCGGATATTGAAATGGTTTGTACGGCAAAATCTATATCAAGTTTATCTAAGGAAGCCTGTGCCGGAGTTACCTGCGAAATATATGACAGCAAACGGGTGGCGACAGGCTTCTGTACGTGCAGCTTGGTCAAGGTGTTAAGTTGGCTCTGAACCGTGAGTATTTTATCTAAACTCTTAAAGCCTTTTAGTTTAGTATGGTACGTTTTTATATCACTATCCAGATCACTGAGACTTTTTTTCTGAACTACATTGACGAAAAAGAAGGCGAACAGAAAGACAGCCAAGGAAATCCCACCCACAACCAATGAAATGAATGTCATGAGGTATTTTGTACGACGCGCTTTTACAAATTCAAGCTTTATATCCGGCAATAGATTAAGCTGTACCATTATTCATTCCTTTCCGCAAGACCAGCTGCCACACCAAACTGGTTCGAAACTGCAAGCAGTTCGTTTTGCCTATCCGCAGCAAAGGCAACATTACGCCAAGCATTACCGATCTCTACATTGACTCCAAATTTATTTGCCATATAGAGGGGAAATTCTGGGATTGTGGAAGCACCTCCGGTAACAATCATGCGTTCGATGGGAGTATCAGCATAACGTGTCTGAAAGAACTTGACTGACTTATCTATCTCGCTGACGAGCAAATCTATTGTGCCAATGATTGCCTGATACACTTGTCCTTCAAGCTTATCCTTGCTCACACCAAACTTACTCACAAACTGCTGAGCCTGCTTATCATCTATATTCAGGTTTTGTGTTGCCGAACGAATAACCGCCTCCACGCCAGTGGGAATTGAACGGGTTAGTCTCGGCGCCCCTCCTAGAGTTATCACAAGATCAGTGCTAAAGTGACCCATGTCAACTACTAGTTGGGGAGCCGTGGTATCGGAAGTAATGAGTGATCGTGAAATCGCTAGATTATCAGGCTCAAATGCAATAACATTAAGGCCTATTGATTCGATCATATCCAGTCGCTGCTCAACAAGGTTATTCGAGACGCTGCTGAGCAAAACCTCAATCTTCGTGTGATCCTTTGGCGAGTCGCCTAGTGCAGCCCAGTCAATCTTACTCTCTGCAGGGGGTGTTGGTATAAGCGACTCTGCTTGGTAGCGAATTGCCTTCCCAAGTTCGCCTTCTGGAATTCGATCAAAGTCGATGACCGTAGTGAAGACGCGGCTACTCGGAAGTCCCACCGCGACATTGCGCGTAGATAAGCGAGCCTCAGACACTAAATTTGAAAGGATTTGAGCAAGCTTCTGCTGATCGGCCTTACTATCACTCTGTGCCACTTTTGCATCGACTGGCACATACGCATATTTTACAAGCCCCCTACTAGCACCAGATCCCCGTAACTCAACCAGCCTGATACCCGTCGTTCCGATATCAAGCCCAAAGAATGATGATACCCCACTCAATATACTCATAATTATCCATCATTATAAAGAAACTCCTATCTAACCACAAGTGCTTTAGGTAAAGTGGTTTGTCATCTTGTCATGAACACTAAGCATGAGCTCCTGAGGGAGATAGTTATACCCTAAGAACTGGTGTCGAATTCGGTATCAAGAGAAATTTCAAGGGGTAACGAGTTTCGCACTTTGAGCTCATGTGCATTTTCTCCTCGAAGCACGGAGGGAGCCGTACTGAGGTACGGCGAGTGAGTACTGGAGAGGAAAAATGTGCAGGAGCCTAAGAAGCCGGCAGTGCGGCCAGCTTCGCTGGGAGGCAGGCTGGCTAGTGCGAAACTCGTGGGGGTAATGAATTGGTAAACCATGACGTACATTCGATACCAACGCACAATCCGCTGTAAGTGGCAAGGTTGGTGATGAAAGTATGTCTATACCTGGCGCAAAGCCTCACCTGCCTAATCGACATATGCTAAGCCTAAAGTACAACCTACAATATTGGTGGCAGGCTAACGTATGAATCATATTTGACTGGACCGATACCGGACGCACTACCGCCTCGGCTCATCCACAGCTCAGCGCTGTAAATGAATTCTTCACCTGGGTCTGCCGGCACCGCACTTGCGGTTTTAAAACTACCTAAGTTTCCCCAGGTTCTATTGAGGACTAGACGTTTTGCTACAACCGCACCATAGACAGTCAGCTTGTGATAACAATCACTATATCCCGACGCTGATGTCTGCAAATTAACAGCGCTTCCGAGACCATATGAGCAACTATAGAATGTCCCACCGCTGCCATTTCCGTCGCTATCTCCAGTATAATACACTCCTCGCATTGTATTAACATCATTGTCCGTGAATATATCTCCGTTCAAAACAAATACATTGAGCCTGGGGACGTCGGCAGCAGAATTATATATGCCGTATGATATACCCGGATTAGCAATGTAGAGATTACCGCTGGTCAGATTGATAGTCAGCCTAACTCCGGGATGAAGCGTGCCAAAGATCGTTAAATCACCACTATACGTCAGGTCGTAGTCGCCTGGCGCAAATGACCCTACATCCAACGTACCGGGGCTAGCAGTCGCCGATGAAACCGGCACGGGAGGCGTGTAATTTGGTACATTGTATCCTCCTCCGTACGTACCTCCGCCAAACGTTGTGTTTGCAAAAGCTAAACCATGACCGGATTGTGCACTGACGCCTCCGGGCAGACTTATGCCTGTCACAAAATTAGATATACTTCCGGTCGCAAGCGCGGCGAGGTTAGTCCCTGCCCCATTGTACCCAATCCCCCATGCAGGATTATTGTCCCCATTCCATGACTGAATGTCACCGCCAGACAAAATATCTCCGCCTGTTACTGAAAAATACGGCGCATACATGGCTGTATTAGTCACAGGACCTCCAGACGCAGGACATGATATGTTCAAACCGGCTCCGCTTAGTCCCCATACCATTGTGTATATGCCACCAACCGTCGGCGTGAAGGTATAAGTATATCTGAGAAAAGCTGGCATTATTCCTGTCTCGGAATACGCTACACTGGCATTATTAAATACCAGGGCTCCAGAGGGATCTCTAATCTGTAAATACATTGCTGGCGAGGTACCGGCTGTATATGGTGGTGTGGTCCAGGCTATTAATTGTGCATTCACTTCAAACGAATGAGGCAGCCCAACTATCATGCCGGATGACGCAAATGTTTGTAAGCCGCAAGAAGAAGAGTTGCACGACGGCAATGTTAAGGGACCTGCAACGGTATAAACACCATTTTGATTCCCAGCTGTATTGACACCTACTGCCCGAAAGTAATAGCTCCTCCCTGACGTAATGAGTTTCGCGGGGTTAGGGTCAACAAAAGTAATGCTTCCTCCGGAAGTTATGGCGGAACCTAAATACTTTCCCGAACCTGGTGGTCCGTCTCCCCATACTTCCACTGTAATTGAACCACTGTAATCAGGATCGCTAGCTGTGGCGGTTACTGTCCTCGATAAACAACTGCCCGTACCGATGTTACTAACCGGTTGCCTGTCGCAGTCACCGTTGCTGTCTTTGACATAGCCAAATGGTATAGCCGATTGATTGCCAGGTAAATTAGGGCACAGGTCTACAGGGAGACCAGGTAGATTTCCGAGTGGATTGCCACAATTAATTTTAATGGCATAAACAATGACTCCATCTACCCGAAAGACTATCGAAGGTTCGACTCCTGAGTGAGAATATGTTACAACACGATTATCCACATTATAGTACGCTGAGTTTGTCGCGTATGCATAGTCTTCTATGGTTATTGTGACGTTAGGATTGTTTACGCGTACTTGCCAGCTTGCATTGGCATCATTGCCAATACCGCCAATAATGTATTGCGCACCTATCTTTTGGAAGCCGTATCCATTTACTAGTTTATCTTCTATTGCGGCGATAAATGTTGTTTTGTCACTGACGCTAGTCAGAGCTAAATCGTCTTGCCCGCCAGGCTCACAGTTGGCATCAACCGGATCGGTATTCACTGAAAGATCCGTTGGAGAATACGGATTTGATAGTACCTTACAGTAATGGTTGTATGCTGCAGCTTGTGCAGAAAATTTTCCGGGAGCAAACAGCAGTAGCGCTAAAAACGCACAGAATAATACACTTATGAATATGCTATTTTTTTTGTTAAAGTGATATTTCATATTATTTTGAAACTCGCTTCAGTGCAGACTCGTAATCCCCAGCAGAAATAGCATAAGCTGGGTCGTTTTTGTCTAAACGGCTAAGAGCTAGTTCGTAGTATTTGCGCGCCGTGGATTTGTCTCCAGCTTTTTCGGCCACATATCCTATCAACTGAGCCGTTCCCGGTGTAGGCTTTAATCGCTCAGCTTCAAGTGCATACAATCTTGCATCCGCGAATTGTTTGCTATTTATCCCGTTCGTTGCGAGCTGCGCATAAAGTTTTGTTTGGCTTGCTAAATCGGTCGTTTTAGCAACTTCCGCCTTGAGCAATTCCTGTGCTGCATCGTAATTACCATTGTACATTTGTTGTTCTGCTTGTTGGCTGGCAGGTAATGAATTATTGATTTTGACTTTCTTATGTTCTTTGGGGGAGTTCGTTGAAGAGCTATTTGTAAGCTTACTAAACCCTATAATAGCCAAAGGAAGAGCTACCACAAAACAAAGTATGCCGAGCAGTAACCCTACATATCGACGACTATGTTTTGGCCGTCCGCCTTGGTCACTTACGGTTATGCGCGAGCCATCATTTGCTAGATTTGTACCTTGTAGCATGTTCTCATACTATATCAAACTATAAGCATCATGTGAAGAGTCAGACCCACATTTTTACGCACTAGAGAAACTTGTTGAAGGCATGATAAAATTAACAGAGAACTTAGACTATCTTGGCAAAAAAGAGATTGTTCAGAAAGTTGTTAGTAAAGTAATTGCTACGCAGCGGGAAGTAAAGGTTCGGGGTTACATACCTGTTTTAGCAGATGGAGATGTTGGATTAAATGTTAACTATAGCAATACTGGCGTTCCAACCCAATGTGGTGACCAGCCTAATCAGTCGGAGATTAGGTTAAATGCTAAGTATAGCCATCGTGGGATTGCCAAATGTCGGGAAATCGACGCTGTTTAACGCGCTGACCGACAGCAATATTTTGGCCGCAAACTACCCCTTCGCTACCATAGAACCAAACACGGGCATTGTGCCGGTACCCGATGAGCGTCTTCAGAAACTCAGCGAGCTATATGGAAATGCACCCATCAAGCCCGCTACGGTAACGTTCGTGGACATTGCCGGGCTGGTGGCGGGCGCAAGCAAAGGCGAAGGCCTCGGTAACCAGTTCCTTTCGCACATTCGTACCTGCAATGCCATTGTGCAAGTGGTACGCGCATTTGAGGACCCAAATGTGGCCCATGTCGATGACGCACACGACCCCGCAAAGGACATAGACGTCATAAATACCGAGCTGGTTCTGGCTGACCTCCAAACCGTCACAAACCGCCTGCCACGACTCGAAAAAGAAGCCAAAGCAAACGTAAAACTAAAAACCCTCATCGAGTTTGTAGAACTCGTCAAGGCAACACTCGACAGCGGAACACCGCTTTGGGCAAACGAAGCAATAATGAATCATGAGTTCTGCCCGTGGCTACGCCAAGAGCTACAACTTCTGACGCTAAAGCCCATAATTTATTTGTTCAACGTAGATGAAGTGAAGCTAACAGATGAAAATACAGCATCCCAGGTGAAAGCACTCGTCATGCCCGCCCCTGCTCTTTTGGTCTGTGCCAAGCTAGAACACGAGCTGCGAAGTCTCGATGAAGCCGACCGCCGCGAGCTGCTTGAAAGCTACGGCGCGCACCAATCTGGCCTTGTCCAGCTCATACACTCCGCTTACAAGACACTAGGCCTGCAAAGCTACCTCACGGCAGGCGACAAAGAGGTCCGCGCCTGGACAATCTCGAGCGGCGCAACTGCACCACAGGCTGCCGGCGTCATCCATGGTGACTTTGAGCGCGGCTTCATAGCCGCAGACATAGTGAGCTACCCAGACCTCATAGCCGCAGGGTCATTGCAGGCAACTCGAGCAGCGGGCAAGGTTCGCACCGAGGGCAAAACCTACGTTATGCAGCCAGAGGACGTTGTTGAGTTCAAATTCAACGTGAGCAAATAACGCTACATTCGGCTAACTGAAAGATTTTAGGGTACTCTTTCACCGTTTTTCTGTCATGCTGATTGCATGAAAAAAGATGTCCTCATTGTCATAGCATACGGATTAATCATGTAGGGATGCAGTCTGGGCGTCCACGGTACCTTTGTCGGGATTGCCGCAAGAAGTTTCAAGATAAACGCAGACAGATACGTTCATCGGTTGCCTTCATGCATTGGGATAGGTATGTCTGGGGAAAGCAAACAGTCGAGCAGCTGGCCAAAGAGCTTCGTGTCAGTGTTCCGGCCATGCGAGCGAAGCTTGACGTCTACAACATCCCACAGACGCTCCCGTACCAGGAATTACTACCCACCTCAACTACACTCGCTATCGACGCCTACTTCCGTTCACGCGGTGACGGTACCCTTATCTTCCGCTCACCTGAGCTACGACGTAATCTTCTCTGGTACGATATTCGGTACGAAACTGTCGAGGAGTATCTACGAGGTATCCGTTTGATGCAAGAAGCGGGTTGGGTATTCACTGGCTTTGTGGTTGATGGTCGTAAAGGCGTTGTCAAAGCTCTTTCTAGCCTTGCTCCGGTGCAGTACTGCCAGTTCCATCAGAAGAAGACTATTCGGAACTATCTGACAAAGCATCCCAAAACAGATGCCGCTAGAAAGCTCAAAGACATCGTCGATCTTTTGACGCTGACCGACGAAGCCTCGTTCCGGGCATGGCTTGGAGTGTGGCATCATACATGGGACACATTCCTGAAAGAGAAAACGATTCACCCCGATGGGAGTACCAGCTACACTCACAGAAGACTTAGAGCAGCTTACCGCAGCCTCAAGACAAATCTA
Organism: Candidatus Saccharibacteria bacterium; assembly: GCA_016700375.1. Lineage (NCBI taxonomy): Bacteria > Candidatus Saccharimonadota > Candidatus Saccharimonadota bacterium. Next base: position 703,451 of record CP065016.1, read on the forward strand.
CCGAATTTGTTTACCTGCCACACGGTCGATAACCCACCAAACACGACGAATACGTTAGATGGTAGTATTAGTCATCTCAGAACAATGCACCGAGTCCATAGAGGCATAAAATTACGACGACGCCGTAAAGTAACAGATACGCTCCTTCGAGGAAAGTACCCTAAAAAGTTTCAATGAGCCCTACATTCTATTCAGCTGCTCGTTAATCTGGCGCGCCGCATCCGCAACCTGCGCCCACGAACTCCCCTGTGACATTATGGTGAGCATGTACGTTTTACTGCCATACACTATGGCCGCATCGTGCAGTTTGCCGTCGAGGAACCCAACTTTATCTGCCACGGTTACTCGCACACCCGCCGGTATACCCTGCCGGTACACTTGACGCTTCATAACATCGAGCAACCTGTCGCGCTCCGGCGTATTTAAGATGTTGCCGTACTGGAGTTTGTGCAAGAACAATGTTTCGTCGTCGGGAGTAGAATACATCGCCCCGCGTATTGTACTGGTGTTTGATAATCCCAAGGCGCGCACCTCGTTTTGTATGTTCGACCAGCCAATCTTGTCGCCCAGCCACTCGGCACAGGTGTTGTCGGAGTTGATTATCATGACGTCAAAACACTGACTCATATTTTTGCCGGCCGTAGCGGGGTCATCCCACTTAAATGTACTGTTTTCAATCCGCTTCAAAAAGCTGTAGGCAACGTACATTTTATACGTACTCGCCGGATGGTAGCGCTTACTACCGTTGGCGCTGACCGTACTGCCATCACTCAGGCGCACTGATATGGCATAGTCACCCTTGTCTTTCACGATGTCGTTTAGCAAAGCCTGCAGACCCGCGCGGGTCGGCGAATACGAACGCTGGTATGTTACCCGCGGAGCAAGCGAGATGAGTTCACCCGTCACCACACCGTCGCCACTAAGCAGCTGTTTTTTAAGCGCTTCAGAGGTTGTGGTAAAGTTAAGTCCCCGCCCCACCGCACCCTCAGTCCGGCCTGTTTCTACACCGTCGGTGGTGCGCACCGTGGTAATACCAGGTGCAATATATATTTTCTTTTGCATTTCGCTCAGGTAGTCACGAATAGGTTTTGTGTCGACGTCTACCGTCAGCTTCTTTTTGTCGCTTGGGTCTTCGGCAATAACCAGCCACGACGCGAGCGTTGCTTTGGAAACCGGATAATCGGTATCGGCAAGTTTCAGCGAAATTTTACGTTCGGTCAGGGCCTGAGCCTCTTTTAACTTGCCCTCTACGTCCTTGTCGGAGCGAAGCGGCTTCACCGTTTCTGCGTCTATGTAGGCATGAACGCCCTTTGGCTCCAGCGAAAGACGTTTTAGCTCACCGCGTAACACATCTGGCTGACATTCCTGTCCGTCTTTGGCAACGTCGAGCACGACTGCACCATCCGTAACCATAACTCCTGCGTTTTTTGGTTCTACCTTGCAGGCCGCAAGCTCGCCCTTGGCGTATTCTTTAAAACGCTGTTCGTCAAAAGTTACGCGAATAGGCTGGTTCTTCGTCAAGCCCTTTGCAAGCCCGCTAAAGGGCACCAGCCGCTGCCACCACGGATAGGACTTGAGCTCTTTCAGTATGCGGTCAATATCTGGCTGCAAGCCGGCTGGCGCAATGGTTGTTTTCCGCGACAAATCTTTAGCGGGTCCTTCGACATGAAGCGTCAGCGGGACATTGCTGTACTGGTCTATGAGCGTTTGTGAAATCTGTTTTTCGGACTGCGAGCCAACTCGTTTGTCATCTAGGCGCACAAATGGCAGCGTTCGGTTTGCCGGGTACGCAAATTGGGCTACGATGACGGCCGCCAACACACCACCAACCCAATACACCTGTTTAGTGTGACGAGCAACGAACACATTAACCAGCCGCAACCAATACTCTGCTCTTTGTCTCATACTGCTTATGACAGTATAGCAAACCTAGGCCTAGAGGTAGAAGCTTGGGTATCTGCGACGTCGAGACAGGAGTGGCACTTTGGTGTATGGGTTCATCAGCGGTCGAGCAGGAGGCCGGTATGTTTCAAAATCCGCTGTAGGTTTCTCTGCGGTTGCCGTTGTCGGCACCATCTGCGGTACCGTTTGACGCTGCCAACGCTTACCCGAAGCAAACGTGGTCGGTGTAGACTGTTTTTGCTGCATGAACTGACTCATGAGGTAGTCGTTGTTTCGCAGTTCCATTACCCGCTGCTGAATATAATTCATGCTCGTTCGAAGTTTGCTGATGCTCCAGCTCGTAAATATGAGCGTTCGCATGGGGGTGTATATGTGGAACACAGAGGTAAAGACGCGCGAACTATAGTCAACTTCGGCTATCATGTCGTAGCGCAGGTCTTCAACGGTGAGTGCGAGTGGTTTTTTGTCCACAATCAAGACGCGGTAGTTCGTAACACACAGCAGCGCAAAACCACCATCATAGTAGCCATTGACCGCTTGTTGAATCTGTTCGTCGTCCATGAGAATGTTAGTCAGCTCGCGAATTTCGCTTCTTCCCCACACGGCATAGTCACACCCAATTTGTCTTAGCTGTTTGGTGATTTGCTTCATACTAACCATCTCTGTATCTCCCTGAAGGGTTTTCGGTCTATTGACTAAATTTCCCTACGTAGTCATCAGTATAGTGAGAGAGGTAAATTCGGGCAGTTAAGTTCATCACAAATTAGGTGAGACATTTATCACACCAGCCTGCCCAAGCAGTATGAATTCTTATAGACAGGGGTGGTTCTCTGTGGGATAATACGGCCATGCTAGCCGATGATACCCAGCTGGCGGCGTTGGTTGATTTGTTTCATACCGGCACCAAACAAGAATACTCAAAAGGCGAGTTTCTTGTTCGACCAGGCGGCGCACCGGCTGGGGTATTTTATATTGAGACAGGTTTAGTAAAAGCATACGATATCACCAAGTACGGGGAAGAAAACCTGCTTATAATTCGGCAGTCGGGGGAGCTTCTTGGTTTAACGTGGGCTTTAGCTGGAAGAGAAAGAGAAATTATCTACACAGCCCTAGCCCCAACAGTAGTATGGTTAATAAGTCGTGACACGTTTCTAGAGCATCTTCACTCCCGCCCAGAAGCCGCCGTCCCAGTAGTTGGGATACTTGCTGATATGTTCCGCTTGCACGGCGAGCGCATTATGACACTTGAGTATCGTACGGTTCGTGAACGCCTTGCTTCGTTTTTACTGGGCATGGCAGAGCGATTTGGGGTCAAAACTCCCGATGGCGTCAAAATAGATGTGCCTCTGCGCCACCAAGATATCGCCAGCTCCATAAGTGCCACACGGGAAACCACCAGTCGGACTCTCTCGGAGCTGGAAAGAAAAAACATCCTTGTCAGCGAACAGTCTCGGATTACCCTCTGCGACACATCCGCGCTACAGGACTTCCTCGAGTAGATTCTCGCTGCCCACTACTTCCAGTGGAGAATAATATCTTCCAAGATGCGGATAATTTCCTCATGTTCGGGCAGTGCACTGTTGTCGTAGTAGTGATCTATTGAGATGATATTTTCGATGACATTTAAACACACAATTTCATCGGCCAGCATATGCATCTGGTCTACAGCAGACACGCTCGCGAAAGGCGCTACCATGACCAATTTTTTTATTTTAATTGGCTTCAAGAAATCAGCCGCCGCCCGCATAGAAAAGCCGTTATTTAGCCCGTCAGACACAACTATAACCGTACGGTTTCTGAGTAAGTCAGCCCTTAAAACACCCCCTGCCCCAAGTAGTTCATTCATTTCAAAAAGCTTTTGGAGTTTTTGCTGTTCTATATAGCTAAAGTACTCGGCCTTTATTTCCTCTAGCTCGCTCGGGCTATACGCTGTATTAAATGTAACACCCCCAAAATTATCTATAGTTGCCAATACGTCTAGTTCTCTCGGCAGCTGTATAGCAGATGATAGCAGCATGTTGATAACACAGTGTAATCGTTTGGCTATTTCCGCTCCAACAACCACAGAACCGTCGCCCAAGGCGAGTACCGCGCAATCTTCGTAGCGATACTGCGCCTCAAGTTGGTCGGCAATCAAATCGCCTGCCGCCGTCCGGCTGGGAAAATAGTACATAAGCACTATTATACAGGAGGACCTTGTTCTCCTCGCAAGTTCGGAATACATCCGAACATTACTCTCCTCCTGCTCTAAAGCTCCCCGCCGGCTGGCGGGTCGTTCGCTTCGCTCATTATGAATGGAAAGCCTTACTTTACTCGCTTGGAAGCTTGCGAAGGAGGTAGAAGCGCTCTATGTTTCCCTTACTGCCAGCGACTTCGGAGTCTTTTTTGTCGAGAATTATGAAATACCCGCGCGCCCAGGTTTCAAAATCGTGCAAAATATCGCGCCGCATCCGGTCGTTTTTAATAACCCCTTTGTGTTTCACGCTGCTTTGCCCAGCTTCAAACTGCGGCTTTACCATGGCTAAAAGCACAGAGTCATGCGTGATGAGTTTTGAGACATGAGGAAGAATTTCCCGGAGTGATATAAAACTAACATCGCCCACAACAATGTCGATTTTTTCTTTCGTCATAAAATTCCGGATGTCAGTTTTTTCGTGCAATTCTATGCGTTCATCGCTACGCAAGCTCGGGTGCAGCTGTTCGGTACCGACATCTACTGCAAACACCTTTTTGGCACCATGCTGTAGTGCGTATTGCGTAAATCCGCCCGTGCTACTCCCCACATCGAGCACGGTTTTTCCCCGCCAATCAACGTGAAATGTACTGTCTGCACTCTCGAGCTTCAGCGCCGCCCGGCTCACATACTGTACGCTCGTTTTCACTTCAATTTTGTCGGCCTCAGATACCAACTGTCCGCTTTTTAACCCGGGACGTCCATTGACCAGTACTTTTCCAAGCCGTATGTATGATTCTGCCTGACTCCGACTCGCTACCAAAGCCCGCCGCGTTAAAGCTACATCAAGCCGCTGCTTCATCGAGAAAATCCTTCACATTTGGAAAAGAGCCTGGGAAGTATTCCAACATTTCTGTAGCAACTATACGAGTGAGTCTGGGTGCGGCTGGCAATCTCTCGCCAAAAAATACTGTAATACCACCCTGTCCCTCGCGTACGGGGATATTCAGTCGGGATGGCACTACAGTTAAGTATGCTTCAATGTGTTTCCGCAGAGGTACACCTATCGTGTCCATACTATCAAATACGAGACTGCCGAGGTGTAGGAGGTTGCGCGGTAGTAGCCGCAAATTTAGCTCTTCATAAGCCTCTCGAATTGCAGCATCAACGGCCGTTTCACCAAGCTCAATACTCCCTCCCCAAGTTCCAAGTTGCCCTGGTTCATATATGCCAGGTTTGTTGTCTCTATGCTGTAGGAATAACCCAAAACCCTCACGCCCAACGAAAACATGCACGAATTCCGCTGCTGGTGCCTGTGTCATATACCGACTCCCACAGTCTCACTGTCATTCCCGCGCAGGCGGGAATCCATTTTCCAATCTAAACTCAAATCTTTCCAGTACAGATTTTCCTCTTCAATGAGCCGAATCTTCCAAGCGCGTTCCCATTTTTTGAGTTGTTTTTCCCGGGTAATGGCCGCCCCAATACTCGTTGATTCTTCATAATACACCAGTGCTTTTACGCCAGATTTTTTCGTAAAACCATCAGCCAGTTCATGTTTGTGCTCGAACAAACGACGCTCAAGATTATTCGTCACACCAATATAGAGCGTTCCGTTTGGCTTACTTGCTAATATATAGACGTAATATGTATGCATAAGATAGATTCCCGCCTGCGCGGGAATGACAATTGCTATTCTTTTACGCGCTCGCGGTAGGCGCCAGTAGCGGTATCGACGGAGATGAGATCGCCTTGTTTGATGAAAGCCGGCACTTTGATGGTTATGCCCGTTTCCAGCGTGGCATCTTTAGTTATGGAGCTGCTAGTATCACCCTTTACAGCGTTTTCGGTGTAGGTCACTAACAGCGGAACATTTTTCGGTAACTCTACGTTTATAGGTACTGCATTAAAAAACTGCAGACTCACCATGTCACCTTCTTTTAGGTAGCCCGCGCCGTCGCCCATGAGTTCATCGTTCACCTCAAACTGCTCAAACGTTTCTTGGTTCATGAAGTGGAAGACGCTGCCGTCACTGTACAAGTACTGTACTGTTTGGTTCGTCACGTCTGCACTTTCGAGCTGCTCGTTTCCCTTAAATGTCTTTTCCAGCACCTTACCGTCTAGCAGGCTGCGTATACGTACGTTCACTATACTTCCACCCCGCCCCATAACCTTTTGGTTGTACTCCACAACGCGGAACGGCTCGCCGTCAAGCTGAAACACTACCCCTTTTTTAAGATTTGTTATGCTTAGTGCCATACTAGTCTCCTATGTTTCCTATTTTACCAAGGCTCATTTCATCATCTATCTCCCAGCCACGCTCAACGCAAAGTGCATGTACGGCGCCGACAAATTCCATATAGCTCGGCACATCAATAACATGTGAGAGCAGTGGGTTCGAGCCAAAGTTATATATATCGCCATTTTCTTTCAGGATATACGTTTTACCCGGCCCGCGCAGCCCTACCTTGTAGGTATAGCACCAGTATTTCCAGGTGTCTTCTTGCATGCTGTCAGCTTGCGTAACCGAAACACCGTTTTTTTCACACTCATTCCGAAAATACTGTAGCGCTTGCTCTTGTTGTATCATCAGTTGCTCCTAACTATAGCTTCAGTATACCACCCCTGTTAGCGCAGCGGTAGTCTTACGAAAGTTTTGCCTGGAGTTCGTCGATGACTCCGCCAAATTCGGCCACGTCGGCCGACCCAAACACGGTGTCAAGGCGTAACATCAGTGCATTAGCTGCTGCCAAATTGTGACGACCAATCTTTGCCCATTTATGCTGTTCTTCCCTTGTCTCGGCATATTCGTAGTCCCGCACATCAAGCTTTATTTCGTGAAGCGCCTTCTTCAGCTGTGTGATATTCTGGCGTTCAGACACGCCCAGCGAATCCATGTCGTACTCACGCAGTACAGCCCGTACGCGTCTTTCCAGCTGGGCGGCAAACCCCGTCAGACTTTGCATGGCACTTAAAACGGTATGTCGTCGAGGTTAATTGGTTCGTCGCCCACGTCTTCTATAACCACATCGTCTTTTTTCTTTGGACTTGGGCGAGATGAGCCACCGTCTAAACCACCTCCCTGATATCCTCCGCCGTTGCCACCGCCATCACCTCCACGACCACCTAGGAACGTCACATCCTGCGCGTTCACCTCAACCTTGCTGCGCTTCTGGCCGTCTTGCTCCCAGCTTCGTGACTGCAAACGTCCGTTTACTAAGCACTGGCTGCCTTTGTTCAAATACTGAGACACACGCTCCCCCAGCGGCCCCCAAGCGACAACGTCCACGTAGTCAGTTGCTTCCTGCCACTGACCATCTGCCCCTTTGTAAGCGCGGTTGAGCGCCAACGAAAAGCTACATACGTTTTGGCCATTTGGCGTCTGTCGCAGTTCGGGATCCCTGGTGAGATTCCCCATTAAGATTACTTGGTTGAATGATCGAGCCATCTCGTCCTCCTTGTAGGAACTATGTCCTTTACCTTAGTTGTACTATCAACCCTACGCCCAGTTAGTGTTATCGTCAAGTGGATTTAACAGACAAACTATACTAAGCCCCAATCCCTCCGACACCTCGGTGTGTAGAATTGGGGCATATGTGTATGAAGAAGAACCTAACCCGACATCAAGTTATTGCCTATCGTAAACGAGTGTTAACTGAAGCCGATGCGAAAGGCGCGGCAATCGCTGCCCGAATGTTTGGGATCCATCGGGATACTATCTATGCTTGGCGGATCGAACTGTTCCCGCAGAAGCCTGGACCAAAAGGCAGGGTATCCTGGCAGACGAATGAAGACATTGAGGATTTGGTGCTACAAATCAGGCTGGGACTATCCTATGGCCCGAAGCGAATCGTCGATGAGATGAGTGACTCTGGAATATCCATTGGCGAGAAAGCTGTCCGCGGCATTATTGAACGAGCCGACCTCGTAAAGCACCAGAAACATCCAAAGAAAAAGCCAACGAGACCGTTCTACGCGCCCTATCCAGGCTACCGAGTGCAGATTGACACTAAGGCTGCACCGGTTCGTCCGGACGAAGATAAACGACGGAGTCGGAGACAGCAGTTTACAGCGATAGACATTGTCAGCAAGATCCGGTACCTGGCGGTCAAGGATGGCTTGTCGAATAGCAACTCAATCGCCTTTGTGCGTGAAGCCCTGGCGTTCTACGAATCGATTGGTATTACGGTGGAATGTGTCCAGACAGATAACCACTCCACGTTCACCAATTTGTCTACTGGCGGTAACAAAAAGCGTGACCATGAGCTCAGACGTATCCACCCGTTCACGCAGTACCTGCTCGACCGGGGCATCGAGCACAAGCTATCCCGACCGGGTACACCCCAACATAATGGTTTTGTCGAGCGGAGCCATCGGACAGACGAAGAAGAGTTTTACCACGTCACCAAAACGACCGAGCTTGATGTCGTCGCGTTCAACGAAGCAATGAAACTATGGCAGAACGAATACAATCGCGTGAGACGGCATAGCAGCTGCAATAACCTGCCGCCAATGGAGCACTATGAAGCGGTATGGAAAGGAACAGTAACTCATGTCTAAGTGTCTGGACAATTGGGGCTTAGTACAATTTAACAGACAAACAGGTATCAGGTAACAGAAATTTGACCGATATCAGGTCTCAGACGCCACTACCCGTGAGTCTGCTAAATGCCACCTGCCAAATTTCTGCTCAATGTTTGTCTGCTCTCTGCTAAACTGCTTCTAGGCTGTAGCTACGAATGGAAGCAGTGCAATATGTCGAGCCCGCTTAATAGCGACGGCCAGGTGGCGCTGCTCAGACTCGGTTAGGCCAGTTTTTTTGCGGCTTTCAATTTTGCCGTACTGGTCAACATACCGCTGAAGCGTCTTGAAATCTTTGTAGTCAAAGTAGGCGACGTCTGTTCGATGTTTAAAAATCTTTGCCATAGTTTCTACTCCTCTTCTTCCTCTTCTTTATCGTCGCTTTCACCGCGCTTTGCGGCCTGCTCTGCTTTGCGAGCCTTTTCGGCTTCTGCTTTTGCGAGTTTCTTTAGGTCTGGGCGCACAATGAGAAAGCGAATAACTTCGTCGGTAATGTTTAAGACAGACTCAATTTTGCGAACATTATCACCCGGGATATCAAGTGTATAAAAAACATAGACGGCACTGTCGTGCTTCTTTATTTGATAAGCTAGTTTTTTCTTGCCCCAATTATCGACATTGGTTACCTTGCCGCCATTGTCGGTAAATAGTTTTTCAACTTTTTTGGTTGCCTGCTCAAGGTCTACTTCTAGACCTGGGTCGAAGAGAATGGCGATTTCGTATTGATTCACTAGGTGCTCCTTTGGTTTCTGCCTGCACGCCAAGTGCTGCAAGCTGAGTTAATTGTAAGTAAAATTATAGCGTATTTATGACACAAAAGCAATAAAAAACTGCCCGCTCAGGCAGCCTTGTTTTCTGAGCCCGGAGTGAGATGATGGTAGCCCTGGTGTAGTCTCTCAATACACTTTCGGCAGGCCACCATCTCGCTCCATTTGGCTTGTTTGTTTTAACTCCATGGTAGTCCTGCAAAATATAAAACGCAAGCAAAATGTGTAGTAAAAATGTCTATCCACATCTGTTATTCAAAACCTATCCGTTGTACGCGTTGCAACAAAAAATACAATGCAAATACATTAAACTGAACACATTTATTGTATTAACTATTTTAACCGCCAGTACTCTGAGCACATTAGCGAGCAAGAAATTCGTCTCGCTCAGTAGGCTCGGTAGGTACGCCGTAATCATCAAGGCCTGCTCCGCTTTCGTCATTCGTAGCGCCCCCTTCGCCAAAAACTTGGTCAAGCGAGCTCACCAGTACATCGCGCGGGCGTGAGCCATCTGCCGCGCCTATGATGCCCTGTTCTTCCATTTCCTCCATAAGCCGTGCTGCTCGACCATAACCAATTCTGAGACGGCGTTGCAGTAGCGACGTCGAAGCCTTACGGCTTTCTATAACAACGCGTACTGCGTCACGGAACATATCTTCATCGGCATTTGCACCATGGTCGTCAGCTACAACTACCCCGCCCTTACCAAGCTGCACCGGCTGACTTACGACTTCGTCGTTGTAGTCTGGCGCACGTTGTTCGCGGATGAAATCGTTCACTTTGACCGTCTCGCCATCGCTCACAAATGCCGCCTGAACACGTTTTGGTGCGGGCATTTCAGATGTCTGGTACAGCATATCACCCCGGCCGAGCAGCTTCTCTGCTCCCATTTGGTCTATGATAGTTCGGCTGTCTACCTGGCTGACGGTCGTAAATGCTATGCGAGCGGGAACGTTCGCTTTGATGAGCCCTGTTATAACATTCACACTCGGACGCTGCGTTGCAAGTATAAGGTGTATGCCAGCCGCCCGTGCTTTCTGCGCCACGCGCACAATGAGTGCCTCGACATCGCGAGCCGCCATCATCATAAGGTCACTTAGCTCATCTATAACGATGACAACGTAGGGCATTTTTTCTTCTGGCTTAATGAGGTTGTACTCCTCTATATTGCGCTTGCTCACCTCTGCCATAGTGCGCAGGCGACGTTCCATTTCTGCCACCGCCCATTTGAGCGCCGATATGCACTTTTCCGGCTCGTGTATAACGGGCGTCAGGAGGTGCGGGAGGTCATTGTACGGCGTTAGTTCAACCTGCTTGGGGTCAACCAGAATGAGTTTGAGGTCGCTTGGGCTGTTGCGGTATAGCAGGCTCGTCAAGATGTCGTTTATCATGACAGATTTACCAGAGCCTGTCTGACCAGCTACAAGTAGGTGCGGCATACGCGCTAGGTCGGCAACCACGCTGTGGCCCACTATGTCTTTCCCTATAGCAAATGTGAGCGCACCTTCCGACTCCGCCCACTCGCGTGATTGGAAAATAGAACTTAGTCGCACCGTTGCGCCCTTTACATTCGGCACCTCTATACCCACCGCCCGTTTACCGGGTATGGGCGCTTCCATGCGGATAGTTGTGGCCGCTAGGTCAAGTGCAAGGTTGTTTTCGAGCGCGGTAATTTTCGTCAGTTTGACGCCAGTGGGTGGCCGCAGCGTGTATTGTGTGACGCGCGGACCGATGTTTGCACCCTCCATTTCCACGTCTATGGCAAAGTTAGCAAATGTTTCTTTGATAATCCGGGCGTTGCCCTCCACATTCCCGGCATCGGCCTTGTCTTGACGTTGGTCGAGTAGGTCAACCCCCGGCAGCTTCCAGTCGGGATCACTCGCCGTAGTAAGAGCTTCGTGACTTTCGTTTGCGCTCAATTTTTGTGCAGTATTGCGGAAGTTGGAATGGTGAACCTGTTCCTTCGTCAACGAACCTTCGCTATGCTTCACAACCGGCACACCTTCGTTCAGCTGAAAACCACTCTGCGCCGCTTTGGCCTTCAGTGCGGCCAGTTCTCCTTCGGGCTCGTCATTTTCGCCACGACGGAATAGCTTACCTAGGTTTAGTAGTACTTTGGGCGATATGCCAAAAGCAAAAAAGAATGTAAGCAGACCAAACGCAAAAAATAGCAGGCTCGCCGGAACCTTGTCTAGAGCAGAGAGAACAGCATCGCCCACAGCACCACCCACTTCACCGCCGTTACCACCCACGATTTGCGTAGCTAGACCCGGCTCATCTTTAACGCTCGCAAACGCCGTAAAGAACCAGGCCGACATAAGTACCAAAAACATATACATACTAAAAACGCGGCCGCGTGGTACCCGGTGGTCATCGTTCGTAAATTTGTAGTAACCCCAGTACAGCAGGCTTATCGGCACCAGCCACGCCCCCCAGCCAAAAAGCCAGCTCATGGCCCCAAAAAGCCCTTTTGGTAGCGTACCACCAGCGTGAAACCCACCTAGAAATATAAAAATTGCCGCCAGTATAAAAACTACCGCTAGCACATAGCCCACAACGGGCGATGGTTCTCGCTCAACCGGAGCTGCTGCCTTCTTTTTTGCTTGCTTTTTCTTTTTCGCCATAACGCTTTTGATTATACTCGATATTGATGTTCTAGTCTAGAATGTTACCTATTTTCATCTGGTGTTCCTTCGTATGTCTCTATGGCGTCTACCTGACCCTGCATGTCTCTAATATTTCGCAAATGTTCAAACTGTTTAGCAACCTCGTTCATTGCAACAAAACCAACAGAATTTGCAGTTCCAAGTCTTGCAACTTCTATACGACTATCGGCGATACCGCCCTCCAGTAGTCTCTGGCGATTTTCTCGAATTATGCCGAATCTCAATGGGCCTGCCATTACTGGTTACCCCCTTGCAAAACAACGGCTTGTTCGTCAACAATAACTCCCGGATAAAAATCCATCTCAGAGGAATTTTGAGGTATGCGTACATCAACTTCAATGTGTGTCATATTACCCCCACCGATAGCGGCAAGCACCCTATGCCTGCCTTCCGCAACCTTATACCCTACATTTCCGTTGGCATCCGAAAATGGGGTTAGTATAATTGGGTCATCTTGGTTATAGACCGTTGCCGTAGTGCCCCTTAGCCTGTTCGCATATTCCAAGCTAGCCACTTTTTCACCGCTTGGAAGAGCCTTTACACTGTCGTCCGTAAACGATGCCATCCCTGCCATAGCCCAAATTTTCCGTAGGGGAACAGAGATCCTCTTTTGCACATCAAAGGCATGGGGTTTTGTCTGAATATCAGCAGATGGAATTTGAGGATGACCCCAAAGAATGACATACATTTCTGAGCTGCAGCCCAGCCATTCAGTTTTTTCAGTTTTTTTTCTTTTGCCAAACATGGTTTTTTGTTACCGAACTATCATGTTTATATGATAGCAAATTATTGACTATTTGTCAATATGCTTGCTTCTAGTCAACTCGGAGATCTTGGTTGAGGAGACGTTCGCGCATGGCCTGGAAGCGCGCTTGCTGCTCGGCGGCAATCTCTTCTGGTGTTTTCTGTGGTTCTGCAGGTTTGTCTGTTTTGCCCTGGGGAGCTTGTTTTTCGTTTTTACCACCTACAATGTTAAGCACCGGTATAACTATTGGGCTGCGACCGGTTTGTTCAAACAAATAGTGCGTAATGTGATCTTTCAGTTCGGCCTTAAACCGGTCTATGTCGATGCGCTTGTAGCGCTGCTGGACAGCACGGCGAACCTCGTTACGCAGACCATTCATCATATCTTCTTGTTCACGCATATATATGAAGCCGCGGCTAATGATATCGGGACTCGTAAGCAAGTTGCCCGACTTCTTATCGACAGTGAGTACAACCGCCACTAGGCCTTCTTCGGCCAGAAGCACGCGGTCTTTGACCACCACGTTACTGACAATAGCGCCCGTTTGGTCAACGAGTATAGTGCCGCTTGGTACCTCGCCAATAACTTCCATCTTTTCGGGGGTAAGGGCTATAACTTCGCCGTTCAGAGCGTTTAGGCAGTTTGCGCGCGGTATACCCTGCTCGATGGCTAGTTCAATATGCCGCTGTTTTACCCGGTATGCGCCGTAGATTGGTATGAAAAACTTCGGCTTGGTCATTTGAATCATTTCGGCATATTCGTCGCGACTCGCATGCCCAGATACGTGCAGTGGCCCGACACCGTCAAGGTCGTGGTTTCGGTGTTCAAACACGTGCACATGCTTTTTCGTAAGGTCGTCAACCATTTGGCCAATAAGCGCATCGTTACCGCTTTCCGGGATTGGTGTACTAGAGAGAATGACGGTATCTTGCTCTTTTAGTTTTATGTGCCTGTGTTCACCATTTGCCATACGCTGCAGCGCAGACGATGGCTCACCCTGGCTGCCCGTACAGATAACAACGACTTTGTCGTCGGTTAGCGCCGGTACAGAAGCAATCGAGACAAACGTACCTTTTGGAATCTTCATAAAGCCATGGCGCACAGCCATTTCGAGTGTGCTTACCATACTGCGACCGTCAATGGCAATCTTGCGACCATGATGAACGGCAGCATTTACAATCATCTGTATGCGGTTCATGTTTGTACTGAACACCCCAACAAATATCCGACCCGGTGCCTGATTCATAATGTCAATAAAGCTCTGTTCGATGGTACTTTCGCTCGGCGTACGCCCCATTCGCTCGACTGTTGTACTTTCACTCAACAGTGCTAGCACACCTTCGTTGCCAAGCTCTATGAGCCGCTCCATGTCGGTGCGTTCGTGGTCGAGCGGGTTCGGGTCAAAGCGGAAGTCGCCTGTGTTGATTATGCGCCCCACTGGTGTATCGAGTACCACAATAGTGCTACCGGGTATTGAGTGCGTCACCCGCACCAGTTCTACAAAAAATTCACCAATCTTCAGGCGCTCGTGGGTGTCTTCGTTCATTTCGACTGTTTTGAGTTCGAAACCTTCTGGCATAGGCAAACCAAAATTCTCAAAAATTTCGTGCACCCGGCCAATGGTGAACTTACTGCCATATACCGGTGCCGGGAACTTTGGCACAATGTGCGGTAACCCGCCTATGTGGTCAAGGTGGCCGTGAGTGATAATGTACGCGCGCAGTTTATGCCGGATTGTTTCCATGTACGCCGTGTCGGCTATGCCGTAGTTTATGCCCGGCAAGTCAACACTCAGGTCGTTTCCGGCGTCTATAACTACAGCGTCATTCACATACTCTACAAGCATCATGTTTTTGCTCCCGCCGCCGTCCATGCCACCAAGGCCGATGATTTTCAGACGCGGTGAATCGTCTATAAAGTTTGCCCGGCGATTTTCGTCTACCTGGGCGGGCATCCACTGGTTTGCCACGCGCTGCGCGTCCATTTGTGTCCGCTTTTGTGCCCGCACGGCAGCGCCACGGCTAACCGTTGGTCGTTTTTCGCCGTTTTGCGGCTGAGACTGGTTCTGCGTAGCATTTCCGCCGCCGTTTTTACCGCGGAAGCCGTTTCCGCCCCCGTTTCTTCCACCTCGTTGCCCATTTTTCTGGCCATTTTGTGGTCGCTTACCTCTATTTCCTTTGTTGTCCATATTACTTTCCTTTTTCTTAACTTAGTTTCTTAATTAATTTACTTTCTTTAATATCTCTGGAATGAGCGCAAAATCATCCATGAGGGTTTGCCTCATCCCACCGTTATACAAAGCGGCCGCAGGATGGTACAAGGGTACAATCACTAGCTCCATCGTGCCACCGCTCTGGCTATTCTTATCTCTTATCTCTTGTCTCTTAACTCTAATTCGTTTTGGCTTGCCGTGATCCTGGCTTATATGAAGGTCGGGCAGAAACGCTCCGCCGCTGTGCCGCCCAAGTGTCACAATTATCTTCGGCTGGATAATCTCCAGCTGTTCTTGCAAGAATGGCAAAAACGCTTTCTTCTCCTCTGGCAAAGGGTCGCGGTTGTTTGGCGGACGGTATTTCACGATGTTCGTAATGTATATGTCCTCACGCTTCATACCGATACTCGCGAGCATTTCGTCTAAAAACTTCCCACTTGCCCCCACAAAGGGCTTGCCCTGAAGGTCTTCCTGCTTCCCCGGCGCCTCACCTATAAACAACACGTCCGCATCCGGATTGCCCTCCCCAAACACGAGCTGCGTCGCCTGCGCCTGAAGATCTGGGGTGATACCGGCAGACTCAATTCGCGCCTTGAGTTCATGCAGATTACTCTGCTTATCTCTCTGATTATCCATTATCATGTCACCTGTCACGTTGGATTACCCTGTAACGTGTCACGATTTTTCCTTCGACGTATTAATTATCTTTTGTAAGAGCAGTACAAATTTACGTGCGCGATCTTCAAGAGCCAAGTTCTCGTCTGTCTCATTCAACCTTGCTAGAAGCTTCAGCCAGTAAACTGTTTCCGACGCTTCTTTCTTGGCAATGTAGATTTTGTTGAGAAAATCTTTCTTAGATGAAGCATCTTGTGCCTCTGAGTAATTAGCCCCGATGCTTGTCACCGCTCGTATGAGCTGATCTTGGATGGATCGATTAACCTTTTGGGACTCAGCATAGCGAATGACAACCACGCTCAAATCGAGCATATCTTCGAGTATTTGCTTCGTGATTTCGTTTGACATAATCGTTACAAGTTAATTGTTAATCCAAAGTGACAGGTTACATGTGACAGGCTAATCAATTAGTTATTTCTTATCTAGTTCTCGAGCGGCGGCTTTCATGCTCAGTTGCAGGCGGCCGCGGTCGTCTATGGCGACGAGTTTTACGGTAACAAGGTCACCTTCTTTTACAACGTCGCTCGGTTTATTAACACGTTCTTCACTCATTTCACTCACATGCACGAGGCCATCTTTGCCGGGCATAATCTGCACAAAGGCGCCAAAGTCGAGCACGCTCACTACTGGCTTGTCGACGTATATTTTGCCAACCTCTGGGTCTTCGACAATACTCGCAATCCAGTCCTTGGCTTTTTGAATAGCCACGCCATCTGGGCTGGCAATCATAACCGTACCGTCGTCTTTAATGTCGATTTCGGTACCGGTTTCTGCGGTAATCTTTTGGATGGTTTCACCACCCTTACCGATGATTTCACGAATCTTGTCTGGGTTAATCTGGATACTTTCCACGCGAGGTGCGTATGGGCTCAGTTCTGCCCTCGGTTCGGCAATTGTTTCAAGCATGTGTGCGAGTATGAAGGCACGGCCATCCTTGCCCTGCGCGAGTGCCTGTGCCAGTACATCGACAGACAAGCCGTGGACCTTCATGTCCATTTGCAGGGCAGTAATGCCTTTGCTTGTTCCGGCAACCTTGAAGTCCATGTCACCCGCAAAATCTTCGGCGTCAGCGATATCGCTTAGAATGTACGTCTTGTCTCCGTCTACCATCAGCCCCATGGCAATGCCCGATACCGGTGCCTTCAGCGGTACGCCAGCATCCATAAGGGCAAGGCAGCTACTGCAAGTTGCCGCCATAGAGGTTGAACCGTTCTGGCTCATAATCTCGGTAACGCTGCGAATGGCATAGGGGAAAACCGCTTCATCGGGCAGTACGGCAAAAAGGGCGCGCTCTGCCAGGTAGCCATGGCCAATCTCACGGCGGCCGGGGCTGCCGAGGCGGCGCACTTCGCCAACCGTATAGCCAGGGGCATTGTAGTGGTGCATGTAGCGGCGCTCTTCGTTTTTCTCCATGGTGTCTACGAGCTGCGCGTACGATAGTGGTGCCAAGGTAACAATGTTCATGCCCTGTGTCATGCCACGCGTAAAGAGGCTCGAGCCATGAGCACGCGGCAGCAACCCAACCTCAGAGCTCAACGGACGAATGTCGGTCAGCTTGCGGCCATCGGGGCGCGTGCCATCCTTGACTATGCCGGCGCGAACATCTTTGTGCAGTGCCATTTGAAAGGCTTCATCGTACTGAGTGCGTACAACTGTGTAGAGCTCTTCACCTAGCTCTTCAGCAAATGCAACGTGGAACTGCTCTTTGAGCACGCCAATCATTTCGTTTCGCTCTGGGTACGGCAATCGCAAGTCTTCGCCGAGCTTACCGGCCACCCATTTGTCTACAGCTGCTTGGATTTTTTCGTCTGGGAGGATTAATTCATATTCGGTGGCTTTCACCCCGACCTTTTTGGCAAGCTCAGCCTGCGCAGCGAGTGCGGGCTTTATAGCTTCCTCGGCAAATTTCAGTGCAGCCACCACTTCTTCTTCGGTGGCTTCGTTTGCACCGGCCTCAACCATCATGACACCACCTTCGCGGGCGGCTACAACAAGGTCGAGTTTGCTCGCGTTTAGCTCCTCAGCACTCATAAATGCTCGGTACTCACCACCATCGGTCATGCCAACGCGCACACCAGCAACTGGACCGTCAAATGGTGCGCCGGTCAGCATAAGGGCTGCGCTCATGGCAATCATAGCGACCATGTCGGGGCGAAACGCCGGGTCCATACTAAGAACGCTTGCGATGCCCTGCACTTCATTGCGGTAGCCCTTCGGGAAGAGTGGGCGGATAGGGCGGTCTATAAGGCGGCCAATGAGGATAGCGTCGTCACTTGGGCGACCTTCACGCTTGATAAAACGGCTGCCGCTAATCTTCCCGGCCGCATAAAACTTCTCTTCGTAATCAATGGAAAGCGGGAAATAATCCATCCCCTGAATAGGCTTCCCTAGCATGGCAGTGCCAAGGACTACGGTGTCTCCGTAGCGCGCGAGAACGCTTGCGGTGGTGCGAAAGCCAACGCGGTTGACTTCGAGCGTCAGTGTCCGCCCGCAGAACTCTGTCTCGACAACCACAAGGTCTTTGCCGTATGGATTGATAGTTTTGGTGGTAATTTGGCTCATGTGTAGCCTCCTTTTTTCGGGTGAGCAACAAGGTTCAAGCATCCACTCTTTGTTAGCCAAAGTGGAAACCTGTTCTTTATCACCCACCAATAGTTAATGTAGCTAGAATTGTAGGTTCTAGATCTTGGAATCTAGGTATCCTAAATTCCAACTTCCAACTTCTAAATTCTAAAGTTTAACGTCGAATACCAAGCTTTTTAATGAGGTTCAGATACGCCTGTCCGTCTTGCGCAGCAATGTACTGCAAAAGCCGCTTGCGCTTACCCACAAGCTGTAATAACCCCCGGCGAGCCGCAAAATCTTTCTTATTCACCTTGAGGTGCTCGGTCAGCTCACGGATGCGCTCGGTGAATATGCCCACCTGCACGGCAGCGCTGCCTGTGTCTTCCTTGCTCTTCTGCAAATCTTTCACAATTCCACTCTTTTTCTCAGCTGAAATCATATATACAAACAATCCTTTCAAAACTTCCTTAGAGACTACTGATGGCGTTGCATGGGAGTATACCAGATGCCGACCCCTATTGCAATAGATCTGCTAGCTGGACTTGGCCCAACCGGCTCAACTGCGCGGCATTTGCCAGATCGTAATCACCCACTTTTGTACGGCGTAGGCCTGACATATACGCGCCCGTTCCGAGCGCCTCACCAACATCTGCCACCAGTGAACGAATATACGTGCCACTACTGACATCACAGGTAAACCGAACCAGAGGGTATGAATATTTCATGTTTCTTATTTCATATATAGTTACTGGGCGCGGTTCAAGCTTCACCTCCTTGCCCTTCCGAGCCAAGTCATAGGCTTTCTGACCATTGATCTTAATGGCTGAATAGATCGGCGGGGTTTGCATGATGTTCCCGGTGAATTTCTTGAGTGCCGCTGTGACCTCGTTTTCACCCGGGATACGCGAATTAACAGGGGTCTTCTCCCCCTCATCATCACCCGTGGTGCTTGTTTGACCCAGCTTCATCGTGACCTCATACGTTTTGTCGTGTTTGCTTAGCTCAGCAGCACGGCGAGTGTACTCCTTGCCCACCAGTATGACGAGCAACCCCGTAGCCAGCGGGTCAAGTGTGCCCGTATGCCCTACTTTACAGTTTTTAGGTTTCTTGCCCTCGGCCTGCGCAACAATTTTGCGCACGTAATTCACCACATCAAAACTCGTCCACCCAGCGGGCTTGTCTATAAGGAGTAATCCCTGCATAACACTTAGCGTACCACGTTCCGCTGCCTACGCATTCGGGAATATGGGAGGAGGCGGAACCGACGGAGCGGCGGGCAAGGTAGCATCGGTCGGTCGCGATTGGGCAGTAGGGTTCGTTGTTATACCAGACTGAAAAGTTACGCCAGACGGAGGGGGTAGCGGCATATCAAGTGTTTGATCGGCTGGCGAGTTACCAGGAACTGGTTCACTGAAACCCGTATTAGTAGCCACACCAAAGCCGGGTGCAGGCTGATACACTATATCGGGAACATTTCCTTCGCGTAACTGCGGACCAAGTGGTTGGGCATTGAGTGCTGCAATGGGGTCAGGCGCACCCTGTGTCGGTTGAGCCGCAAGTGCGTCCTCTACCGCTTTTCGAGCCACATCGACGTCTCCTTCTGAACCTGTGTTGTTCACTCCTCCATCCGCGGCAGCTAGATGGGGACTGTCGACAACGTGCTCTATATCACTCAGTGTTTGCCGTGAGGTATCTATGTACTCATCATCTTCGTATTCATCTGTTGAGCTAGGGGCTGGCATGGCGGACGGGCTCGGTACAATAGGTGGTGACACGGGTGGCTGAGGGCTAGGTTCTGGCACTAAAGCCGCAACGTTCGGCTGCTGAGCTGTAGCCGAGACAATATCCTGGACTGACGGTACTGGCGTAGGGGGAGGTACAGGTGATGCTGCCGGCATCTGAGGCGCAGCAGATTCTTGGCGCGGAAGCGGTGGTAGTGTCGTGGGCTCCAACTGGGCAGGATGTTTCTTTGGTTCGGGAATACTATTATTTGGCGCAGGGGTTATGGTTCGTTCATTATGAGAAAGTATGGGCGTCTGCTGAGATGGCGCTGTCAGATTCTCTGCTGGCTCACCAAGACCCTCTTCGTTAGTATTTGCGGTCAACTCCCCACCAAGCATAGGCGGTTCGAGTACACGTTCTCGGGTGACTGCCGAGTGCGCTCCACCATCATTCGATAAGGGGTTTGTTTGACCATGTACCACGCCTATTCGGGGGTGATTGCCCTCATCTGCGGTTATAAGTTGGCCGTTTTCGTCGACTTGGATTTGCGGTGCTGCCGGTTCAGGAGGTACCGGTAACTCCACTTCATCCGGATCATCTTGGGCATCTGCGTCTGATTGTGTTCTCGAAGGTACTGGTGGTAACTCGGCAGTTGGGCTTGGCTCGCTATGATCAATTGCAAGCATACCGGGGTCGACGTGAGCGTCCTCTACAGCGGGTTGAGTGGCGCTCAGCCGTTTCGGTTCTGGGATAATTTCTGCATCCAGTTCTGTTGCAATAAGTTGCTGGTTTGCTCCGGCCGACATAAGAGACGCACTTATGCTCATTGTCTCCGGGCTGGTTCGGTCATTACTAAACCGTTCGGTCATGGCAACAATACCAGTCAGCAAAGCCGTTGCAATCTGCATATCCAATATGGATTTGTCGAGATTTTGCACCAGCTTGGTGACCATTTCTGACAAGCTACTTGCCTTCGAGTTCACAATATTGAGCGTGCCTAAATCTGAGTTGCCATCTATAGATAATGTGGACACCACCGCGTCGTGCAAAATACGTCCATGCGCGCTAATCGCTTCGTCTAAGTCTGTCTGCTCTTTTACGCCCAGCGCAATAACGACGTCAACATTAAAATCTCCCTGGCTAAATTCGAGGTCGTTTTCGGAAATAGACGTCCGGTACGGTGTTATAAAAATCCGAACGACTTGGTCTTCAACCTTATACCGTAGCTTGTCGGCCTTGGATTTATCGAGTGCAATAATGAAATCGCGCAGACTGTCGGTATTTGTTTCTAGGGTTTCTTTGGGCTTCAAAAACTCTATGGTACTGGGTGTCTGGCCGCTGTAAACCGCCGTGGCATGCTTGTCGAGTTTATTGAGTGCCAGCGTCAAACCAATAGCAGCAGCTAGCTGGTCTACCGAAGGATTTTTGCTCACCGTCACTAATACGTTCTGGGCGTCTTTGAGCTTGGCTACAAGTTGTTTTTGCTGTTCATCCATATTGTTTTTATTTGGCTACAGAAAGTCCGCATAAATGGTACCATAAGCGTAAAGAGCTGTCGAGTGTTTTTACCACTTTTTTGACGAAAGGATGTCTCTACTCCTTTACAACAGAGATGGTATGCGGTATAGTTGACACCGAGCAAATACTAACTCTAGGTAAAAAGGAACTCTATGCCCATTATTAAATCAGCAAAAAAACGTGTGAAAGTTGCTACTAAGGCTACCGTTCGCAATAGCAAAACCAAGCGAAGCCTGAAAGCCGCTGTGAAAGCTTTTGGTTCGGCCCTCGCTGCTACTGACAAAAAGAAGGCAGTCAAGGCGCTCGACAAAGTCCAGAGCGAGCTAGACCGAGCTGCCAAAAAAGGCATTTTGCACAAAAACAAGGTCGCTCGCAAAAAGGCTCAAGCCGCTCGTAACGCCCGTAACGCTGGCGTTCCCGCTGGCGTCAAAAGCGACAAAGTAAAAGCCACCTCTGTTAAAAAAGCATTCCCGGTGAAAAAAGCTGCCCCCGCAAAGAAGCCAGCAGCCAAAAAATAGTTTCCTTTCGATAAGAAAATGAATCTCTGGCGGTCTAGCAGCCGGGGAACTCTTGCCCCGCGACTCCAATATCCGGTCGTACTTCCGGCTGCGGCAGGTAAAGGGCTTGTTTATTAACAATACAAGTTGGTCAGACTTGACTAGACCATGTTGGTCAAGTTATAGTAGGAACATGAGTAAAGTCTATACAATTTACGAAGCGAAGACGCACCTGAGCAAGCTTGGTAAACGAGCTGCCGCCGGAGAAACAATATACGTCGGCGCCTACGGCACAGCCCAGTTTATGCTTACACCTATCCATGTCGCCAAAACGCCGCAAAAATCTTTCCGCAAAATCGGTGTTTGGGATCACAAGGCTATTCCTGACGCATACGACTATGCATCGCTAGTTGGCCCCGATACCGAGCTGAATGCCCTGATAGAAGAAAGCATAGACAGACCTTTTCCTGGTACAACATGACCATTCTCATTGATTCTCATATCTATATTTGGCTGCTGTTCGAGTCGTATCGCTTTAGCCCAGCCACTAAGCGTACACTGCAGACAGCAGAAGAGCTATATGTCTCTATCGCAAGTCTCACTGAACTCACATTCAAACACGGCTCTGGAAAGCTCAAGTACAATCCTGCCAATTTGTGCCAGGGCCTAGCCGAAGCGAATATCCATCTTCTTGCCATAACTAACCGCCACCTAGAGAAGTACGCTGAAATATCCTTGAGCCATAAAGACCCGTTCGATCGTCTACTCATCGCCCAAGCTCAGTGCGAAAACCTGCCACTTCTTACCGCTGATCAAACCTTACTCGACTCATCCTACCCCACTATCGACGCCCGCAAATAGCATTCTCATTTTGGATACGTCTGTATAAAAAATGAAATTATCTTGTGATGGTCAGCAGGTAGTAGCGAACGGCTTCGTCGGGGATGATGCTCTCTGTTTTGGTGCGCAGGTCAAACTCGCGGAGTCGGGTTATGAGTTCTTTGAGCCGCGCGAGGGTAATGTGTCTCACCAGACCCTGCGTTTTTCGCACCACAAAGGGGTTCAGTTTGGCTTCGCGGGCTATGTCGTCAACACTGCGCTGTTTCGCAGTTTTCACGACAGCCAGCACATGCAGCTGCCAAGCCAGCATGGCAATAACCTGCTGCGGCTCAACCTTTAGCGCCCGTTGCTCGTCGTAAAGACGCATGGTACGTTTAGTGTCACCAGTAAATGCTGCGTCGAGCAGTTCGAATATAGTACTTTGAGGTGTTTTTTCAGTTAGGTTTTCTATAGATTGCTCGGTAATTTTCGGGTCAAAAACGAGCAGCTTATCGAGCTCCTGCTGCAAGCCAAGCTGGTTTGTACCCACGCGCTCAACAAGCATACGCGCAGCACCGCTCGAAATACTGCCACCCCGCTCTTTTATGTATTCAACTGCAAATCGCGCCAATCCACCCGCATCCAGCACGGCAAACTCTTTGAACGCTGTCAGTTTTTTTAGCTGTTTGTAGTAGGTCAGCCGCTTGTCTAGCTTTGGCTCTACGATTATGACGTCGTTTGTATCTGAAACGGCTTCCATAAACGCTGCGAACTTTTCAGTAAATTCTTTGTTTGCGCCAGGCGCGCGCAGTACCACGAGCTTCCGTGCCGCCAAAAACGGCAAACTCTGTACCGCCTCCTCCATGCGCTCGTAGGGCGCCTCTTCCCCGTCTAGCCGTTCCACCGCCATATCACCATACTCTTTTTCAAACTCAGCAACGGCACAGCGCAAAGCCGCCCCCCGCTCCACATCATTCTCTCCCGTCAGCGTGGTTATCACAGTTCTATTTTACCCATACAACTGGCTGTGTGTCCCTATAAAGCCAAAAACTACTACATTTGTGCCTTCGTAGTAGAACAATGCGAGAATGTCTCCGGTTACATTCATGCTTAAGTAGCCCTTGTACTCAGCCTTCAGGGCATGCACCCGCAACGTAGGGTTATCTGGCCCAATAATCAGAAGTTTTATTCTCTGCTGAAAACGTGCTTGCACAGAAGACGGAAGCTTCTTGTACTGCTTTTTGAACCGAGGGTGATACTCGATACTCACAGTCATTTCTCTAGGTCGGCTATAAATTCCTCGACTGTC
The DNA here is from genome assembly GCA_016700375.1 of Candidatus Saccharibacteria bacterium. NCBI lineage: Bacteria > Candidatus Saccharimonadota > Candidatus Saccharimonadota bacterium. The sequence continues at coordinate 727,602 of CP065016.1, forward strand.
TCGAACGGACCGATGGTCTTACCTTCTTTGCGCTCAGCTTCAATCTCGGCGATAATTTTTTCCATCTGCGGCGTGGCCACCTCGACCGCTGGAAAATACACTTGCCCGGTCAAAACCAACTGATGCATATACGCATTCAGCAAAGTCCCCAGCGGTATGCCATACTGCCCGGCCACCGCTTGTGCTTTTGCCTTCAGGTCTTTCTTCACCTTCACACTCATAACAGTTGTATCGGATGCTTTTGTAGTACTCATACTACCAAGTATATACTTTGTAGTTTCCCTGTCAATCCCAGTCCAATATAACTTACACGGCCTAGGCCGCTTCAGACTCCTTAGCTTCAAGTTCATTACGGTGTATCTTAGAGAATCTACGATGTTGAAGAACCTGCTGCTGAATAGGTGTCAACATACCATTAACGGCATTTTCTCCCAGGTACTTGGCAACCACCCTATCTCTAATGTGAAGTTCCTCGTAAGCCTTACCCTCTATTGGGGAGATTGACGCTACGAGGCCAGTAGGAGATTCAACAAGCAGAGCCTGCAAGTATCGTCGTACATTTGCCGCTTTTTGTTTGCGAAGAATTCCTAGGATTTCTTTAGCATTCGCTATGCCGCCATTTTCATCTGCGACTATCTCTTCCAGAAACCTGTCTCCACTAAGTACTTTTCTGCCTTCGACTTCTTGTGTGCAGTTGTTAAGCCGGGAACCTATTGTCTGCCTGTGATTTTCAATAAATTCCCTCAGGGCAGCATTTTTGTACAAACTATTTGCCACAATTCCACCTAAAGCATCTTCCCCTTCACCCGCAAATTGGAATTCCCAGTCAATATCATCTGGTTGATTACCTTTATATTCTTTTCGCGAAGGCAATCTTAAATTAACAGGAGAAACTTCCCATCCACCTGCGCCACTTGACTGACCTACGATTCCAGAAATAGCGGCTTCATCTGTAGGGCCGCGAGCAATGAGAAAGGAACTTATGCGACTCGTTCTGCCGTTACCATCGATAAAAGGATGGGCAAGCAACACCCCCCCCGCTACCGCGAGCGCAGCTCGCTCAAGCGCATCCGCATCCGATAGGCTTCTGTCATGCAGGAATTCCCGAGCAACATCCCAAGTCTCATATAGGAGCGCCTGCTTCTCGCGCTGGTCAGGAACTTCATGTCCCATGAGTCCTACTTTTTCACCATCAAATGCTTGTCTTGCTTCGCTGTCTCCAGTACGCACAACTGATGCAGTCTGTTGAAGAAAGTCGATGAAGCCATCACCATTCATGTGTTCAAAATAATCACGCCGTAGAATTGGGTCGTTAAGAGCCTCATTCGAAGCCATGAATGCCGAGATTTCACCAACATTATTTGTACTGTGAGCGACTGCTTCTTGGGACATATGGACTAACCTTTTTTGTTTTTCATTGAACGATATATATCTTAGCAAAAAGCTTGTGATTTGTCAAGATTTGTTGTTTTGTATGAATGTTTGCGAAGTGTGCTACAGCGGGCCGGAGGATTATGTGCGATAATGTATGTACATGCCGAGAGTTGTGATTGTTTCCAACCGGCTGCCGGTGAGCGTGAAAAAGGTGGACGGCAAGCTAGAATTTTCCCCTTCGGCCGGAGGGCTAGCGACTGGTTTGTCTTCATACGCCACAACTGGCGCCAATCGCTGGATAGGCTGGCCCGGTATAGCTAGCGACGACCTCACCGACGGCGAACGAAAGCATATTACGGTCGAGCTTCGCAAACACCATTGCTACCCTGTTTTCCTTACCCAAAAACAACTAGATGGTTTCTATAACGGCTACAGCAACAGCGTGCTCTGGCCGCTCTTTCACCACATGAAAGTCGACGCAGGTGACACGCCCTCAAACTGGCGCTCATATAAAGAGGTAAATAAACTATATGCCGAGGCCACTTTATCACTTAGTCGCGAAACTGACCGACTCTGGCTGCACGACTACCAGCTTATGCTACTCCCAGAAATGCTCCGTATTGCCCGCCCCAAAAGTCACATTGGCTTTTTCCTTCATATCCCCTTCCCTTCGAGCAATATATTTCTTGAGTCGAAGCACGCAGCCGAGCTGACAAAAGGACTTCTGGGCGCAGACCTTATTGGCATGCATACATCTGCTTATGTAGAAAACTTTCTGTCATGCAGTCGTGAACTGCAGATTGGGTTAGTAGCACCCAAAAAAGTAGTACTCCCGGAGCGCGTTGTACGCGTGACTGACCTTCCCATTGGCATCGATTACCGCAAGTTTGCCGATGCTAGCCGTTCGCTCGAAGTCACTATTGAACACAAAAAGTTACTCTGGAAATACCTAGGGAAAAAAGTCATTCTTACTATAGACCGACTCGACCCATCAAAAGGCCTCCTAGGCAGGCTAAAGGCCTACCGCATGCTGCTTGCAGAAAATCCGAAACTTCGCGGTAAAGTAGTTATGGTCATGCAAGCCATGCCATCACGTACAGAAGTAGCCGCCTACCAGAAGCTCAGGGTCGATGTCGAAAAACTGGTTGAGCAAATTAACTCCCAGTTCGGTACGCGCCGTTGGCAACCGGTAGAAACTATTTTTTCACCGCTACCATTTGCACAGTATGCTGCCCTCTATCAACGCGCCGATGTTGCCTTCATTGCCCCTATACGCGATGGCATGAACCTCGTCGCCAAGGAATATTTGGCAAGTCACCCGAAAAGCGATGGCATACTCATTCTCAGCGAAACCGCTGGTGCTGCCGAAGAACTGAAAGATGCTGTACTGGTTAACCCCTACAAATTACGCAGCCTTGTCACCGGCTTAACCGACGCGCTCAACATGACCCCGAGTGGCTTTCTGCGTCGTACCCGCAAAATGCAACGTATACTGCGCCGAAATACCATAGACAAGTGGGCTGCTGGTTTTATTGACTTACTCGAGCATCCAATCCCAGTTCCAACCATTCGCATAACCCGTACGCTGAGCGAGTCGTTACAGCGTCATCTCAAAGCACAACATAAATACGCCCATAAAAGGTTATTCCTTTTTGATTATGATGGCACACTTCAACCTATAGTACAGAGACCAGAGCAGGCGAAGCCATCTAGTGAAACTATTGCACTGCTCCGAAAGCTCGCAAAAAACCCAAAAAATCATGTCGTTGTCATTAGTGGGCGCGAAAAAAATAACCTCCACACATGGCTGGGTCATCTTCCAATCACCCTGGTGGCGGAACATGGCGGATGGATTAGGTTCCATGACCATAAAAGCTGGAGGCAGACGACCCAGTCGTCTTTGTTATGGAAAGACGAGGTAGAAAAAATATTTAATCAGTATACTAAAAAAACGCCTGGCTCAATGACAGAGCAAAAAACTTATAGCATTGCTTGGCACTACCGGAATGCAACGCCATTTTCGGCACAAAAAAATCTCATCGCACTAAAGCAACTTCTCAGACCACTCGCACAGAACCATGGGTTACGCATAAAAGACGGTAAAATGGTGCTAGAAGTTCACCCGCTAGATATTAGCAAAGGTCATGCTGTGCAAGAATGGCTTATAGGGTCAGAATATGATTTCGTTATGGCCATAGGCGATGACACCACCGACGAAGACATGTTTGCAGCGTTACCGCCTACCGCCTACACTATTAAAGTCGGCCGCGGCCGTACTCTGGCTAACTATCGCCTCCCAAACCCAACCACCGTCCACCAACTACTGCGAAAACTATAACGACTGACAAACTTCGCAAAAGTGGGTGCCGCGGGCGGCGACACGGATTTTGGTGATGGTTGTGCCGCAGCGCGGACAGGGCTGGCCGTCACGCCGGAACACATTCGCAAAGCTCAGGTAGCTCCCTTTTTTGCCTTCGGCATTCACATAGTTTTTGTCGGTACTGCCGCCCTTTTCTATGGAAAGCTTCATAACGGCTTTGATTTCAGATGCTAGGCAGTGGATACTTGCTGCGGATACGTTTTTAACGAGTGTTTTTGGGTGTATCTTCGCCGCCCACAGTGACTCATCTGCGTAAATATTCCCAACCCCAGCCAGTACGGTCTGGTCAAGAATAGCTGCTTTAATCGACGTATTTTTTCGCCGCTGCAGTCGCTGGTACAGCACCTCACCCGTAAATGAACTTTCTAGCGGTTCGGGGCCAACTTTTTTCATAAAATCCATGTTTTGTATTTCGCTCGTAGGATACAGTTTCATCCAACCAAATTTACGAAGGTCGTTAAAATACATACGGGTACCGTCGGTGAAGTCAATGTGCTCACGAGTGGTATTGTCTGGCAGTTCCCGCACAAAACTATCGTTTGGATGCCCCGCTCCCCACCGCTCGTGATCACTCACTACAATAATCTGCCCTGTCATTTTCAAGTGACATGCTAGCGTATAACCACTTGAAAGCTCGATGAACAACATCTTTGCCCTTCGCCACACTCGCGAGACTGTTGCCCCCACCAGAAACTGCTTAACATCCGCTGGTACGTTCGGAAAACTTTTTAGACTCCCGTAGTTATGAACGCCGCATACGGTCTTTCCGACAAGCAGTGTCGTAAGCCCGCGGCGTATGGTTTCTACCTCTGGTAGCTCTGGCATGCTCCCATTGTACACCTCCCCAACCTCAAGATGTTTCAATAATCCGAACGTACAGTAAGCTTATTAGGATATTGCAGGCAACCTTGCCGTACTTGATACTTAACCATTAATGCCAGATACTTATAGCTCTATGGACGGTCTTGCAGACATACTCAGCAACAAGGATTTTGATATTCCCCCCGAAGCGCAGGCTATAAAAGAATACGTCCGGCGACACTATGACCATGAGGTGACAGTCACAATCCAGCAACGTACGATTCTCATTGCCGCGCGAAGCGCAGCGCTCATTGGTACGCTACGGTTAAATGCACCAGCCATTCAAAAGTTTGCTCAAACAGAGAAAAAACTACTGTTTCGCGTCTCTTAGCAATGCGTTCAAATCGTCCGTAAACTGAACAAAATCCGTATACACGACTGCCTGCATGCCTGCCTGGCGCGCCGCCTCACAAAAATCCGGTTTGTCGTCGGTAAATACACACTCGTTCGGCAGCACACCCAACCGCTCAGCCGCAATACCATACGCTCTGGCATCGGGTTTTATATACCCAATTTCGGCAGAGGCAATAACCGCATCAAAATAGCGCGCAAGCTCGTTATTCGGAAATCGCCTGTCTAAGCTGCCCATCGCCACGTTCGATAGCATACCGGTTTTGTAGTGTTTTCGAAGGACGAGAATATAGTCCAAAAGCTGTTGATTGCGCACTTCTCCTGCGCGTACTTGAGCCCGGAAATCTTCGACGTCCATACCAAGAATATTGGCTATTCTCGTATTTGATTCTTGAGGCTCTATCAATCCCCTATTATTTGCGGCGACAATGTCCTTTACCTCAAGAGCAGCTACAGGATTTTCGCGCGCCAGCGAAGCACGAATCTCCTGAAGCGAATCGGTGAGCACCACGCCAAAGCAGTCAAAAATAATGGCCTTAATCATCGGCTAGCATACCCCGTAGGTCCTGTATGGTCTGCTCGGCCGTTTGGTATAGAACACCTCGCATGCCCATAGTTTCAGCAGCCAGCAGGTGCGTAGATTTGTCATCAACCATCACGCAAGCCTCTGGCTCCACGTCTAGTTCGCGGCACATCAGTACAAACATTGCCGGGTCTGGTTTTGTCAGGCCAACGGCAAATGAACCTATAGCGGCATCAAATAATGCATACTGCTCAGCAGAAAATATGCTTTGAAATACGTCGTGACTCGTGTTGCTCAATAGTCCAATCTTGTACGCTGGCTTGAGTTCACCAGCAATGTAATCTAGCAAAGGTGTATTAACCCGGGTATGTTCAAACTGATGCCGAATTGTTCGTTCACTTTGTTTAGTCGCTGCAGCTAAAGCCTGCACAAACTCCTCTTGGGTTGCTAACCCTGCGTCTGCCCGCTGTCCCAGCCGTCGTAGGCGCTCCCATTCGTCGGAACGCTCAGAAAAATGTTCTGCTTTAAACTGTTGCCAGCCATTAAGGCCAAGCACTCCGTATAAGTCAAATACAACCGCACGTATTTTCATATGCTTTATTGTAGCAAGTTAACGCACAGTCATGCCGCGGGTAAACTCGCTGTACGTCACAGGAGGGATTTGGCGCTCAAAAAGTTGCCTCACCGCATCTCGCTTCCCGCCAAAACTACCGGTGCCGCACGAAGTAGACCAGTACCGGAGCACGTCGCTGCCATTGTTTTTCAGCGAGTACACATAGCGGCTCTGGAGCGGACACTGCCCGCGTTCGTCCTTTAGGGTCGTTTTGTTCCCTTTTGTAAAGCCCAGCGTATCTAAACCTTTGAGGAAGTTAAGATATCCGTCTTGTGTGTTGGGGAAAACTTCTTGGCGTATAACTTGGCCCTCATAACCGCTCATGAGCTCAATCTTGCTCTGAGACGCTTCGACTGTAATTCGTATGCTGCGGTGGTTCTGGTTGACGACTATCGGCCCGTCTATGAGGAATTCGGCTGCCGTGCCACTGTGCGCATATGAGCTCAACTTTGTCGTTACGATAGGTGCATTCTGATTACCGCCACTAAACACCTTACTAAAGAGAAGGATAATGAGCCATATAAGACCAATAACAATTAGCAAAAATACGATGATTCGGATGATTCGCGGACTGTCATTCACCATAATGTAAGCATTATAGCATAAATGCTTTAATTTTGCAATGCTTCCTCGTACCGAGCAGTGATTAACGCCATTCGCCTGTTACAGCAGGAGTTTGCGACGGGTTAATCCCCTCTACATGCCGCGTGCCGTTTTCTTCGTACCACTCGTAGTAGGTACCACACTTACTATCGTCAATACATATGGCGTTACTGCCCACTTTAATGTAGCCGTCATTGCGATTCGCAAAATCGCTAATACTTTCACCATATATAGCACCAAACGTAAGCACACTAAAGAGCGCAATGGTCCATAATACGACGGTAGTAATGTTTAAGACACGGGAATCGTTATGGCCACTTTCTCGTTTCGGGTGACTCACACTGTCAAACAGCCGGTACAGCCAGAATAGTGGCAAAGCAAGTAGCACATATACCGCCCCAAAAAATGCTATTTGTTTCCACGGTGTTATGACCGCCAACGTCCCACTCATCTTGAGCTCATCGAGTAGCGCCGCCCATACTCCCGCGACCAGAAAACCAGTCAACACCACAAGGCCAATGACTATCAGGACAATGGCAATATTTGCCACGACTTTCGCGATAGTGGTTATAACCGAACCAACCCGTGCAACATTGTCCTTATCTGTAGCCACTTGCTTCATCTTACCAACGATTTCTTTCGCCGTATCGGGCCTCCCGTAGGCTGCCGCGACCTCTTCAGGCCTTTTGGCCTCTGGCATCGCAATAGCAAGTATCAAATACACGAGAATCATGAACCCTTGCGTAACAAAAGTAAGAACCACAAATAGTAGCCGCATAACGGTCACGTCTGTGCCAAAATAGGCTGCCAGCCCGGCACAAACGCCCGCAATCTTGCCATCTTTTGGCAAGCGGTAGAGTTTGCGTTGCTCTTGCTGCGTTGAAACTTCTACTTTCTCGTCGTCATAATCATCGGTTTCGTGAACAGGCCCAACCTTTTCCAAGATGTCTTGCACGACTCGTGCAGACACAACGTTTTTTCCACTCGTTAGCTCAGCATCGCACTTATCGGCAATAGCTTGCTCAATATCGTTCACAATATCTTCTTTATCGGGGTTATGAGCGAGTGTTTTCTCTGCTTTGTCCAGATAGGCCTTCAGGGCTTCATACCCTTCTTCTTCAACCTGATAGGCCCGCCCGTTCAAATTAATAGTAGTCACCTTTTTCATTGCTTGCCTCCTAGCTCCTCAAGGCTTTTATATAAATCGTTCCAGTACACGTGCAGCTCCGTCAGGCGCGCCTTGCCTGCTGGCGTTAGACTGTAATACTTACGTGGCGGACCAGCTTCGCTCTCTGCCCACTCATACGCCAGATATTCATCGCGTTTGAGTCTTGAAAGCAGCGGGTACAGTGTGCCCTCACTGGTGGCAAACGGCGTACTAAGCAACCGTTCAAGGATGTCTGCTGCGTATACCTTGCTCCGAGAAACTGTACTGAGCACAGCAAACTCAAGCAGCCCTTTGCGTAATGGGGCGAAACTGTCATCTATTTTTTCTTTGTCCGGCATGTTCAAAGCTACCTTTCTATACCAAGGTACCATGTCAAAATATTATTGTCAATATATTTTAATCACCTACCCGTTTTACGCAGGGGTTCAGTTTTTGCAGTAGCCACTGCCGCTGAGCACACTGTTTTTACATAAGTCGTCTTTTACATTCAGCGTGTTCACTGTTTTTTGCCGCAGGTCACTCACCTTTTGTTCGGTACTTTGCACGTACGTTACAACCTTAAAAACAAGGAGCCCGAGCATAAGCAGCGTGATAACGATAATGCTTCCGAACAAGCTAATCCAGAAATTAATAATCTTTAGCTGGCGAGTAAGTTCACGCGCGAGTTTATCGTCTATGAGTGGTCGTTGCTGTTCCATATGTGTCCAGTATAGCGCGGATTGCCTTTCCAAGCTCGGTAGTGTCAGTAAAACTAAACCCTGCAATTTCGCCGTACCGTTCCTTTTCTATTCGCCACAATATAACTTCGGTACGTTCACCGCCGTGGCCGTTCATTTCGCCTATGTAGCCCAGCATTTCCGCCGCTGTCACCTCCTCTGCGGTGAGTCTGCCCTCGCGCAGTAGGTCGTAAATACGATGACGGTAGGCACTTGGGGCTTTGCAGTCAATGTTTACGTATTTTCCGGTTGCTCGGTCCGTGATAATCATGTCAATCCCCAGGGCGTCGCTTGCCCGGCTGGTCATTGATGCAGCAAAGCCTTCCTTTTGCACACCGCGGTACACAGCTATTTCGCGACTGAGCCCCTGCACAATAGCCTGGTACTGCTCGTCGCTAAAGGCCCGTACGCCGACTCTTTTGCAAAACCAGTCCATGAGCCGTTTCGCTTCGTCGCTAAACCCCGCCAACAGCGGTTCGTCGAGCGCCAGCACCGTCGAGACAAAGGCGTCATTAAAGTCTATAAGCTCGTACAAACGCTCCCCCCGACTATGGTACCCGTGGGGGTGCTTGTCCATTTGCCCCTGTGCCAATGCCGCCTGCGGCGCTTGCAGTACCAGTGCCCGCAGCCAGTGCCATGCCTTTGCACCACTCAGGTTTGCAGAAGACTCTATGTCATTAGCCTCTTTTTTGGCCTGTTCGATAAGTGGTTTCAAACGCTGCACATCGGGCTGCCCGCGCCAACGACGACTCGCTATGGGCACTTCGTTGCGCAAACTAACCTGCACATCTTCATACACCGTCCGCGCACCCGAACTCTGCTTTCGCACCCTTCTCCCTGCCCGATAGTCCCCAAATTTCTGCCACACTGCGATCACTCCCCGTACACCTGTGCATGTGTGCCGACATCCGTAAAAACATACGCTTCGTCTGTTTCGTAGTAAATAACCCTCACATCGCCACTAACCGAAAAAGCGCGAAACCCCAGCATACTCCCACCGAGCGCATGGTCAAATAAGGGAGCGCTGCGTTCACCGCTCTGCCATTGTGCAAAACGCAGACCAAAACGCTTTTTGAGTTTTTGGTCATGTACTATACGTTTTTTGTACGCTTTTATGAAACTTTTATCAAACTCAATCGGCTTCATAGAGAGTTCAGGTACTCTAGAGCGTCGTCGGAGCTTGTAAAGCTTTTGACGACCCCCCTCGCTTTGTCTCTTTCATGTTCTACAGCATTTTGTCTCCACCGTTCGACGACATGCTGTGGAGGCGAACCCCAGCTGTCTTCTACTTCCCCAAAATCAACCCGGCGCCCGTCCACCAGCGCCCTTCCCACATATCGGAACATAGCCTGGATAGAATCAAACCCTAGGCTGCTCGCTTTTAAAGCAAGTTGACTGCGAAAGTTTTCATCGACCGGTATAGTTATGCGTGATGTGCTATTCATAGCGATAATGGTATCAAAATACATCTAGAATGTCAACTAGGTGTCCTCTGCATGACATTTTGATACACATTACAAATAACCGAAAATGACTATGGCGGCAAAGAAAACTGCGATAAAAATGCTTTGCAGCAAGGCAAAACGCTCGTGCATGCCTTTTATGCCCCAAAATATTCCGAGTAACGTTGCCTGTATGGCTATTGCCAGCAGAGCAAGGTAGCCGCCCATTGTGCCCAAGTTTTCAAGCGCATGCAGCAGCAAAATAACAGGCATGATAACAACCATCGCCCATGAAATCGCAACGTGGACTCTCCCCTGCCACTTGCCTTCGTAGTGCGGGATTGCCGCCAGTAAAGCCAAACACGTTATAGTCGCTCTAAGGGCATACCGCAGCGCAACACCGTAGTCATACTTCGGTATGAGCCAGCCCTCAAAATACACTGCTAGCAGCGCCGTTGCGATAAACATGGCACCGCCGAAAACAAATGTTGTATCTCGCCGCGCGGAAGCATGCAGGCTAATTGACCAGTGTTTACCAAACGGCTCTCGCCGAAACACATACCCCAGCGCCGGTGCCATCACCACGGCACCCAGTAACAAATTTTCCCTAGGTAAAATAGCCAGGTGTGTATTCGCCAGATATGATTTATAGGCCACAAATCCCATCATTAGCGAAGTGAGCACAAAAAAGACCATTTGCGCGAGCCAAAAATTAGCAAATCGAGTCAGGTAATTCCATATTGCAACCAAAAGAAGCGCAGCGAGGTACCCGCTGACTAGCACCAAAGGAACATGCTCGTGAATGGCAAAAAGCAGACAAAACAACATATAGCCTGCCGCCATTGCCCATGCCAGTAGTTGGTGAGGGTCGTGAAGCTTAAAAGGACTATGATCGGTTCTTTGGTTTAGATGAACGACCTGCAAAATATCAAATACGGCCGCAGCTATAAGCACCCCAACGCTCATCCCTAGTGAGTCATAAGAACGTAAAGCAAAAGCAATAAAACACCCTGCTCCCAAAATGTGTATTATGCGATGACAGCGTAGCAGCTTCGTACTCACAACTGCAGACTCACTGATACTCGCATACGCTCCTGTTTTCAACTTTGCGGTATATAGCAAAATAGCATGCCATATGTTTACTCCAAAAAGTGGCAACATGAGAAACAAACCTTCCATGAGAGTCATTCTAACCTAATCTCTCATGATGTTCATCTTCTCCTTACAACCAAACTCTGTTATCTGATTGCAATTTTCTTTGCAACAAGCTGTATGAGATCGTCTTTGTGAGTCGAAAGTATATCTCGCTCAAAACCAAACGCGAGTGCTTCTTTTACGTGGGTCAGTTCATCTATCACAAATCCGTGCCTTGTTAATACATCTGTTATCGAATCATCTGAGTGAAAATACCGGCGTGATGTGACAGTGGGGCGGTCGATAGTATGATACGTAGTCATGCATGTCGTTGAGTCGTACAGCGACTTGGGGTCTTTCGCTTCTAAGCAGTCCGTCGACCGAACAACGACAAATAGTTTACCGCCACCATGGACTACCCTGGCAATATTTTGCGCCGCTTTCTCTAGCTGCTGTTTTGGCAAATAGTGAAGAACCAGTCGAGCGTATATAAAATCAAATGTTTCGTCTGCATATGGAAGATCGCTTGCGATATCCTCTAAACGTACCTCTACTTGGTCAGAAACGCCAGCGTTTTTCACTGCGTCTTGAGCCAGACCAACGCCCGACCTATCAATAGTCGTGGCAATGATACGACGCTCAGATAACCGCTGCGCCATCTGTATTTCTGCTGCACCAGCCGTTGAGATGCCAACACTCAACACTGACTTATCAGCCTCTGTTAATAAACCTAGTCCATACTCTTCGGTTAGTGAATACAGCCTCTCCATAACTCTTTATTCTACTAGTTCAACATTGGGTAATTGACGAGCAAGTTTTTTATCAAATGTAAGCAACGGTATAGCACCGTTCAGTTCAGCATGCACCGCTAGGCAACAGTCAACAAACGATAACGCAGTATGTTTTTCATACAGCGGCAATGCTCCGGAGAGTACTGACCTATTGCAGTTTACATTTGCCTGCGCCATGATGGCGCGGAAATTGTTTGCTACCATGCTACGAGGCAGCCCCATTACCCTTTCCATGACGTATGCAATCTCTTCAAGTACCATGTCCGCGACATGCAAAATGTCTTTGCCAGACATAACCCTGTCCGTCAAAGCTTGTTGAGTGGGCACATCACCCAAAAGCCAGCGAAGCAAGAAGTTTGCATCGAGTGATTTTTGCATACTATGCTTCACCTAACGCATATTTTTGGCGATACTCAGCTATTTTAACAGCATCAATCTGCTCTTGCGTCGGCACCTGTACAATGTGCTGGCGCATGTATTCCCTATTTTCTGTTCGAACAGTCTCAATGCTCACAGGAGCTAAAATAGTCAATTGATTACCATGCATACGTATTTCTACCCGCTTCCCGGGCTGTAGTTTCATGGCTGTCCGAAATGCTGCCGGCAAGGTAATCTGCCCCTTGCTTGTCATGGTAGATGTCGCATATGTTTTCATGGTAAGAAATATACCATACGTAATACTTTTTGTAAATGTATTACGTTGGAATCAATATCGCGACACACCTAGGAGCTACAGTTCGCCCCAGTTGTCGCCTATGGAGGTGTCTACTGCAAGTTTTACAGGGAGATCCGGGTAAATGGCTTCCATGGTGGTTTTGAGTATGTCTGCCACTTTTTCAGCATCTTGCTCGGCACATTCGACAAGGATAGAGTCATGTATCTGAAGCAGTTGCTGGGGCTTACTGGCGAACTGTGCAAGGTCAGACCTTCCAGGCTGCACTTTTTGAGAGGTCTGACCTTGCACAGTTCGCGCCTCAAACGCCCTTTCCACCGCCACCATTGCCAGTTTCATCAGGTCTGCTTCGGTGCCCTGAATAGGCATGTTCATTGCCGCGCGGGCGGCGGCTTGTCGCACAATGAAATTGCTCGAATGTATGTCTGGCATCGGGCGGCGGCGGCCCAGCAGTGTCTCGACGTAGCCATCTTTTTTGGCCTGTTCCTTCAGGCCGTTTAGGTAGCCGAGGAGCGGCGCGCGTACCTTGAAATATTCGTCTATAAACGACTTAGCCTGTGTAAAATTCATACCTGTTGCAGCCGCCAGCCCGTGCGGGCTCATACCGTACAGCACACCAAAATTAATGGTTTTTGCCGCTGAACGCATCTGTTTGGTGACATCTTCGGGGCTTCGACCATACACTTCGGCCGCTGTGGTCAGGTGAATATCTGCGCCGCGATTAAACATACTCACCATCTCGCTATCGCCACTCATGGCTGCGGCAAGGCGTAGTTCAAACTGGCTGTAGTCGGCGCTCACGAACTTCCTGCCCTTGCCCGCCACAAACGCCGCCCGGATATGCTTGCCTAGTTCTGTGCGCACCGGTATATTTTGCAGGTTTGGGTCGGTGCTGCTGAGTCGGCCGGTCTGGGCAATGGTGAGGTTAAATGTGGTGTGCACACGGCCATGGCCGTCGACCAGTTTTGGCAGCGTATCAACATAGGTATTTTTTAGCTTCGTCACCTCACGGTACTGACTAATAAGGTCAATTATGGGGTGAGCTACGCGCAGTTTATCCAGCTCGCTTGCCGCTGTACTGTAGCCAGTCTTACCCTTTTTCACACCCGCTGTTGGCAACCCAAGTTTGTCAAAAAGTATAGTCGCAAGCTGCGCCGGACTGGCAATGTTAAACTCGGCATCAGCATGACCATAAATTTGTTGTTCAAGGTCGGAGATGCTGTCCTCGATTTGTTCAGAAAACTGTGCCAGGTACAATGTGTCGAGCTGAATCCCCGCGTACTCCATACGTGCGAGTACCGGTATAACGGGCATATCGACAGTAGAATTTAGAATTTGGAATTTGGAATTTGCCTGAAATTCTTCGCGCTGTTTAGCGACTATGGCTCGTATTACGGCCACAATTTCAGCACCGCGACCAAGCAGTTCCTCGTCGCTCATATTTTCAAAAGATGAGCCGTCGTATCCGAGTACGTCAGCGGCAAGATCGGTCAATGTTTGCGCACGAATCAGGCTATTGAGCGTAAACGCCGCAACCAGTATATCGTGTGCGACTTCGGGCAGTTTCTCCACCCCCATACCGAGCAGTGTCTTTAGGCTAGACTTCACGTCGTAGCCAATGAATCTTGAATCTTGAATTTTGAATTTTGAAAAGACTTTTGCAGCATCAACTTTTGCTAGGTCAAACACATAAGTCAGCTTGTCGTCTGCCGATACTATGAGCACTTTCGGGTCACGCCCCGCTACTCCAGCCGAGCGCCCGTACACTACCAGCTCCGCCCCATTTGGGATTTTTACAGAAGCCAGTTTCACCTCATCGTCGATGATACGGTTCTCTCCAACGGTAAATCCATGATTCGTAATGCCAGATTCATGATGCTGCAAATCCACGTGTAAAATCTCGGGTAGCTGGCGGGCAAGGCTCCTAAATTCAAGCTTTTCGAGTAACTCAACAATCTTTACTGGGTTTGCACCCATATGTCCGTCCATCCGCTCGAGGTCGAGCGGCACGGGCGCATCCAACCACAGCGCGGCAAGTTTTTTACTCATGTAAGCGCTTTCTTTACCAGCTTCGAGCTTTTTGCGCACGCTGTCTTTCACCTGCCAGAGGTTTTCATACACGCCGTCCATGGTCTTGTAGTCCTGCAGCAGCTGTATAGCAGTTTTTTCACCTATGCCCGGCACACCCGGGATGTTGTCTGAGCTGTCGCCTTTGAGCGCTTTGAGGTCAAGAAATTGTTCGGGCTCTATGCCGTATTTGGCCGTAAAACTTTCTGGCGAATACAATTCTATGTCGCTTAAACCCTTTTTCAGCCGGTACATTTTGGTTAGCGGCCCGACGCACTGCAGCGCATCCATATCACTGGTAATAAGCAGCGTTTCTATACCCTTTTTGCTCGCTTCGTGTGCGAGTGTGGCCATAATGTCATCTGCCTCGTAATCATCGAGTTCGTACAGCGGCCAGCCAAACGCATCGAGAAGTTCGTGCAGCACCGGGATTTGTTCATAAAAGTCTGGTGGTGCTGGCTTGCGCCCTGCTTTGTACTCTGGGTATATGGCAAGCCGCGAGCGAATGTTCGTTTTTGGCTTGTCCCACGCCACCGCTACATAGTCTGGCTTGAGGCGACGAATGACCTCGAGCGCCATGGTTGCAAACCCAAACACGCCGCCCGTAGGCGTGCCGTCTTTGGTACTGAGGTTTGACATAGCGTAGTACCCACGGTAAAAGACCGACTTTCCGTCAATCACCGCCAACCGTTTCCTCTGCTCCTCAGCCATAGGTGTTATTATACGCGAGAAAGAGAGATTTGGTGAGGCTAGGCCACTTTACCCCAAGGATGAAGCTCGAGACAACTCGTAGTTGCGGTAGGCCCCACAACAACCGCAACCTCTCCTTTTGTAGTGACGGGAACATTTTGGCCAACTTCAGGAAGTACTGGCTCTTCCATCACATCACATGGCGTAGCGTTATCAAAATCTGCAAGCCGTGCCATCCGGCCTAGGTGAAGTTCAAACACCCCCTTACCGCCTACCGAACTCGAGAGTACTTCATGTGGCAGGCCGTCCGTAACCCGAGGACAAGCAATGCCGGTATACGGACATCGTGGGATTGTTTTCATCTTATACCTTCCTTTTTGTAATATATCTTACAATTTAGTGTACCATGTCGTAGCAAGTAGTCCCAAGTTAACCTCTGTTCTTTTGCACTAAAAAAGTTATACTTAATACTATGAACACGGTGGGGGAAGACAAACAGCTACATTATTACCGGTTGAGCCCAGCAGAGGTACTGAAGCAGGTTCAGTCGGACGAGCAAGGAATTAGCGCACACGAAGCGGCGGAACGGTACGAGCAACTCGGGCCAAACGCACTCGATGTCAAAAAGAAAGAATGGTGGGTCATGGGCTACGCCCGCCAGTTCCGCGACTTCATGATACTACTCTTGGTTGCAAGCTCTGGCTTGGCATTTTACTTAGGCGATAGCCGAGCGGGCATTGTGCTACTCGCCCTCGTTTTCTTCAACACTATGATTGGCTATCTTCAAGAATTCAAAGCCGAAAAACTCATAGAATCACTGGAAAAACTGGTTGTGGCAAAAGCCAAGGTGCAGCGCGTAGGCAAAGAGGTGGAAATTCCCTCGTACGAACTGGTTGTGGGCGATGTTGTCCGTATAGAGGCTGGCGACAGCGTACCGGCCGACCTGCGAGTACTGCGCGAAGACGAACTCACCACCAATGACTTTGCCCTCACCGGCGAAAGCAACCCAACGCGCAAGTTCAAACACGCCCTATCCGGTACCGTTCCCCTTTCTGCCCGCCAAAATCTGGTCTTCATGGGCACCACCATTGCTACCGGCGAAGGGTACGGAGTGGTTGTCGCGACCGGCATGCATACCGAGCTCGGGCGTATTGCCAGCCTCAGCCAAGAAACCAAAAAATCTCTCAGCCCGCTCCAAATGGAAATGAATAACATTGCTACAAAAGTCACCTGGGGCACCGTGCTACTCTGCACTATTCTGCTGCCAATAGCCATTGGTGCCGACCTTGGCATAAAAGACGCCATACTTTTTGCCATAGGCATTGCCAGTTCCCTGATTCCGCAGGGGCTGCCCGCCGAAATCAATACTGCTCTGGCCGGAGCAGCCGGCAAGCTCGCCCGCGCCCGTGCCCTCGTGAAAAAACTGAGTGCTGTTGAAACGCTGGGCGCAACCAATGTCATCCTTACCGACAAAACCGGCACCCTTACCAAAAATGAAATGACCGTCGAGCAAATTCTCATAGGAAAGACAGAATACGGGGTCACCGGCACTGGCTACGAAACAAATGGAGTTGTCACTAACAGAGACGGAAAGCCAGTCCCAGGTAAAAAACTCGAAGAAATGCGAATATTTTTTGAAACCGCCGCTCTCGCTAGCAACGCTCAAGTCAATCCACCCGACGACGAACATGCTACCTGGCATGTCATTGGCGACCCAACTGAGGGCGCCCTCATTACCCTTACCCGCAAAGCTGGGGTAGAACCAACCACGCTCAATACTTCCTACCCCGAAACCAAAGAATACGCCTTTGACTCCGCCCGCAAACGCATGAGCAGTGTGCGCGAATACAACGGCAAGCAATATTTGTTCGTGAAAGGCGCGCCTGAAAGCGTTATAGAGCTTTCGACAAAGCTCTGGGACCACACCTTCACGCGTACAATGACTGAGAATGACACCAAACGCCTGCTAGCCTACCATGAAGAGCGCGCTGCTGCGGCCCAGCGAAACCTAGCGCTCGCCTACCGTGAACTGCCCAAAGGTTTTGAGGCTCATAAACACCCCTTAGAGGATGCCGAGAAAGAGCTGACGTTCCTGGGTATGGTGAGCATGATTGACCCACTGCGCGATGAAGTCCCTGCCGCCATGGTTGCCGCACGCGAGGCACACATGGCTATTTCTATCATTACCGGAGACTTCGCTACAACCGCCCGCGCCATAGCTGTGCGCGCCAAACTCGCCGACAAACCAGAACACCTGACGGTGGTAGCTGGCGAGGATCTTCCCGAACTCAGTGACGAACAAATTTTGGCTCACGTAAGACGCGGTGGCACCATTTTTTCCCGTGTAGCTCCCGAAGACAAACTCCGCATAGTCGAGCTAACCCAAAAAAGCGGCATGGTAGTGGCCGTAACAGGCGATGGCATAAATGACGCGCCCGCCCTCAAGCGCGCCGATAT
Organism: Candidatus Saccharibacteria bacterium; assembly: GCA_016700375.1. Classification (NCBI taxonomy): domain Bacteria; phylum Candidatus Saccharimonadota; species Candidatus Saccharimonadota bacterium. The sequence continues at coordinate 745,445 of CP065016.1, forward strand.
AGGAGTCGCAATGGGCGTTACTGGTACCGATGTGGCCAAACAGTCGGCCGATATCATCCTACTCGACGACAGCTTTCATACCCTTGTCGGCGCCGTGCAGCAAGGCCGCACTATTTTCCGCAATATCCAAAAGGGAACGCTCAGTTGCTTCACCAGTAACTCCGCAGAGCTTGTCGCAAACCTTGCCAGCCTCGCGGCGGCAGCCGCATTTCATATACCGCTTGCTATTACCGTCATGCAAATTCTAGCTATAGACCTCATAGCCGAATTATTTCCCATAGCCGCACTCGGCCGCGACAAAGGCGAGGGCAAGCTCATGAAAGAACAACCGCGCAAGCTCAATCACCACATACTAAACCGCGTCAGCATAACCGACTTAGTGTGGGCAGGCTTGCTTATGGGCTTGCTCGCCTTTGGCAACTACCTGTTTTACTATTGGCGACATGGCCTGTCTGCTTCGCACATAGAACCAGGCAGTCTCATACATATGGGGGCCACTAGCATGACCTACCTTTCGATTGCGCTTATACAGCTCGCTAACATCTTGCAGCGACGCAGCGAACACGGCCTGTTTACGCGCTACCAGTTCCATAACCGCACTCTGTGGGGCGCCTACGCCCTTTCGCTGACACTCGTCTGCCTCATCATTTACAGCCCCATCAACCACTATTTTGGTAGCGCGCCCCTAGGTTTCCTTGACTGGATGTGGGCGCTCGTTGCGGTCGGCATTTTTGTGTTCATACGCGAGCTTCACATTCATGCCCGCAAACACTCGCGCACCGCTCTATTTACCCATCATGGTCACGACACCATTCGCAAGCATTTGTCTGCTGCGCGCACCAGCAAATAGCCTCTTACTCTTATGAGCCAAATACTCGTGCGCGAAGCAAGAATAGACGGCTGAGCAGTATGGGGATAAATACATGTATCCCCCCGCATACGACAAGCAGAATACCCGAAATAACATCACCAGAAACTACTAGTTCTTTGCCAAGTTTATCGAGGTAAGGGATGGCAAAGGAAAGACTCAATACAACCCAAACAATTAGTCCTGCAAGCGCAATCGAACGTACGAGCAAGCGAATCACTTCCACTCGATGCGCCTCCCCAGCTGATTTTGATGACATAGGGGCAATATATTGCTTAAAATCCAGCTCTGAACGAAAAGAATGTACAAGAAAAACCAGCAGCCCGGCAATCGCATAACCCAGAGCTCCTACCAATGCCCAAAACAAAAAAACTCCAAAACCATTCACCGCATCATTGTCTAACCGATACCCAACCATTGCAACGTACCCAAGCGCAATGTCGCCCGAATCAGTCGAAAAGAATCTCTGACGTATCAACGTGACATTTGCCAGGGCAGTAAGTAAGAGCACCAGGAGCGGCAGCCCGATGCATTGTATGGCAGTTGGTAAATATATTTTGGGTTTCATAATGCTTCGTTATTGTATCACTTTGTGGTGAGTCAAAGTAGCCACTAACTGTGCCCAAACATTCGCAGCTGCCCTGCTCGCATAGCTCTGCGTAATTGGGTTTGTAAGCCGGACCAGTAGAATATACTCTGGCTCATCCTTCCCATAGTAGCCTATGTATGTTCCATTATTACTATCCGGATTATAGGTCCCTTCGCTCTGGGCAATAGGCGCCGTGCCACTCTTACCGCCAGAGATGTGCCCTGGAATACTTCCACCAGGGTTACTAACTAGGAGAGCTTTCTGCAGCAAAAATCGCATCGAGTCAACCGTATGCTGAGACATAATCCTAGAACCCTTATGTAAAGTGCTGTTTGTATCTTCGCACAGAAACGGACGACGATAGTTTCCATCACCAACTACCGCAGCATATGCGGCACTAAGTTGCGCCGGCGATATAGTGAGACCAATCCCGAATGCTGTTTGCGCATACCGGTATCGGGCATCTGGTATGCCTACGGGCGGGACGGTGCCAACTTTATCTATCCCTTCCACCGCAAATCCAGCCGTGCCAAAATTGTAACGATCTGTCAGATAGTCATGCCACAAACCCCTTGTTTGTGCTCCCAGGCTATCCCCTCCCATTCTCTGAAGCACATGCACTGCCCCGGTATTAAGTGATAGCACAATAATATCTTCCAAGCTTTTGTGTCCAGTACCATGAGCGACTGCATTGACGATTGTCCTGCCGTCGACGGTAACCTTATCTGCGTCATAATACGAAAATGACGGTGTAATCTTTCCTTCGTTAAGTGCCGCCGCAACAAGGAGTGGCTTCATGACCGAGCCAACCTCATAGGGGGTGCCGGCTTCTGCCATTGCGCTGCTCGTTTTCCCTTCGACATAATCCGAGGCGGCAACTATCGCACCGGACCGAACAGACATAATCATAATGAAACCAGCCGGTGCGTGATACTCCCTTACTGCCTTCTGTAAGGCTACGGCGGTTGCCGACTGTATCCTGTCGTTGATTGTCGTACCTAGTGCGCCACAGGACAAACTCTGAGCTTGTAGCGCAGCGTTATGCACGCGTATTGGGAGCAATACGCTTACCGCTACGCCGGCTACCAGCACACATGCCGCCCCTCTACCGATATTTTTATGTAACTTTCGACGCATGTCTATCTGCTAGTTTAGTAGGGCAAAAGGCTGCAAATAAAACCATAAAGTATAACAAGGTCAGCTCAAGGCTCGGCGTATTGCATAGAGCATTTGCTATCAAAATGCCAAACAATGCCAACATGAAATAGCCACGTCTACGCACGTATCTATGCACTGCAATAATCGTAAGTACCATCAAACTAACAGAGGTTACAAGACCAAAGTAATACGCAACGTCAAAGTAAAGACTGTGGGTGGACATAAAGAGCTCACCTGTGCGTAGGCTTTTCTTTATATCTTCTGGGACCTCATTTTGATTATTGATGGCAGGAGGAAGACTGTTCGCCCCGTTCCCGATAACGCTGTTGTGTTTTACGATATCGAGTCCCGATGTTTTGTATAAACTCAGTCGATACGAAACACCACGGTTTACGCTTGAAGCCCCAAAACGATCAAAATAATTGGTTTCTAGTCTAGGCAAAACAGAAACAGCCAGCAGTGTGAACAGTGCAATTCCGACGACAATCTTACTTCGTTTCCACGCCACCATAACTGCTCCTGCCGAGAGCACGGCCAAGACAAAATAGCTAATCCTTGACTGTGTCAAAACCACCGTAGCAGCAGCCACGAACGCAAGCGCACAGCTCATCCCTTTCCAGAAAAGTTGTCTGTGCACCGAAATGGACTTCAGGCCAATAGCATACGCAATACTCGCAAACATACCCATTGATGTTGCCTGTAGCAACAATCCACTGACACGAAAGCCGTATCGTATATAGAACTGATTGATATACAGTGAGCCAAGCATACAAACAATCATGACGAACAAAGTTATCTTCGATCGCACAGCTTTCTGAGCAATATCCATAAGACCTATCGCCAAAGTTAAAAATGAAACCCAGGTCACTAATCCTAGATACTCCGGGGTGAGCCCAAACAGACGAACTTCTACGATATCTGGCGAACGCACGGTCGAAAACACCATCATAACGGTCATAAACGTAGTCACGTACCGGACAAGCTTCGGTAGGCCATACCAGTTCTGAACAAGCTGGTGTCGCATACTGGTGCTCACCACAAACAATGCTGCAAGCAACAAGACAGAAAACCGTATTGCCCGGCTCACAAGCGGCTGATCTATGACATAGAAAAGTGGCAGAGCAAGAAGCGTACAAAATAAAAGCAGCCTCAAGTCGACTGCTTTTATTTTTTTCATGCTACCTAACACGTCGGACTATTTAGAGCAGGAGTAGCGAATTCCGCAGCCACTGGCAAGCTTAGCCCATGTTTTGTCGCCGACAACTCCATCGGGATTTAGACCCTGACGTTCCTGGAACCGCTTTACCGCATCTAGCGTCTTTCCCCCGAAACTACCATCAATTACCAGCTTTGAGATTGGGATACTCTGGTATGATATCCACTGATTCAGCGCATATTGCAGCGCCTTCACGCAGTTCCCTGTACTCCTATATCGAAGAGTTGGTGTTGGATCCTGATTACATGTATACGGTGTAGAGCCGCTCATGTAGCTGTAGGCACTACTTTTCATTGCCAAGTAAGTACCTATCCCACCGACAACAAACACAGCAATTATTGGGATTACCAAATGGTGGCTGAAACCTTTTTGGTTCAATTTAATAAACATTATTTTCTCCTCTCGGTATTGATTGTTTCGATACGTTCTAAGCATAAGTTCAACAGCGTACAAAGTCAATATTGAATAAATATATTACCGAACGGATCGTCGTTATGACTCCCTAGTGCTAAAATACTGGTATGAAAGATGTAACAATTATTGCCCTCGTGGGTATGCCAGGTGCTGGTAAAGGTCTGTGTGTTGCATATCTCGAGCAAAAGGGCTGGCCAAGCGTATACCTGGGCGGAATTACCGTAGATGAAGTTAAGCGCCGCGGCCTAGAGGTCAATGAAGCAAATGAAAAGATGGTGCGCGAAGAACTCCGCACAAACGAGGGCATGGACGTCATGGCCAAGCGCATATTGCCCAAAATAGACGCGCTAGTGAGCGAGGGTGCACGTACTGTTATAGCCGACGGTATATATAGCTGGGCAGAATACAAAGTGTTCAAGGAGCGGTACGGCAAAAATGCTGTCATTATCGCCGTGGCGAGCGCGCGCCAGACACGACACGAACGTCTGCGTAACCGCCCCGTTCGGCCGCTAAATGAAGAGGAGGCCACCGCACGCGAATACGCCGAAATAGAAAATAGCGATAAGGGCGGCCCCATTGCAAATGCCGACCATACCGTCATCAACGATTCCTCTCCCGAGGAAACATACGCTCAGCTCGAAGCCATTCTCCGTGCGCACAGTCTTGCCTAGGAAAAGTGGAACGAGGTAAAACTATTCTCTGTTAATTTCGCATCCCAGACGAAATAGCACTACAAGTTAATCCCGAGGACAGCGGCAAAATCAACGTAAGAATCACGGATTATATCGGGCTGATAATCAGCAGTCGCTAGGCCCTCGGGAGCGAACCGCGAGGTAATGCCGCACGCGTACAAGCCAGCTTGTTTGGCAGATGCAATGCCTTTCGGGTCATCTTCGAACGCCAGTACCTGCAGCCTGTTTTCATCTGCCAAACCGAGCGTGTCGAACGCTGATTCAAAAGACTCGGGGTCTGGTTTGGCATGCACGAAATCCTGTCTGGTAATAACCCGGTGTTCTGTAAACAACGTATCGAGCTTAGTCATTCGCAGAAATGCCCATACGTCTGCCCGCTGCGCGCCACTGGCTATAGCAATTGCGCCGTCCGTCAGCACATACACTGCCTTCACAAACTCCACCGCCATCGGCAGCGGCGCTCCAAACTCATGTAAAACCGGCTCGTATAGTTCGTGTTTACGCTGCGCAATTTCCTGGAGCAGGGCATGTTTGTGGTCAATAACCGGTGATTGAACCAGGCCAAGCTCATAAAACAGCTGCCATATGCCACCCTCTATACTATGCTCACGAGCGCGCTGTATGACGTGCTTGTTATGTTCCTCTGTCGTTTCAGCCAGCTCACGAATACCGTACTTCTCACCAACTTCACGCAGGGCAAGTAGCCGTGCATATTCGTGCAGGCCAAGGTTATGAGTCTTCGGGTAGTTGTCGAGAAGCGTGTCGTCTATGTCAAAAATAGCGCCAAGCGGCTGGAACGGAAGCATGTCAGACATCAGAGTGAGCTAGTTGCTTTGGCTTGTGCAAACGCAACAAGCCCGCCGATAGCGATGAGTAACACCGCCCACACGAACGACCACGCGCGGCGGTAGCTTTTTATAGGTTTTTGCCCCTGTATTTCCATACGTTGCAGCACGAGTGCCGAGGCAATACTGCGGTAAAACCAGCCACTGGCCGCTGCTTGCTGCCCAAGCAGTTTCTTCACCTTTTTCAGGGCAAAAAACAAGTTGCCAAAGAAGCTAAAAACCGAGTGATAATCCATAAAAATCAAACCAGTTTTGTCCTGAAACATCAGGTCTTCGCCAAAAACATAGCCAGGCACACCACGCCCAACAGGCGCACCTGTGAGGGCTACTGCTTTACCGCGCAGTGGCGAGGCGTATGGGTTACGCATTTCGTCTAGTACAGTCGTTTGTACTGGCTGCGCCGATGGGTAGCGGTATAGTGTTTTTGCAATCAGCCCAGCACCAAATACGGCGAGCCCGACACCAAAATTCCGTGTCGAGAAACCCGCGCCTATCCCGGCCGCGTACGGCAGTAGCATAATACCAAGATCGCTCCACAGCACCGACCACAGCCGACTCTTGTCGAGCATGACGCGACTCGCTGCAGCCTCGACATCGTAGCTAAAGATTCTCCCAGACTTGCTTGGCATTTTACTCAAATGCTGCACACGACGCCCCGTGAGGGGATGAGTCGAGTTTAGCTCTATCAGTTTCGCCCACGGGCTGTACGCATCGAATAGCATTGCTTCGGTCACCGCATGCCTGTCGTTGTTTGTAATATACGAAACACCTCCCGTATGCTTGGCATCTTTGACGTCTACCAACCCCATGTGGCGCGTGCTATGAAGCAAACGATTCGTTGCGCCCGTATCTTCTTCGCTGACTATGCCGTAGGCGATTTTTATAAGCGCGTTACTCAGGTCTTCCGGCTCAGCGACCTGGGCACCGAACTTGTCTGCCAGCAACTCGCGTGTCCGGCTCAAGAAAAGAAGCAGGTATGATGCAATGATATAAAGAATGTATGCAATAAAACCGATGGCGGCCAGGTTGCTTTTGCGGTCGCCCTTGCTGCGTGAAAGCCAAAAGTACATCTCGTACAACAGCTGCACGAGCGTACTCGCTATCATCATTACTATGAAGTCGCGGTTCACAATATGCCCCATTTCGTGACCCACAACGGCCCGCTGTTCTCCGGTGTTGAGGTACTTAAACAGCCCCTGGGTGACGATGAGGCGAGAGTTGTACCGGCCACTCCCATAGCAAAATGCTGTCGGGTTGTTATCTGGGATAATGCCGACCTTCGGGTGCTTAAAGTTATACTGCGCCGCGACCGATGCAATGAGTTCGGCTACCTCAGGGTGCTCAGCTGCAACTTCTTCGGGGCTCATAAACCGCACTTTGTAGAAAAACTTGTTTATCCAGTCAGTTACCCAGGGCCCCACCAGCCACATGAGAAAGTTGAAAACCACCGTCAGACCCATGGCCAACCATAGATTCACCGAGTCCGTCTGGAGTAAAACCAGCATGACTATAAAGAACACAAATGAAAATATCAGCCCCAATGTAACCAACGATGCCCCAACAAGTTTCATAGCAATCTCCTTCTACACAAAGTGTAGCAGATTACATATGCATAAATATAATAGCGTCGATAAAAAAGCGCCAATCCGCAGACATCCTGAATTTCCCGTTTGTTTTTCGTTAGCCTGTTAACACTGACTTGTTGGCGAATACAGAGAGCTAGGCAGCGACCCGTCGTTCCATAATAGCCTTAATGGTTCGCAAATCTGGCACAATAATCTTTGCCGGTGCGCCCTTAAAACCATCTGGTGACATATTTGAAGTTAGCCCTATGGCAAATTCACCTGATTTGCTTGCTGCGATAACTCCACCACGAGAATCATCAACCGCGACCGTGCGCAATCGCTCTCGGGCATCTTGTTTTGCATTACCAGACGAAGGAATTTGAAGCCTGTGATATGCCGTATCAAACACCTCGCGGTTAGGTTTTGGCTTACTAACAAGCTCGCGCGCAACAATTCTATCTTCAGGCATATACACATCGAGACCGAACCTCTCAAGAACAATAGCGATATCACCAGATTGAGCCATGCTTGCAATTGCTAGACCGTGCGGTAGTCTCTCATAACCAAACTGCATCAGTTCCCTTGCACCAGGATTAAGCTCTACGTGTGTCTTAAGTAATTTTGTGTGTAGTTCTGTGCGCTTGTCTACTATCTTCACAAGCCACTCATTTGATGCATCATAGTCCTTATGGCTCCTAAACACACCTGCCTTGTGAAGGAGGTACGCTATCGAACCTTCTAGTGTTGGCTCGGCGGCTTTAAGGTATGATTCCTCACTCTGTTCAGGAGTTAAGCCAATAAGGGTTTCGTTCCCCATCTCAATACCAATCTCCCGTGCCGCTAATATTCGGGATATATCGTGAATTCTTTGGCCTTTCTGCTTGCCCTTTGTAATAAGTGGCGATGTTATGGTGTCATCAAAATCGAGAATAAGCCCGTGGAAACCGGCCTCGGGAAAGTCAACGCCATCAGTAAATACACTCTCAGTTAAACGCATATGTTGGTGTATTATATCACTTTATTCTTATATAAGCAAAAATCTACTTAATGTAGTCGTGGAGTTTGCGGGCGTCTTTGTGCTTGCGCAGTTTCGCGAGCGCTTTGGCTTCTATTTGACGAATACGTTCGCGGGTAACGCTAAACTCTTGGCCTACTTCTTCGAGTGTGTGCTGTTTGCCGTCTTCCAGCCCGAAGCGAAGTTTTAGTATTTTCTGCTCGCGGTCAGTAAGCGCGCTAAGCATATCTTTTACTTGTTCTTTCAGTAGCTGGCCGGTGGCAGACTCTTCTGGGGTAATTGTGTCTTCGTCTTCGATAAAGTCGGCCAGTACCGACTCCTCTTCGTCATCGCGTATGCTTGCATCAAGACTGGAAATATCCTGCTTGATTTTCATAATATGCTCTACTTTTGCCTCGTCAATTTCCATTTCCCGCGCTATCTCGGCATTGGTCGGTTCGCGGTTGTATTCCTGTGTGAGGCGACGCTGGGTGCGCAGTAGCTTGTTAATAGTTTCTACCATGTGAACAGGTATGCGAATGGTACGTGCTTGGTCGGCAATAGCCCGGGTAATTGCCTGGCGAATCCACCACGTTGCATAGGTGCTAAATTTGAAGCCTTTATCTGGGTCAAACTTTTCAACCGCTCGCAGCAAACCGGTATTCCCTTCCTGAATGAGATCCAGCAGGTCCAACCCGCGCCCAACGTAGCGCTTGGCAATCGAAACCACCAGGCGCATATTTGCCTCTGCCATCTGGTCTTTCGCCTCTTTGTCTCCCGCCACCACACGGTTCGCAAGCGCTAGCTCTTCCTCGGCATTGAGCAGCGGTATTTTGCCGATTTCACGCAGGTACAAGCGTACAGAGTCGTCTGCAATGTCATCTAAATACGTTTGGTCCTCGAGAACAATCTCTTCTTCTTCGTCTATAAGCCACTCGTCGCTTAGGTCAGACGGTGCTGGCTCCTCTGGCGTTATCACGTCTACGCCCGCCTCGGTGAGTTCGGTGTAGAGCGAGTCCAGCAGCTCCACGTTATCTGGCACATCTGGTATAACCGCCGAAATATCTTTCGCGTCTATACTACCGGCCGCTTTAGCTTTTTCTAGCAGGCCAGCTTTGGCTTGCTCTAACTTCGATTTATCATCCTGCTTCGGTGCCACTATCGTCTCCTTGTTCTATTCGTAATAATTGGTCGAGGCCGCGAACCTGCTCCAGCAGCTGTGTCGCTTCCTCTGGTGTCGCTGTTTGTAGCGCTGCGCTCAGCGTTTGTTTTTGCATTCGAACATATTGGTGTATCAGCGTAGCCTGCAAACGTTTCGCTTCACTTCGAAGCTCGAGAGGCTCGACATCCTGATACAGCGTCTCATAGACTAATGACAATATTTTAGCATACTCTGCAATCTGTTGCACTTCTTCTTGGTCGCTGCCGTCAAAATCCGGGTGCTCAGCCAGAAACTCAAAGGCGTGGCGAGCGTCGTCGTCTGTAAACATATCTGGGTCAAGCGGATACAGTACATGCCGGAGGCTCGGCTTCATAAGCGCCAGTGCAATCAGCCGTTCTTCCACCTTCACTTTGTCTAGGATGGCCTTTTCGACAGAGGTGGCCTTCACCTGGGATGGTCGACGACGAAGAGGCGCTGTCTCGCTGGGCGCACCAGTCAGCTTCGTCGCCAGCGCGTCTTTGCTGACACTCAGCAGCTCAGCAAGCCGCCCAACATAGTGGTCTTGCTCGACGCTGTCGGGCAACTGCCGCACAACTCTAAGTACCACGTCGCTCAGTTCACGTTTACCGAGCGCCGTCGACAAATCGAGCATGGCGCGGTAGCGGTCTATAAGCCAATCCAGCGCGTACTGGGGCTGCTCTATGGCCGCTTGCCACGCGGCAACATCCTGTTTTATGAGTTCATCTGGGTCTTTTCCGGTCGGTATGCTTATAACACTTAGTTGCAAACCACCGACTTTCCCAGCAATAGGTATGGCTCGTTCGGTAGCGGCTATACCTGCTTTATCGGCGTCAAAACAAAGGCGAATATCGCCCGTTAGACGACTAAGTGCCTTCAAGTTTGGCTCGGTGAGTGCCGTTCCGGCTGTAGCGACCACTTGGCGAACGCCAGCCTGGTGACTCGCAATAACATCGAGGTTGCCTTCTGCCAGAACCACATATTTTGTCTTGCGTATAGCGTCTTTGGCGAGGTGCAGCCCAAACACATGACGGCTTTTGTCGTACAGTGGCGTGCCGGGGGTATTTATATATTTCGGTGCATTTGGGTCATCGTCAAGTAGTCGTGCCGTAAAACCAATCACCCTCCCCTGCGGGTCACATAGCGGTATCATCAGCCGTCCACGGAACATATCTTGCAAGACACCGCGGTACGATTTGCTTGTTAGGCCGGCTAGCTGAATCTCTTTTTCATCAAATCCCTTCCCGCGAAGAAAATCGAGAAGAGCGCTCCCGTTATTCGGTGAGTAGCCGAGTCGCCACGCAAGCGCCGTTTCTTTCGTGAATTCCCGCTGCCCAAGCACGTACGCAAGCGCCGTCTTATTCTGACTAAACTGTGTCTGATAAAACTTGCAGGCGAGCTCACTAACCTCATACAGCCGCTCCTTCGTCTGCGAGGTCGGGCCTTGCGCACCACTCTGGCGGTACTGCTCAAGGTCGACGCCAGCCCGACGAGCAAGAATTTCGAGCGCACCCTTAAAATCCACGCCTTCCATTTCCTGAATAAAGCTAAAAATGTCGCCACCGCGCCCAGAGGAAAAATCGTGCCAAATCTGCTTATCGGGACTCACTACAAAACTGGGCGTTTTTTCGGAACCAAAAGGACTGAGCCCCTTCCAGGTGCGCCCAGCACGCTTCAGCTGAACGTATTCGCCTATCACGTCCTCTATAGCCAGCCGCTCCCGAACCTCTTCCTTCGCATCCATACATAGTTAAGTATCAATTAACAAGTACTAACTAGCAAGCAAAAGCATGTACCGCTTGACTCTTGTCTCTGAACTCCCGTACCATAAGCATAATGAATCCGAACGAACCGAATTATGGCCAGCTACCCGCGACTCCGCAGCAGGCACCCGTGCCAAGTCCGCAACCAGACGTACAACAGGCTTCTTCTGCGACCCCAGTGAGCACAAACCCATACGACTTTATTTTGAACCCAAATGCTAACCAGAAGAAACCAACTGCAGCAAGTGCAAGCGGGCCCATGAGACTACTGCTGGGAATAGGCCTCATTGGGGGCATTCTGCTGATTGTCGGCCTCGTTCTGACGCAGTTTTTGCCGAAAGGTACCTCTGGTGAATCCCTGCTGGGTTTAATCCAGCAGCAGCAAGAAATCATCCGCGTTTCCACGCAGGCCCAACAAGCTGCCCAAAGCGAAACCACCAAAGGGTTCGCCTACACCGTAAACCTCAGCGTCAGCACGAGTCAGCAACAATTACAGGGATACGCCACAAAAGCTGGAACAAAGATTGACCCAAAGCAGCTCAGTCTTAAACAAGACGCTACTACCGATAAGCTCCTTGAAAATGCAAAAGCAACGAGCACCTATGACAGCGCTGTTAAGAAAGTACTCTCTACTCTGCTGCAAGATTATCTAGACCAGTTGAAGGAAACGTACAAACAAACGAGTAGTGCAAACCTCAAAAAAATACTCGACGCGAATTTTAGTGCTGGGAAGACCCTGATTATCCAAGCAGACAATGTCTCTGCCTAATCACTGCCAGACTTGGCCGATACCAATTGGTGGCTGTGCCGAATAAGGTCTTTGACGTCGTCTTGGCCCAATTGACCGCTCAAGATGAGCGTGTTCCAGTGTTTTTTGTTCAGGTGATAGCCTGGTAAAACTGTTTCGTATTTTTCACGCAGGACAACGGCCAGCTGCGGGTCGCATTTGAGACTGAGGTTTAGCGGGTCTTTTCCTTCGGCCACAAGCGCAAACATTTTCCCTTCCGTTGGCTTCTGCGGGTTACCAACTTTGTAGACAGCCACGCCTTCGCCAAATGGATAATCCAGAAAACTGTTTGGCATGCTTAAGATGTACTCTTCAACTTCATTATGATTCATATCAGAGGTCATTGTAGCGTATTTTCACTTCATTTGCTGTATTTTTCCAGGGAACGGCGCGAGCGAATCGATAATTTCATCTGCCCCGGCCATCTCAAGCTCTTTGCGGCTCGCAAACCTGTGCGTGATGCCTATGCACCTGATACCCGCTGCATGCGCCGCCTGAACATCGGTAATCATATCGCCAATGGCAACTGTTTCTTCAGGCGCACAATCTAGCTGGCGGAGCGCTTCAAGCATCATGTCCGGCGCTGGTTTCGGTCGAAAACCGTCGCGCATCGCCACAACTACTTCAAAATATTGGTCTATGTTCCGATAGCTGAGGTACTCAATTGTGCGTTCATACTCCGCTGAGGTCACAACCGCCAGTCTTAAGCCAGCCATTTTTAGTTCTGCTAGGCTTTTTTCGGCGTGTTCGAAAAACGGCGCCTCCATCCAGGCAGTACTGAGTTTTGTACGGTACGTTTCGAGCCATGGCTCATACGCAACGTGCGCCGAAAGCGCTTTGTACACCTCAGAATGATGGTGGATGTGTGGCTGCAGCTCCTGCAGACTCGGGCGCCGCCCATTATGCACCTCCACCGCGTGCATATACGCATCTATAATGATGTCTTTCGTATCCCGCAGCGTCCCATCCAGGTCAAAAAGTACGGCTTTAATCTTCGCCATTATTCAGCCTCTCCACAACGCCCGGCAGTTCTGCGAGCGAATCTATGACGTAATCTGCCCCTGCCTCTTCGAGCTCGCGCCGCAAACCAAAGCCATGCGTCAACCCAACGCTCCCTGCCATACCAGCATGTTCAGCAGTCACCACGTCTATGGCCGTATCACCGACCATGACCATAGCACTCGCTTCTATGCCAAGTCGCTTCCCAAGTATATAGATACCGGCTGAATCTGGCTTTGGCGCGCCGCTTTCATCTACCGTCACAACCGCATCAAATGTATCAGCGAGGCCAGTGTGTGCAAATATGAGGTCAACTGAGCGGCGGCTTCGGTTGGTCAAGACAGCCGCCTTGCGCTGCTGCTCATGAAGCGCATCTACTACTTGCCGGAGCGATTCATAGACCGTTATAAGCTCATACATCTCTGGTGATTGCTGGGTTTCGTGATGGAGCTCGGCCGCGCTATACGCAACCGCTTCTGGCAGAAATTCGCGGTAACATTCCTCGAGCGTTTTGCCGATGACCGCGCGTATATCTTCACGCGTTTTTTGCACACCAAACTTCGGCAGCACTAGCTCAAACGCTTGCACAATATGCTCAAACGTATCTATAACCGTCCCATCCAGATCAAAAATAACAGCTTTTATGCCGGGTTCATGAGTCATGGCTTTGCTTTGCAAACCATTCTAGATAGTGCTGCAGCTCGGCTATGCTGGCCTGGATGTCATCGAAAGCACGGTGCACTTCCTTTTTTTCAAAATTCACCCCGTACGCGCCCTGCATAAACACCTTCCAGGCGCTCACATCCAGCATACGGTAGTGCAGCTTCAGGTCAAGCTTCGGCCAGTAGCGCGCAACGAATTTGCGGTCGTTATATATACTGTTCCCCGCCAACACCGCTGGTTCGCTCCCAAAATGCTGCTCGACGAGTGCGAGTAGTTCTTGCTCCACGACAAAACTTGGCTTCGCCGTAGCAGAATCCGATGTTTTGCGCACAAATTCATCACGGTTTTCTGGATACCCCTGCCACCACGCGTTTTTTTGCATTCGCTCAACGACAATACCGGCCGGCTGCGCCACAATTGCTTCATAGCTCGCCAGCGTGTTCAGCTCAAAGCCTGTCACCTCCGCTGCTACTTCCAAAATAACGTCTTGCGTTGCATCCAACCCCGTCATTTCCAGGTCAACCCACAGCAACCGCGTTGGCAGAACTGATTTATCTATCTCACGCATTGCTTAGTAGTATACCCAAACGCCGTGGCTTTCCGAAATTTTCAGCCATAGATTTCCAGGATCAAAACCATGCATACCCGACGAATTATATCTGGATATGGTGAGGAGGGTAGGCACGGTTTTGGCAGGAAAGAATGGGTGAAAAATCGGAAAGCTGTGGCGTTTCGGGTATATACAGAAAGTTCAATCACGCGTCATAAGAGCATATAGAAAAACCGCCCATAATGGACGGTTTTATTGATTGCGCGGCGACAACTGCTTAGGCAACATCCTTACGTATGCGCACCGTACGTATCAGCACCCAGGTGATGAGGCCGTAGACGACGAGTGCAACCAACGTTTCTATTTCAAAACGGCCGGTCCCATTACCCACGGTGGTATCGACGCTAAAGAGCGAACGGAACGGGGAAACGAACGGGTTCGTCACTGTGTAGACGAAGTTTGCAAACGCATTGGCGCTGTTGGCGCCGAGCAGTGAAAGTAAAAACCGTATGACGTGCAAGCCAGCAACAATGCCGTAAACCAGCCAAATAACATTTGCTGCCACGCCCGACGGGCTGGCGGTGTGTTCTTCGCGGCGAACAACACGCTGAGACTGCACGACATTACCGTCGTCATCGAGTCCGTTTTCTCTTGTAACATTAACTTGTGATTCTTGAACCATAGTTTTTCCTTTAGTTATAGTAGTAATGAATGCCTGGCCATTCAGCGAATGGCCAGGTCTCGCAAGTGTTTACGACCGAATCTGCTGATACGCCGGAGCATATTCGGGCAGTCGGTACGTTTTAGGGCGACGCATCGGGACATATACCCGCAGTGCGCTCAGCAGCATTGCCGCTGCAATTACGCCGCCGATAAGGGGATACCAGTTGTACGTGGTATCCCAAAATCGGTTGGTCGCCTGCTGGTGGAAGAACAAATCGTCAAAGAAAGCGACGCCTTCTATGCCGACTGCCCACAAAATAAGTGTGAATGTGCCTGATAGAAATTGCTTAACTTTCATAGTTCGATTTCTTTCGGCCGATTAGGCCCGGCGCGTTACCATTTTGTATACCCAGAGCAGAACAACTGAGCCCAAGACAGCAACAAGCAGACTATACAGGTTGAACCCGGTAACGCCACTTTTGCCTATAAGCTGCATCAGAAAGCCGCCCGCAAATGCGCCGACAATTCCGACAACCACATTGGCAACCGCGCCCTGGCGAGCTTCTGTTCCAGCAATAAGTGAGGCAATCCAACCGGCCAATGCGCCGAAAATAATCCAAACAATAATATTCATAGTAATTCTCCTTGTCCGAAGACAGTAGTTAGTAGTTAGTAGTTAGTAGTACTTGAGTAACCCTCTTTTCGAGAGCGGCAGAAACGTAGTTGGGCAGTCAGGTGACCATGTCGGTCGTTGTATTTGCTGCTGCCGTTTCGGTTATTTACCGCTCGTCGAACAGTTCGGGGAATTCTCGTGATTTTCTGGTCAAAAATTTATTTATACGCAGTTCGAGTTCTGGTTGTTTCATAGGTAATCCTTTCATTTATTCTCGTTTAACGAGAGTTGCTGTTCATGTAGTCATGAATGTGTACGGTAGTGAAGTCGTCCAAACCCGGTTCGCCTGAGTTTTTCGTGGAAGCTTATTTGTGAATGTGCTGCGGAGGAATGACCTCATAGTAGGCCGGGGACGCATTTCAAACTATGAGCCGGCCGACCAAAAAAATGTTACCCAGCTCACACTGCCTACAAGAACAATCTGTTAGAGTAGAGTCAGAAGCATATGAAAAATCGATTTTTACATCCAGTAACTAAAGGTTCTCCCCGTGACGTTACAACGGCTGCGGCCATTGTTTCTATACTGCTTGCAGCTGTCGGTATTCTCTCGACTTACCTCTATATACACAGTACTCAGTCAGAGCAAGCCACCAAATACCAGCAGATAAAACAGCAGCAATACCGCGCATCTGCCAATTACATAAACGGCAAGCTCGCAAACTACAGCCAAATTCTGCTCTCTGGCGCAACGGCCGTGAATGTTAAAGGTAGCGAGGCCATTAGCCGCGATGATTGGGCTACATTTTTCAAAACCAGCCGAGTAGCCACTGCTTTTCCGGAAATTCTTGGCGTCGGGTACGCCACATATATCCCATCCGGCGCCCTCGACAGTCATGTTGAAGCCGTACGTTCTGAGGGCTTTCCAGACTACCGCATAACGCCAGTGGGTGAACGCTCGGAATACACCGCCATTACGTACATAGAACCATTTGATGATGTCAACCGGAAGGCCTTTGGCTACGACATGTTTACCGAACCAACAAGGCGCCAAGCCATGACAGCTGCGCGCGACAAAGCTTCGTTCGGGCTGACCGGTCCAGTCGTGCTCAAGCAAGACGATGGTAGCACCACCAAAGAAAAACCAAAAAGCGTACTACTTTATTATCCTGTCTACCGCGCTGCACTCGTCCCTGAATCAATAGAAGACCGGCGGCAAAACCTCGTTGGCTATGTTTATCTCGCGTTTCGCATCCAAGATATGATGGCCGAAAAAAATACTGAGCTCAGCAAGCTCGGAATTTCCTACGAGCTCACCGATGCTACGGGCACTATTCCCGCTCCGCTCTCGAACTACCAGGTCCCCGGTGGTAAGAATTCTAAAGGCGACGATTTGAGCGGGAAACTCAAATCAAGTAACCGCATGTGGCAACTGACGCTGCACATTCCAAAGACATTACTGGGTAGTAGTGCGGGCACGGTGACTATGTTTGTTGGGGGTGTCAGTGCCAGCATATTGCTGGGCGGCCTTGTTTTTACATTGCTGAAGCTTCGTATTGGCCAGGTGAAATCACAACACGACCTAGAGCTACAACGCACCCGGGATGAGCTGCTCGCCCTCGCCTCGCACCAATTACGCACCCCTGCCAGCAGTGTCCGCCAGTACGTCGGCATGCTCGAGCAAGGTTACTTTGGTGAGCTCAACAAGGAGCAAGCTGCTATAGCACACAAAGCCTACCAGTCGAACGACCGCCAGCTCGAAATCATCGACCAGCTTCTGTACGTCGCCAAGGCTGACGCAAACCAGCTTATTGTGCAGCCTAGTAGTTTTAACCTTGCTGGTGTCACGCGTGACATCATAGACAGTATGGCTCAAACCTATCAGGCGAAATCCATCACTGTTAAAAAGACTATCCCAAAAGAATTACCAGTCCTAGCAGACGAACGATTTGTGCGCATGATTATCGAAAACCTCCTGAGTAACGCGGTGAAATATTCATTTGAAAAAGGTTCCATACACGTAAAACTGACCGAGCAGGACAACCTAGCACAGCTTGTCGTGAGTGACAGCGGCGTGGGGATTGCCGAGTCTGATTACGAAAAACTGTTCAAAAAATTCAGCCGTATCCCCAACGAACTTTCAACCAAAGAAGGTGGTAGCGGCCTGGGCCTGTACCTCGCACGCCGATTTGCCCTTGCCCACGGCGGAGACATTACCGTGCAGTCCAATGGTCAACATGGTGCAAGCTTTACACTAACGCTGCCTATCTACACCAAAACTGAGCATAATGTTATCCAGCTCACAGAATAACCTACGCCGTGCGGACTATACTGGCAGGATAATGAGTGCCAAAAAAGTATTGCTCGTCGAAGATGACGCCGCCCTAAGCGACGCTTTTTCCATAATGCTCACCAAAAACGGCTACGATGTACAGACAGCCTTTAATGGTCGTGAGGCCCTGGATGTCGTGAAAGATTTTACCCCAGACATCATTCTCCTCGACCTCCTCATGCCCATTATGGGTGGGCGCGAGTTCCTGCAGCAGTTCGAGAACAATTCAGCTATACCTATCATTGTTTTCAGCAACCTCGATTCCAAAAAAGAAATCGAGGAGGTCATGGAGCTTGGTGCCACCCGCTACATGCTCAAGGCCTGGGCAACGCCGCCCGAACTCGTCCGGATTATTCAGAATACGCTTGACTCCTAAGCACCTGAACCCCACAATATCCCTACCATGCGCGAGAAGACTATTCGTAAAGAGCAGATTGTTGTGTATCAGGGTGAGGCCGTGTACGGCGTACATGTTATTACCAGCGGCATAGTCCGCGCCTACACTATTCTCGGCAGCGGCAATGAAGTAAATGTGGCTCTTTACGGCCCTGGCGACTACTTTCCTGTAGAGACCGCCTACGAAACCGCACCAGCAACACTGTTTTACTACGAGGCTCTCACCGATTGTACTTTGCAAACGCACCGCGGCGATGCTTTCCGTGAACTCCAGGCCAGTCAACCAGACTCTCACGACGCAGAAAGCAAACGCTACGTCGGTGCTCTACTACACGTCAACGCTCTTGGCCAGGCTACCGCCTATGACAAACTTGGCCACGCCCTTCGCTACCTGACGTTGCGCTTCGGGCTACCGCTCGCTGGCAAAGGTTTCTACCGTATAGATATGAAGCTGACCCAGCAAGATCTTGCCAACCTATGCACCATGTCACGCGAAACCGTCAGTATAGAGCTTGCAAAACTCAAAGCCAAAAAAGCCGTACTGGAAAAAAGCAAGCTCTACACCATAAACCTGCCCCTACTTACTCAACTCCTGGGCGATGACAACCTGACCGACGTAACACTGTAAATATACTCAAACATTCCGGCCTTCCCGTTTTACAGTCATTTTTGCGGCAAAACCCGCATGTAGCAAAACATTCTATCCGCGCCAAATAACGGGAGTTTTTTGCAGCCACTCTGTGTCTGATAGTTGGTCAAGCATAGCCTGCGCTACCGCCTGCCGTTGGATGGTCGCTGTTGGCCCCGAAAGCTTTTCGCGCAGCACATACCCCTGCCCGCCCAGCTCATTCATAACCGGCGAACGAAGCACGGTCCAATCTAACCCTGAATTCCGCAACACCGCCATATGTTTTTCCCCGTCCTCCAGTACTTTCGGTGCAAGTTTTTGCAGCATAGTTCTATTTGCCCGCTGGATAGCCGTAGGTTTGTCGTCTGGCGTAAACGCAGCGTTGCCCGTCAGTGAAATAATCCGCCGTACACCGGCCCGTTTCATGGCCGGTACCACCGCTCGCATTGCAGCAGTCAGCACATCGCCGGCCTTGTTCCCCCAGTTGCTCACCGCAGACAAAACCACCTGGGAGCCCGAAATAACTTCGGCGACCTTCACCGCATTGTGCACGTCAAGCTTCACCACCCGAAGGTTTGGCTGCGATTCAAATGGGTCGTTCGAGTGCACACAGGCCACAACTTCATGACCCTCGGCCAGCAGCAGCTCAACTACTTTCGAACCAACTCTCCCAGCCGCCCCAAACACCACTATTTTCATGCATACAGTATAGCAAGAGCTAAAGAGTTAAGAGATATGAGATAAGAGATAAGGGCGCGGCCAAAGGCCGCTATAGCAACCATCGCGCTAGCGATACAGCTAGAGCTGGCACTACGGAGACATCCCGGTCCAGCTGTTGTGACTTGCTACAACAGCTGCAAAAATGCGACGCAGCAGTGTTTTTGCGTTGTAGTCTGTCACAACAGCTGCCGAGAGGTCGGAGATGTGCCTGGCTTTTTTCGCTTCCTTTTTTGCCACCAAAAAAGGAAGTCGTGGGGCGCGGACGAACCCGCGCATTGTGAGATTTACTTCCGGGCTGCAGCCAACGCCTCACCGTACCATTTGAGCTCGGTAAGTACGTTGCCCAGCAGGCCAGTAAACATTTCAGCCATATCGCTCTTATATTCACCCTCGTCAGTGAAGTTTTGCATTTCCATGTACGGCAAACCAATGAAAGTCGGTGTTGTAACTGCCTGCATACCTGGAACGATACCCCGTAATTGCGCAACTGCCTGGGCGCCATTAGCTGAACCATGCGTCGCTATGGCCACCGGTTTTTTGGCAAGCTCGAAGGCCACGTAATCAAACGCGTTCTTGAGTACGCCAGAGATTGAACGGTTGTACTCGGGCGTCACAACTATGTATGCATCTTGAGCACCAAGCGTTTCCAGAAACCTCTTCACATCACCCTCAACAACGCGGCTTGGGTTGTACTGGGGAGAAATTGCTTCGTCGAACATAGGTAGTTTGTAATCAAGCAAGTCAATGGTAGTGATTTCGACGCCAGTCAGCTTTGCCGCCTCATTTGCAACCCATTTTGCATATTTGCCACTCACGCGCCCCTGCCGTACAGAGCCAATGATAATACCTAGTTTCATACTCTTCCCTCCTTATGATATACTTTATATAGTAAGTATACATTTGTAACTATACAAAGTAAAGTATCGTTTTTAAGAACGATACTTTACCCTGAGCGTAGCGTAGTGAAGCCGAAGGGTCTCCTACTGATCGGAAAGGAACATATACCATGAAATCTTCTGCCCCCATTGAACCCCAAATTGGCTGTATCGCCTCGGCTCTCCGCGTCGTCGGCCAGAAATGGACTGCCCTCATTATCCGCGACCTATATTCTGGCCCAAAACGATTTAGTCAGCTTGAAAAGTCAGTATCTGGCGTAAACCCCCGAACCTTGTGTCAGCGACTTGAAGCACTTGAAAAATCGGGTGTAATCACCAAACAAACATTTGCCGAAGTTCCTCCCCGCACTGTCTACACCCTTACAGACAAAGGCCATGACCTTATTCCCGTACTGACCGCCATGGCCACCTGGGGCAACAAACACCACGAAGAGTGCTGAATACTTAGGAGGAATCTTGTCACCTCCTGCGACCCCGCAACTTCACTGAGGCAATCATAGCTTGCCCCGGAAGGTTGCCTTGCGACTCACCACCGGCGATTCTCACCTCCTCGCCTTTTCAGAATAAATCCGAAAGGACTCTCCACCTGCCCTAAAGCTCGCCTATCGGCTCGTTCACCTTCGGCTCATTTCGCTCATATCCGGGTGCGTCAGGGTTGGACCCTAACGCAGGTTATGTGAGCAGTTTTATGGTGAGTTTCGGGAGATGTTTGTAGGCGGCGTATAGGTTACGGTCAAACGTATAAAACACCTCACAGCCCGCACGGAGAGCTACCGACACCTGTAGCGCGTCCTCAAAATCGCTTTTTTGCACATTATGGTATGCCCATTCAAAATCACCAGCCTGGAGCGCCAAAATCTCAAATTCATCCAAAAATACCTGCAACCGGTCTAGCGGGCGCTCGCGGCGGCCAAAATGGAACAGGAGGTGCCCCGTCAGTGCCGAGACAGATGCCTCGCCGGCCGCCGCATGCAATACTTGGTCAGCTGCTCGTTTGCCGCTTCGTACGAGCACCGTCTCGAGCAACACGTTTGCGTCAAAACACACCCGTGACACTACATATACCTACCGTATTTCTCGCCCAGCGACTCTTGGTAAAGGTCTTTGAGCGGTTTAGTAGAGTCAAAGTACGGTGTACGTGGAGAGCTATCGAGAGCATCGAGGCCTGCCATACGATGTTTTTTCGCCACTTTTTTGGGAGAAGATAAAACAGTTGCAATCTTATCACGGTACGTGACCCGAAATACCTCACCCTTTTCCACGCGGCGAAAAATCTCGCCCATGTTTTTTCGTAGTTCAACTGCCGTAATTGTTGTCATAAGTTAAAGTTTAACATGAACTTCAACTTCAAGTCAATCCTTGACGCTGAACTCCCTATGTTGGGTTAGTTCTTTGCCCAGTGGAGGATGGTGTTGGCCAGGGATTTGTCGGCAATGGTTAAGCGGATGGTATCGCAGGTGAAGTTGCGGAGTCGGAGCGTGACGACGTGGTCCGCTTCTATCTGCATTTTCTTCCAACGGTAAGTAGGACGGCGCAAAAACAGGTAAGATTTGCCAAAGGATTTACTGTAGAACCATCCCGCCGCCAGCACGCCAGGGAATCCGGTGCCAAATCGCATACCAATGTCTCGCCCGGCCATAACAGCGTGCTCCTGCCAATCGGCGTGTGTGACCGCCAAACGTGGAACGCGCAACCCACGACTGAGTGACCACAACTGCTCAATCCCTTGAGGTTCAATCACTAGATCTTCAGAATCAAGATAAATGTGCATTTACTTCTCCTTTTTTCCTTGATTAAACGATAACGCACGTGAGTTTATACAGTAGTGATTCCCCGACGGGTGGTCATCAACACCAGTAAAAAGATGGCCAAGGTGGCCGCCGCAGTTGGCACACGTCACCTCCGTACGCATCATGCCAAGCGAATTGTCGGGTGTGAGTACAAGCGCATCGTTATTCGCCGCCTCGGCAAAGCTTGGCCAGCCAACAAGTCCTGGCGTGGTTGATTTGTACTTAGCGTCACTCATAAATAATTTTGCCCCGCAGTTTGCGCACGCGTACATGCCGTCGCGCGATTCCTCTAGTAACTCACCACTGCCAGGCACTTCAGTAGCCCTCTCGAAAAGCACCCTTTTCTGTTCGTCAGACAGACTTGGATTCACTTGGGATGGCATATTTACTTCTTCGCTTTCACTTCTTTCGGCAAATCAAGCTTATCAAGCTTAAACAGTTTTATCAGAATATATATAGCCAAAAGGACGAACATAAAATTTATAAACACATAGACAAACTTTCCCCATGCAAATGGTTCACCGCCCACATAAGACACGCGTTCCTGAAGTTTTGAACCAACAATAATCGTCAGCCACGGGTTTATGAAACTGTCCACCAGCTGTTTTATAAGCCCCTGGGCCTGCTGACCGACTATAAAGCCGACCGCCAGCCCCACCACAGCTTTTTCGCGCATAAAATGCACAAACCCGCCAACCTGCCGCTTCACAACCTCATCGGGTTCGTCCAGTATGGTCGCTATTGAGTCTTTGGTACGCCTAGTCTTTTCTTTCATGGTAACTCCTCTCTTGTCTTCATCCATAGTACACCCATCATGTTTTGGCCGTCACCGCGAGGGCCGCAACCCCAAAAGGTATCGACCGGTGAATTTTCCACAATGTTCCGGCTGCCTGTCTTACGTAAACAATCCCGAACATCTTCATGTTGAGCCGCTTTGGCGCGCAGCAGTTCTTCCATGACACCCACTCGGCGTTCATGCCAATCCACCGGCATCTTGCCATCGCCAATTGTTTTCTTAAGCTGAATGACCGCCCAGGGGCTTGGTGCCCGGAGTATCGCGCTGGCAATATCTGGCTCACTCTGCGCAAACTTCCGCCACTGAAATCCATGTTCCACAGTCGGAAACACCTGCCCCCACAGCTCCACCGCGTGCGCCGACCAATTACTAAGCGGGTCGAGGGCATGGGTAAAAAAGTACGCGGCGTCTACTGTCTGGTACGTCAGCTGCTGCTCAGGCTCTGGGTACATTTACATCCTCTCTGGGGCATGGATGCCGAGGAGTTCTAGACCTGTTTTCAGCGTATCGGCATAGGTTTCGACCAAACCAAGCCGCAGAGCCTCTCGGTCGTCGCCAATGACACGGTTTTTTTCGTAAAAACGGTTAAACTCTTGTGCCAGTTCGTACAGATAGGTACAAATGTGGTGTGGCATGAGTTCGGTGGTAGCTTTTTTAATGACTTCAGGGTATTCAGTGAGTTTGCGCACCAGCAATCGCTCTCCAAGCTGCAGCTCCTTTGGAATTTCGGATTTGGAATTTGTTTGGTCATTGGTGCTTGGTGTTTGGTGTTTGCCCAGGATACTCCTGGCCCGGGCATGGGCATACTGCAAATACGGGCCGCTATTGCCTTCAAGCGCGACCGATTCTTTGGGGTCGAAGATGATATCTCCGCCGATGCGGTTCTTTAGGAACGAGTACTTTATGGCAGCGAGTACAGTTGATACGTTTTCCTGGCCGGTCGCTTCACGGTTTGCCGCGGCCGCTTCGTCTATGACATCGACCGCTCGCAGGAAGTTACCCTTGCGGCTGCTCATTTTCACCCCGCCCGCTAGCTTCACGTTGCCATGCGTAATGTGCCGAGTTCGCTGTGCAAGATTGGGTTCAAATTGCTCTATGGCTTTCAATACCACCTTCATGTACTCAACAATGTCGTTGCCCGTGATGATAACCGAGCTATCAAAATGGTAGTCTTCCCACTTTTTCATGCTGAGGCCAACGTCTTTCGCTTCGTATGTCGGCAACCCCTCACTGTTCACGAATACCCGCGTGTGCAGGCCAAACTTCTCACCGTCGAATATGACCGCTCCGTCCGATTCTGCAAAAACACCCTTTACAAGCTGTTCCTTCACCACCGCCAGCCCAACGCCAGCTGTTTGGCTTTCTGGGTAGTACCGTTCAAACCCACTGCCAATTTGCTGGTAAAATGCATCGAAATAGTCGTAGCTCCACTGTCGGCACGTCCAATACACTTGTGCAAATGGCGAGTCGTGGTCACTGTCGCTGTGCAGCTGGTAGACACGCTTGTTCAAGGCAATGATTTCACCCCGGGCGCTCTCATCATCTTCGTAGGCGTTCGTCCCGGCCACATAGCAACGTGCCATCCACTCCGAACGCTCTGCCTCTGGAATATCGGCCAGTTTTTCCGGATGCTCCCCGCCAAGCTCACGCACAATCGCCCACATGGTCTTGCCGACATGCAGTCCCACATCACCGCCAAAGTTCACTCGATGCACTTGCGCCCCGCTTGTCTGCAAAATGTTCGAGATGGCATCGCCCACTACACTGGTATAAAAGTGCCCCGCGTGCAGCACCTTGAACGGGTTCGGGTCTGAATATTCAGTAACTATCGTTTGCCCCTGTAGTGGTCGCGCCTGGGGCTGATGTAGGCTTTCTGCTAACACTTGGTCGGTTAGGCGTAGATTCAAAAACCCGGGGCCAGCCACTTCTACGACTGCAAGTCGTTCATCGCCCCGAAGCTTTTCGGCCAATGCTTCACCAATCTCGCGGGGGTTTTTGCCGACCTGCTTACTCAGCTGCAAAGCAACGTTCGTCGCGTAGTCGCCATGGTGCGCTTCTGGCCGCGTTAACTCCACAGTCACATCAACCGCAAAAAATTCCTTTACTACGGCCGATACAGTCTGCTCCAACTCGTGTTTCATACGCTGTAGTATAAGGGGTATTGCCCGGTTGCTCAACCTACTGTTCTTCTGTATAGTCGAGAGCAGCACCAAACGGAGAATATATGAACAAAGACCATAACTATGCTGTTATCGTGGCGGGTGGGTCAGGAACCAGATTGTGGCCAATTAGCCGCAAGGAACTGCCAAAGCAAATGCAAAGCCTCGTCAGTGAACATTCACTTCTAGAGGATACCTACGAACGACTTCGAGGTGTCTATGAGGCCGACCATATTTTAGTCTCCACTACCTCTAACTATGTCGAGAAAATAAAATCTCTTCTTCCTGAAATACCAGCAAACAATTTCGTAGTAGAGCCAGTAGCAAAAGGGCCTGCGCTTGCATTTGCGCTTTTTGCCGAGGTGCTGCACAGACGCGACCCTGAAGCAATTATTTTTTCTATGGCCTCTGACCACGCCATAGCCGAACCAGATGTATTCCAAGACGTTTTGCGCCAAGCTCACGCATATGTAGCCGCCCATCCCGAACAAATTGCTTTAATGGGCGTGAAGCCAACCAGGCCAGATATAGGACTAGGGTACATCAAAATTGACTCAGAAGTACAATCTGACCCGAAGGTTTACTCTGTTGAAAAGTTTGTCGAAAAACCAAGCTACCCAGTTGCAAAGCGGTATGCACAAAGCAAAGAATTTTTCTGGAATGTCGCCTACTACTGCTTTGCGGCAAGAACGTTGCTAGAAGCCTACAATGAAGCTAGCGCCGAGAGCGTCGCCGGAGTACGCCAATACTTGGACACCTCAAACGCAAACCACTTCGAAGCAGCACCAAAAATGTTACACGAAATTGAAGTCATTGATTCGCGAAAATTTCCGCTTGTACTTATACCCGCAGAATTTACCTGGGATGACATAGGCAACTGGAGCGCTCTGCATGACCTGCTGGCAGATACGAACGGCGACGCAAGTCGCGTTGTCACTCATACACCACACCACATAGACGTTGATAGCCAGGGCTGTATGGTCCGCTCAGAAAACCCGACAAAACTTATTGCGACAGTGGGACTCGAAGACATAATTGTCGTAGATACGGCCGACTCCCTGCTAGTTATGCACAAGGGCCATAGCCAAGACATTAAAACGGTTATAGAAGAAATCAAGCAACGCGGTCTTGATAAATACTTGTAGACAAGGAGTAGCGTGGATTATTTTACCCCCGAGGCAAAAACAAAAGTTACCAGTTCCGATAAACGTATCGTGCATATTGTTCTTATCGCAACCAAACCGGATATTATCAAGCAAGCACCCCTGTACCACGAGCTGCATAGCCGAGGTGAGCTGGTTCTTCTGTGTCACACGGGGCAGCACTACGACTTCCGCTACAGTGGCGGCATGATGGAAGAGTTCGGCATAGAGGCTGACATTCTTCTTGGTATTGAGGGCTCGCTCCATAATAAAATAGCCCAAATGATTGAGCGTTTTGGAGGCGTTATCGAATGGTTACACGCCCAAAACAAGACACCCATTCCCTATATACACGGCGACACCAGCACATCGATGGCCATAGGGCTCGGCTCATACATGCACCGGGTTGCGTGTGTTCATGTAGAAGCCGGTATCCGCACCCTAACGCCAAAAAAAGAAGTGTACGAAAAGTTTTATGCAGACTTTAAAAATGGCAACTTCAACTGGGATGAATACTACGCCGCCATGCAAGTTCGCAAAAACTTTGAACAGGGTAGCATGGAGCCCTTTCCCGAGCAGTTCAACACTCGCGTCTCCGAGCCGGCCTCTGGCTATCACGCCGCTGCCGTTGAACTCGACCGTGAATTTATGCTCGCCGAAGGATTCACCCCAAGTACTATTGAAGTCGTGGGCAACACCGTAGCCGACGCCACGCAAGTGGCCATACGGGATTCAGAAAAATCGACCATCTTCGAGAAATATCCGCAGTTGCAAAACGGTCAATTTGTTCGTTTTTGTATACATCGCCGGGAAAATACCCAAGACGAAAAGCGGTTTACCGTGCTCATTGAAGCCATGGAAAAGCTTGTGAAACAGGGGTCTTCGGTGTTGCTTATATCTCTTTTTGGTACCGAGGAAGCGATTGACAAATTCGGGCTGCGCGAACGCATCAATGCTCTTGTCACCCAGTACCCTGAAACATTCATTTACTCCGATGTCTGGCCGTACTACCGTGATGTCATTGCCGCTATGCGCAAGTGCGCCGCTGTAGCAACCGACTCAGGGAGCATGCAAGAAGAAATGAACCTGCTCGGCGTACCCTGCGTAACACTCCGGTTTGGGAGCGACCGCTCAGAATCAATTCTAGCGGGCGCAAATGTCCAAGCACCGCCTATTGACAGCGATTTTGTCGTAGAGGTCATTCGGGGAGCCATGAACAACAGTGCTATGGCAAATGTTGGCAATTTATACGGCGAAAAGGTTTCTAAGAAAATAGTAGACGGAGTACTCGCCCGTGTCGACGACGAGTTTGGCCTTTTCCAAACCGAAGAAGCCCGTATCAGTTTAGTTTTATAGCGCATACTAAGCGTCAAGGGCTTTCTTGAACGTTTCAATAATATCGATAGGAGCAGGGTTCTCCCCGCTCAACAACGCCGTATATATAGTCACATAATCACCGAGCATGCTCGCCCATAGCACGTGTTGCAGCAAGCTTGTACCCTGCGCTTCAACCAAAAACGACGAAGGTCTGGTTTTAGCCAACAGTTCTTCGGCTACCCGAAAGCGCGTGCGAATACGCGGATGCTCATAAGAGCTATGCAAATCTATCACAACATAGGGTTTGTGCTCAGGATGCCGCAACCAGCCGACAATTTCATTATGATTAAACTCCGGCAGCAACCCACACCACGCTATTTGTTTCGCATTTTCATTAAATCCAATCTTCCACTTGTACGCAGCTGGTGCCAGCTTATGCCCTGCGTAAATCACAACCGACTTTCCAAGACATTTTTCAGCAAGCTGTTTCGCAGGGTTGCGCGATGTCGGTACTTCGGGAGCCAGTTCTTTGGCAGTTTCCACTAGAAAATCAGCAGCCTCGAGCACTTCGCCCATGTCGCCCCAAAATAACTCGGCTGATTGCAGTATCCCCAGTAGTGCTCGATAGTTATACCCTACCACAAATCGCGGCTGAACTACTTTTGGTAGCGTTGCAAGTGAATAGCCTCTGGTTTTAGCTAGCTCAGACAATGTACCGCCACTTGATATAACAGCAATTTGCGCACCCTTTGACTCGGCTTCATACAGCGCCGATATTGTTTCCTCAGTATTACCTGAGTAGCTGGCAATGATTACCAATGTTTTTTCGCCAATATATGAAGGTAAATTATAGTCACGCACCACCTCAAACGGCACTCGCATAACAGGCCATGTCTGCACCAGCAGTGCTGCCAAGGCCGAACCGCCCATGCCCGCATAGACAACATTCAAAATGTCACGCGCAGCCAAAAAACGTGGTTCACACGGTACTTCCGTACGCAGCTGCTCAGGAAAACCAGCAACCTCACCAAGGGTATCAGATGGGTCAAGGCGGTGAATTTTATGTATGTCATCTAGCATTAACAATATCTAGCACATTCTGGTTATGGTTTGCTACAATGTCTATTGTAAATTGATAACCGTGAAATGAAAACGGTTTGCCGAAGCAAACAAGGGGGGGCACAATGCTTTTTGGACACCAAGATGATAACGCGACAATGCCGAGCAGCAACGTCACAGAACCGAACACGCTGCAAGACACCTCGTCTTCGGCCACCAACACTCCTTCCCAGGCAGTGGATGAGCCAGAGGCAAGCCCAACAACAACCGTCACCCAGACACCAGGCGCACCCACGTTCGATAACCCACTTGCCGACGAGACCTCGTCGGCGCCAGCCCCCATACAGACGCAAGACTCCTTGGTAGCCGACCCATCTGCAAACGACAGCGCATCATCCGCGCCAGCAGCATCGGGTGATTTGCTCGACCTAAAGCAACAAGCCCTCGGCCAACTTGCTCCCCTAGTCGACCACCTCGAGCAAACACCAGAAGAAAAATTCCGAACAACCATGATGATGATTCAAAGCACCGACAATGAAACGCTCCTAAAGGACGCTCTGGAAGCCGCAAAATCTATCCCTGACGATAAAGCGCGCGCGCAGGCACTACTGGACGTCATAAACGAAATTAACTACTTTACCCAACAAAAGAAATCAGCCTAATTTCGGCGACCTTACGCATCGTACTTGCTACTCGCCCCTCAATACCCGATACTTACTACACATGTCTGACAAGCGCTGGCACCGCGCCAATACCATTTTACTAACTGCAATTATCCTCATAAACAGCTATATCATTGCGCTGCCGGTTTTGCCCGGCCTTTCATACTGGTGGCAAACCCGTGGTGGCTCTGCAGAACAGGCGCTCACCGAACGCCTCAACAAGCCAAGTTTCACCCAGGATGGCAAAAACACCCCTGATGCGTTTCACGCCGATGCCTCCCACGACGGTCTCATTATTCCAAAGATGCTGCTTGAAACCCCACTTATTGAGGGACCAAAACGAGATAGTTTTGCACTACTCAATAAAGGCGCCTGGCGTCTCCCGTTTGCGAGCAGTCCAGACAAGGGCGGCAACACGGTCATTGCTGGTCACCGCTTTAGTTACACTGGCCCCAGAGGTATCTTTTATTTCCTAAATAAGCTCGAACCGGGTGATGACATTGGACTGTGGTACCAGGGGAAACTGTACCGCTACCGCGTTGAGTCTAGTCGTACCCATGCAGCGACCGATACGTACGTTCAGGGACCCACCGAAGACACCCGACTCACCCTCTACACCTGTACGCCCCTCTGGAACCCAGTGAATCGCCTCGTCGTTGTTGCAAAACCACTCCCAGGTGAAAATCCGGCCACCATAACAGATCAATTAACCACAGATGAAGTAAAGCCCACAGGAGTAACCCCGTGACAGAAAAAACCAAGTTTTTTGTGCTGCTTTTTTTGCTCGCCCTGAGCCTAGCTCTCCTTTGGTACCTCAACCACAACGCCCAAAACATTTTGCTCGGCTAGACGTAGATTGACTAACCTTTATGCTTATGGTAAAGTGTGTATATGTTCAACCAATCCGGCCGTAATGCTTTCTCACCGAGCAACCAGCCACGTCGCATGCCGAGTCAGCCTAGTCCAGCGAGTAGCACAACCAAAGGCTTTGGGGCACAAATTCGCCCCGATTTTATGCAAGCCTCTCGGCCTTCTGCTACGGGTCAGCCCCCCGCGCACATGCAACGCATAAAGTCAGATGGCTTTCAGACCATGTCGCCACAAAGCCAGCGCGCCGCCCTGTTCGACCAAGCTCGACAGCAGGCTAAGCAATCGTTTCAGTCGAATTATCAATCCCATACTGGGGTAAGTGGTCCTTTGCCCGGTGGCCTCACCGAACGACAGCGAATGGATTTTGAAACGCTCAAGCGTACCAATCCACTTGCCGCCGAAAAACAGCTCCAGATCTACCAGCAGAACTCTGACATCCGCTACAACAAACCGGGTACAACACCACAGCCCCCAACCAGCTCCGGCCTCACCTACCGCCGCCCACCCACCAGCTTCAACGGCCCCCGCCGCCCCTTCGGCAAATAGAATATTTTTGTATGAAATATGTATTGACTTTCCATACATTTTCTATACAATACGTTGATAGGTTAGCGCTTTGAAAACATCTTCACAAACATTTAATATTTCGTTTCCGCAGGCACTGGTGCAGGAAATTGACGCTGTGGCTGCCGAGCAGTTCGGTTCGCGCAGCGATTTTCTGCGAGCAGCTGCTATCCAGTACCTTAAGAACGAAAAAGAATGGGACTATATATTCCGTGAGGGCAAAAAAATTGGCGCCAAAGACGCGTCTGCACCAGAGGCGGAAATTCTTGCAGACCTTACCGCTCAGCGCCGAAAGTCTGGCCGCTGGCACGTCCGCTAATAACCGCTACAATATAGTCGTCGACACAAACGTCCTCATAAGCGCGTTGTATTTTGGAGGCACGCCCGAGACGGTGCTACGGCACATTTGCGTACATCACACCATGATACTCTCTGATTTCATTGTGGAAGAACTGGTGCAGCAATCAAAAAGGAAGTTAGCTATTTCCCAAAAAGAGATTCGGTTTATCCGAACAAAGCTAGAAGAATACTGTCACAGCTATGAACCCGACCCTGCAATCAAGGTTCGCGATATTAATGACACCGATGTTGTGGCGCTCGCCCGCGAATACCATGCACTTATCATAACCGGTGACCAAGATTTGTTGGGCTACCGCGACCACACGCCAATGGCGGTGCTTTCCGTCGCCGACTACACTGAACTTTTCATCGACTAACTCAAAAACAATCTCGGATTGATTCCGAGATTGTTTTTACCACTTTCAGGAAGAGCAGCGAAGCGATGAGGAACCCGCCCGGGGTTCCTCATATATTTACATTCCCATGCCGCCCATATCTGGGGCAGCCGGAGCCTTTGGCTCGGGGACTTCTACCACTAGGGCGCCCATGGTCATACTGGTGCCTGCTATGGAAGCGGCGTTTTGCAGTGCCTCTTTGGTGACGCGTGTTGGGTCAACCACGCCGGCATTCTTCAGGTCAACGAGTTTTTCGGGCTTGTTGACGTCTACGCCTTGGCCAGCCTTGGCTTTCTTAACCTGGGGCAGCCACTCGTCGGCATTGAGCCCACTGTTGGTGAGCAAAATACGAAATGGCTGTTCTAGTGCACGCACAAGCAGAGCTCGGCCAGCGGCCACAGCATCGTCGTCATCGTCGGTCGACACAACAGATGAAAGGTTAATGAGCGTTACACCACCACCGGGCACAATACCTTCGGCCAGGGCAGCCTTTACGGCAGCTACTGCGTCATCAACACGGTATTTCTTTTCCTCTATTTCGGTTTCGGTTGCACCGCCAACTTTTATGACGGCAACACGACCAGAGAGAGCCGCGTGGCGCTTCTGGTAGTTTTCGCGGTCGTACTCGCTGCTAGCAGCGTCGGCCTGCGCAGCAATCTGCTGCATACGAGCCTTCACATCGGCAGCCGAACCAGCTCCTTCAATGATGGTCGTTTCGTCTTTGCCCACAATAACCTTGCGAGCCGTACCCACGACATCGAGCTCAACATTTTCAAAGTTCATGCCGCGGTCTTCGGTAATCACCTGCGCACCGGTGAGAACAGCAATATCCTCGAGCATTTCCTTACGCTTGTCACCAAAGGCTGGAGCCTTGATGGCGACCGTGTTAAAGACGCCCTTCAAGCGGTTCAGCACTAGCGTACCGAGTGCTTCACCCTCTACATCCTCACACAGGAGTACAAGGTCTTTTTTACCGGCTTGCGCCAGTTTTTCGAGCAGCGGCAAAAACTCTTGCACGCTCGAAACTTTTTTATCCGTAATAACAATGGCCGGTTTATTGTACACAGCCTCCATGCGACCAGTGTCGGTCACCATGTACGGGCTCACGAACCCACGGTCGAATGTAAAGCCTTCCACTACTTCGCTTTCAAGCCCAAGGCCCTGGCCCTGCTCTACCGTCACGACGCCGTCGCGGCCGACCTTGTCCATGACATCAGCAATCAGGTCGCCAATGGCGCTATCGCCAGCCGAAATGGTTGCCACCTCTGCTACGCGCTTTTTGTTGCCCTGAATATCCTCGCTCAAACCTTCGAGCTTGGTGATTACTTCGTGCGCCGCTGCCTCAAGGCCTTTGCGCAGCAGCATGGGGTTGTGACCCGCCGCAATCAATTTGTTGGCTTCGTTCAAGATGTGGTAGGTCAGCACAGTTACGGTGGTGGTACCGTCTCCAGCGACATCGTTCATTTTGTTTGCCGCCTGCTTAATGAGCTCTGCACCAACTTTGTAGCCGAGCGTCTCATCGTCTACGTCAGCGATATCGACGCCCTTAGCCACTGTCACACCGTCGTGCGTGACGCTCGGTGCACCGTAGGATTTGCTAATCACCACGTTGCGACCCTTTGGCCCCATGGTGGTCTTTACCGCATTGTATAAAATTTCGGCTCCAGCGAGCACTCGCCGCCTAGCCTCTTCATCGTAAAAAACTTTCTTTGCCATATTATCTCCTTCGGATAGGAATGAAGATTAAGGATTAAAGATGAAAGAATCTTTCCCCTTTCCCGTTTTATCATTCCCCTTCGTTAATCGTTAATCTTTCCTCTTTAATCAGCTATTTAACAGTTGCAAGGACGTCTTCTTCTTTGACAAGCAGAAATGTTTCGCTCTCTACCTTCACCTCTGTTTGGCTGTAGCTTTTATACACAATCCGGTCGCCGACTTTTATATCGCGCACGCCAACCGCTACGGCGACTACCTTTGCAACTGTTGGCTTTTCTTGGGCATTGCCCGGTATATACAGGCCGCTGGCTGTCTTTTTGGCCGCCTCTTCGTGCTGCGCCACCACGTAATCTGCTAGCGGCTGAATGGGTACACTCATATATCCTCCTTTTACTTGTTGTCATTCCGGGCTTGACCCGGAATCCAGCTTTCAAATTGTCGCCACAGGCGACATAACTTCCCCTCTTGTCTCTTGACTCATGTCTCATAACTCTCGAGCCAGAGGCGAAGCCGAAGCGTTAGCACTTCTCGCAACCGAGTGCTAACGCATTAGCACTCACTATACCCGACTGCCAATTCCCGGTCAAGCATACATGTTGGTTTGATATTGAATAAAATACTATGGACAATGGAGCTATTTTATGTTAACATGGTGTTTATGCCCTCAAAAACAGAAATACCGGTATTTACTTCAGCGAGCGCCAACTACGGAAACTCTACTCCATCCTTTACTGACGTAGTAGATATGGAGCCTCCCACGACTCAACGTGCGCATGAGATAGCCACCTCAGGCACCCTGGGAGTCGCAGGCGCCCCCCAATCACAAGGTACACCGAATGCCTCAAAAACAAGTGAGGTTACTACCCTCAAATTTGACCCACGAGTACTTCGCATGGCGCTGGAACTTAGTGGGGGCAACAGAGGAAAGTTGGTTTACGGCGAAGATGGCTCTATTTTGGTGAAAAATTAGGCATAGCACGCACGACGAGATAATTCGCCGAAACAACCATTTGCTATACTGCTCTCATGCAACCACAGATGAACAAAACGGTACTTATGAGTGGGGCTGAATACTTCGATGATGGGCAGGCCATAAACCCGTTTATGGATAGTGCACAGGTTGTCGACGTAGCACGAGCCATCGCAGAGCACACGCAGCTTCGGGAGACGCTTGAAAGTATAGGTGTTACCGTAGTCAAGACCGCTGCGCCGCCAGACCTGCAAGACGGGGTCTACACCGCCAACTGGGCACTGGTGCGTGGCGACAAAGCCGTGCTATCTAGCCTACCACCATCACGCTGTGGCGAACAGCGCTACGCCGAAGAAGCTCTGAAGAAGCTCGGGAAACGGGTTTATACCGTACCAAATGACCGAAAGTTTAGCGGCCAGGGTGATGCCCTTCCCTGTGGCAATTATCTCTTTTGCGGCAGCGGCTACCGCACAGACCCCGAAGTTCATCCATACCTAGCAGAAACGCTCGGCTATGAAGTAATGACCCTTCGCACCATCCCCCAGATAGACAAAACCGGAAACCCAGTAACAAACCCTGTTTCTGGCTGGGCCGATAGCTATTTTTATGACCTTGACCTTGCGCTGTCCGTGCTTCGGTTCCCCGCCGCAGAACAAAAAGGCCTTATTGCCTGGTGCCCAGAAGCTTTTATGCCTGAGTCTCGCGATACCCTTGCCAACTTTGGTGGTGTTGAAAAAATAGAGGTGAGCTTTGCCGAGGCGAAAGAAGCCTTTGCCTGCAATCTCGTTAGCACTGGCAGTACTGTTGTTATGAGCGCAAACGCTCCTGAACTTCGGGCCGCCATAGAAGCTCACGGTCTTCAGACTATCACACTCAGCATGCCCGAACTGGCCAAGGGTGGTGGTTTTATCCGCTGCACCACCCTCACCCTTGACAATGAATAGAACTTGGTTTTTAGTATATTTATGATATCTGCCCCGCATACTGAGGCGTTTCCATCCGCTCCGATTCTGCCATTTGAAGAGGCTTTTGTGCCATCGGTTGATTGTGCTGAAAAGCTCGAAAAAATAGCAAGGCGAATTGCCGCCTGCATTGGGTTAGGAGCACTGGCAGTTGGGGGGCTGGCAAGGACCGATAGTGCAATTAACCCTGTCTGGGAGGCGGGACTGGGCCGGCCAGATGTAAACATTGAGCATATCGTCAACGATACTGAACCAAGTGACACCCTAGTTACTATTGCCACCACTCCTGGTTTCAATGCCAACTACGATGACATGGCCCAGGCAAAAAAGGAGATAGCCAGAGAATATAACGCTAGGCTTGTTTTTGCCCGCAACGGAAACAAAAATGTTGACGCAAAAACAATTGCATCACGCATATTTGAGGACATGCCCGCTCCGCGCGAAAATCGTTTTGGTGAAAGCACGCAAAAAAGACTACTCATTCTTGATGGCCATAGCATGGGGGGTAAGACGGCACTCGTTGTCGCAGCCTGGTTCGTGGGGCACCATCCCGACATACAGGTAACCATGGTAATGGACTCTACTCCTTACAGCACTTCAGATGTGCAAGGTCTTGCGGCGCAAAGCGTTGTCCGCGGCTTAAGTGTAGGGGCCCCTCGCAAGAAACAATCGAATCCCACCTTTTCAATTGGCCCTGGAGCTCGCTTTATAGCAGAGTCGATAAATAGACTGTCCGAGGAACCAGCACGAGTGGTCACCGATAGACTCTTTGTTGCTCAGACGCTCGCCGATAAGTTCCGAAATCTGAGCGCTCACAACCAACCGCTTGGAAACAGTGCCCTTTCGGCCGAAGCGGATATTATTGACGCCCCAATTCCTCAAGATATAGTTGACCGACTTACAGCTGCTGGCGTCAATATCATCAGACTATCTCCCGACCAAGACACAACTGTATACAACGACTCTTCAGTAAAGGCATTTACGAGCGATTTTGGGGCTAATTTTTGCAATCTGCCTGTTTTGGGCGCCACGCATGGTAGCCCAAACGAAAGTGCTAGCCACGCTGCTTACATGGAACGTTGGCAACAAATACTTGGCGGCATTATCGGCCTGCGTCCCCACAGCAACCTATCCGACAGATATATTGGCCATATCGTTATCCCCGCCGCTTCAAGCGCAGTCGATCAAGCTATCGCGCGTCAGCCGCTGCTTACAAAATGTGAAAGCTAAGTTGACTGTACTTTGTTTACTGTTTGTCTAGTATAGGTGCAAGTGCTTCTTTCGCAGTAGCAATTTCATCCCACGGGTCCGTGCGAACGCGTTCGGGGTTGGTATCGTCCTGCTGCAAATGACGGAGTTCGGCGGCCCGTGGGCCGTTCCGCTCTATGGTTTTTTCGTGTCCTTTACCCAGTAGCAGTACCGTGTCGTCGGGCGATGTCGCGCGAGAGAAAGCAAACGCAATCGCCTCGGTACGGTCGTGTACAAGAAATAGGTTTTTATTCTGCACCTTACCCGCCTCGGCCGCGCCAGCTGCAATCTGTTCCATAATCTGCTGGCCGTCCATATCACGGTCATCTTCTTCGGTAACTACCACCTCATCGGCGTACTTCCCGGCCAGTCTTCCCTGCACTGCCCGCTTGGCTTCGTCGCGCCGCCCGGCCGAACCAAATAATACTATCAACTTCCCCTTCACTACTGGCCGTATATCTTTGAACAGCTTCTCAAAGCTATCTGGCGTATGCGCAAAATCTACGATGACAGAAAAATCTTGCCCTTCATCCACCGTTGCCATCCGCCCCTCCACACCCTGCAAGGTGGCAATTCCCTGCTCTACCTGCTCGCGTGTGAGCCCGACCGCCTGCCCCACGCACACAGCAGCCAAGGTGTTATACACATTAAAACTACCCGGTAAATGGCTGGAAATATGGTACGTGTCTGTACCGGCCGTAGCGGTATAGCGAATGCCGTCCGGCCGAAGCTGCACGCTGGTTGCCCGCACATCGCCCGCTTCAAGCCCGTACGACACCCTATTTTCGGTTTCCTGCCCAAACTCGACACTATGAGGGTCGTCGGCATTCACCACACCCAGGCGCCTTCCTCGTGCGTTTCGCTGTGCTAGTGTAAACAGCCGCCGTTTGGCCGCCCGATAGTTTTCAAACGTTTTATGATAATCCAGATGCTCGTGTGTAATGTTCGTCATGACGGCAATGCTGTACGGTACGCCCCACGTGCGGTACTGCGCCAGCGCGTGGCTCGTGGTTTCCAGCACCAGCCAGTCCATGCCCTGCGCTTTCATCTTCTTGAGCCGCTGCATGAGTTCGCGCGGGCCAACATTGGTCATATGGTGAATTTGCGGTCGAATGTCCCGCCCCACACCGTAACCAACTGTGGTCATAATCCCGGCCTTATACCCCGCCTCGACCAGCATGTGATGGATAAGGAACGTTGTAGTCGTCTTACCGTTCGTACCAGTTACCCCAATAACCTGTAGCCCGCGCCCCGGAAACCCATATACCACATTCCAAAAAACCGCTTCAACCAAATGCCCCACAGGCGCAACCCGGGCAAACAACCCGCTCGGCACCACCCGCTTCACCATGCTTCGTATACTCATACCCTACAGTATAGCGAACACGTGTAACTATCTAACATAATTCTGATAGTTGTTTATGGGCGTTTTTTGCGATTATTGTTATTTGGGGTTGCACCAGGCAAGACTGAAGCATGGCGGCTACGTTTCGTGGCCTGCTTCCGAGCTGTACGCGCACGCTTATCTCTTAGCCAGTGCACTGCTTTGCCAAGCCCGCGAAGGGCAACGTCCTCGTCATCCTCAATATATGCACCGACTACTTCCTGTCCTGCTTCTAAGGACGCTTCTTGATCGGCTCTATGTGTTGGACGGAGCAAACCGGGTCCCCGTAGCGCTGGATTTGTGCTTCCCGGTCCTGCTGGTGTAAGTCGCTCGGCATTAGTAGCAAATGGATCGGGCTGACCTACCTGAATAACAACGGCTGCCTTTTCTCTAAAGTTTCGACCAGGCGCTCCAGTGTCAGGATTTCTACCTTCCTGACCATATTCTTCAATAAATCGTTGAGCAGCTTCTCGAGGGTCACCTTCTGTCTCCAAGATATCTCGTATGCTTACATTGTTCTCGCTATACCGGCGCGTTGCTGCATCATCACGCGGTACATCACCGTCGCCGAATATACCGGCAGAAGTTATGAGTATTTTATCGCCTCTTTCAAGTGCCCGAACAGCGATTTCATGGCCATTTCGAGTGACATGAGCGACAAGGTCATCGCCTTCAAAGGCATCAGCTAACGTGCCGTCGCGGTAGACTGCAGCCATGCCATGACCCGCACGAGCTGCAACTAAATGAGGTTTCCCATTTACCTCTATGATACGGGTGAGTACTCCTTCAGCATCATTTCGCTCACCATGCAAGGCAGTCGCATTCGCGCTACGCTGCATGGCTTCATGCAGCTGTGTCATAGCGTCTTCTATAGTACGGGGTTGGGGTTGGTTTTCAAGGTATAGGCGCGCTCTTTGTTGAGCGGCTTCGGCGGGGCTACGACCGCTTCTCACATCGGCGTTTTTAAGTAAATTGTAAGCACTGTATATGCCTCGCGCATCATCAGCTCCACTAAAAGCATGTGGACTGAAATCTGTACGACTGAATGATTCCCTTGTGCGACGAAATGTTCTGCCCTGACCGGAGCGAATATCGAGTGGACGAGGTTTCATTACCTCGCCATACTGCAAGAGAATTGCAGATTTATCTGCGCCTGTTCTCCCTAAGGTGCAACATAATTCCGCTGCACGCTCGGCGGACTTTGCATCTGAACCATTTCCAAGCGCCGCCACCGTAAACACATCTCCATATTCACGGAGAAGCTGGCTAGGCAAGTTCATGCTACGAGCGTCCCTGTCTTTTTGCTTATCACTTAAGGTGCCACCCGAAGCAAGAAGGACCATGTCCCCAGGCTGAAGCTCAACACTAAAGAAGCCTCCTTCATTTCCATCAACATGGTGCGGATGTCCGAAGCCATCAGCCATATACGTTCCAGTTTCTTGGGTTTTTCCTATAGGGGTTAGCTGTCCATTTCGCCAAAGCATGATAGGCGAGTTTCCAATGCTTCCTGTTATGAGGTAATCCTTCCCTTCTATGTGCTCAACCTTTGCAACAGTGGCAGACGAAACTCCGCCACTACCGTCACGAGGTAATGTTTCTTGGGTATGCATAAATGCCGCCTTCATCCGTGCCGCGGCCTCAGCAGGGCTCTCGGGTTGACCTTCTTCTTGAGCATAGAAGTCCCTTATAGCTTTTTCGGCTTGTCTGGTAGCGTTTTGTGCATTGCTTGTTTCGCTCAGCCCACCAAAAACAGCATACAATCCGCGTTCATCTATGTGCCTATCTTCACCGCGAGGCGTACGCTCTTTTGCAACCGAACGAAGTGGGTGATTTAGTTTTCTTACTTCTGGGGTTTTTTTACGCTCCGATGCTTTCGGACTGTCTTGCGCTGGTTCAGGTTTTGTAGGCTCCGTTTGTTCCCCACCTTTTTTAGCAGCGGCTTCCGCTGCCTTTTTTCCAGCTTCGTTGTGCCCATATAGCCGGGCCCCGACGTCTTTCGGCAATACCGTTTCTGTCACATTGCCTGAAGCGTCTGTTTCCACTAACGTGTACTCGGCGTAGGGAGCACCACTTGGCGCAGTTTTTTCAGTCCTAGTCACGCAACCCGCAAGCGCATCAAGCTCCCCTTCTTCCTCTCGAGTCAGCAAGGACGGCTTCCCTTTTCCGGGGTGCCTTCTTGTCAGTAAATCTCTCACCCCGTCATATCCATCACCTGAGGTCTTGGTCTCCGGCGCAGACGCACCAGAAGTGGACGGTTTAGGATTGCCCGACCCAGTTGGGGGAGCATGCTTTTTTGAGTTAGTTGGACGACCGCTCCCGGTTCTTGCGGTGCCCCGAGGAGGCTCTGTGCCAACAGGTTTTGGCGCGGTCCAGCCCGAAGGAGTTGAACTACCTGTCTCTGTATTATCCTGTGGGCTCCACTGGCGCCTATAGTCCAAAAGTGCCTGCCCAACGGTAGGATTGAGTTCCTCCTCACGGGGCTTCCCGTCTTGGCCGGTTGTCGTGCGGAAAAATAAAGTTTGTGGCCCCATGACAACTTCATCGCTATCACTGGCTGCAGAACCATCCTCAATATACACCGTCTCGGTCCTGACTCCGGCTGCAAGTTTGTCTAGGGCTGCAAGGTCATCTGGTGGCTGGGCGCCTGTGCGAGCCCCATCCGCAACCCGAAGCATTGTAGCTTGCAGATCATCAACCAATTCGGGAGTGAATGGTCCGGCAAACCTGTCTGCAGGGTCAACGATAGGTCCGGCCTGGTCGGTCGGGTCTATTGCGGGTGTGATTCCTTCGCCTGGTGCTGCCATGATTGTTATCTATTCCTAAGAGGTTATGATATTTTTTTGTTTTGTGTTTTAACATGTGTATATTAGCAAATCTTAAGCATTTTGTCAACTATATAGACCTGTGTTTGCGGGTATGTCAAATGTTTTACAACGATTAGTTTGGTATACTCGTACCAGATGAGAGTTCTAGGTATCGAGACAAGTTGTGATGAAACTGCAGCGAGCGTTGTCGAAGACGGGTATAGGCTGCTTTCGAATGTGGTTGCCAGCAGTGCCGACTTGCAGGCGCAGTACGGTGGTGTGGTGCCTGAAATAGCGGCGCGAAGCCATATAGAGGCCGTTAATTCCGTGGTGGATGCAGCTATAACAGAGAGCGGTTCCACCTGGGACGATATAGACGCTATAGCCGTAACGTACGGTCCGGGCTTGGGCGGTTCCCTGCTCATAGGTGTACTAACTGCTCGGACGCTTGCAATCACATATGATAAACCTTTGTATGCTATTAACCACGTCGAAGCACACGTATACGCTAACTTCCTAACAGAAGATAACAATCAACCAACTACCAACTACCAACTACCAACTACGCAGCCCGTTTTCCCCATGCTCGCTATTATCGTCAGCGGGGGGCATTGTCAACTCGCGGTATTCAGAGACCATTTTGATTACACCCTGCTGGGAGAAACTGGCGACGATGCCGTAGGAGAAGCGTTTGATAAGGTAGCGAAAATGCTTGGGTTCCCCTACCCTGGCGGCCCAAAGATTAGTCAGATCGCCAAAAAGGGCAACCCATATGCCTTCGATTTCCCAAAAGCTAAGATGAGTAAATACGACTTTAGTTACTCTGGGCTCAAAACAGCCGTACTACGGACGGCTCAAGAGCTAATCGGCGAAGACCATACATTTCCGTCAAAAAACCTGCCAAAACGCCTCTCTGAGGCTCAGAAGGCCGATATTGCTGCGAGTTTCCAGCATGTGGCTATAGAAACAATTGTCGATAAGGCGCTTCAAGCATACGAAGAGTTTTCGCCTGCCAGTGTTGTCATAGCTGGCGGCGTGGCAGCCAGCCCAGAGCTGCGCCGCCAGCTCGCCGAAAGACTCCCTTGCCCCATTGCCTACACCGACCCACGCCTGTGTACCGACAACGGCGCCATGATAGCCACGCTGGGCTGTTTTCACATGAAACAGGCGCGCCCCACCGCCAACCCCTACAGCCTAGACATACAGCCAAACCTGAGCATGTAATTATCCGTACAGCTGACTGTGTGTGCCTACCTGGTCAAACACAGCTTCATCACCAGATTCAAAATATACAGCGCGGATATCACCACTAATATCTATGCTGCGGTATCCGCTCCATTTTCCCCTCAGACGATGATTGCGTAATTGCGTATGTAATGGGTTTTGTGCAAATAGAGCCAACCTGGCTTCAAGTTTCTGTCGCTCAGCAGCACGAAGCAGTTTAGCCCGATTAACAAAACCTTTTGTAAGGCGAATATTCATGAGAGCTGTTCGTGCAGGAAAGCTAACGCTTCATCATTGGAATCAAACTTGTAGTAATCCCCTGCCTCAATCTCTTTACGAGACTTTTCCATCAGTTTGGCAGTTTTAGCATTGGGAATCTCTGGCAGCTCAAACGTCACACTTCGCTCACGCGCAAATCGATGCAGCTCGTTATTGAGCACAGCGCTTACACTCACACCCAGTTCATCTGCAATTTTCTGTACTGTTTTTTTCAAAACAGGATCTGTTTTAAGATTAATAACCGCATAATTACTCATACCAAAAGTATACACCGAGTATATACTCATGTCAAACAAGCTTGAGCATCATGCCTTCTTTTCGTCATTTCCAGCCCAATCAGAAGTCTCGTAGCGTCATAATGCTAGATGCGCAATGAATTCCCATTTTCACATGAAACTAGCCCGCCCCACCGCCGACCCTTACAGCCTAGACATACAGCCAAACCTGAGCATGTAGGCTTCATCTCCCAGGGGTGGTACAATAGTAGGTATGCAGCTACCAAAAGTCTATGAACCAGGCGAGTACGAAACAGATATCTACGATTTATGGGAGAAGAGTGGAGCATTTGTGCCAGAAAAGCGAGGCGGTAAAGACAACTTTGCCATGGTTTTTCCGTTACCAAACGCCAACGGTAACCTTCACCTAGGTCACGGACTCACCAACGCCATTTACGACGTTGTTATTCGATACCAGCGCATGAAGGGAAATGCCGCACTCTATTTGCCGGGGGCAGACCATGCCGGGTTTGAAACACAGGTCGTATATGAAAAGAAGCTTGCCGCAGAAGGGAAGAGCCGCTTTGACTTTACCCGCGAAGAACTCTACACGCAGGTGTATGACTTCGTGCAGCAGAACAAACACAACTTCGAAAACCAGTTCCGCCGC
Source organism: Candidatus Saccharibacteria bacterium (assembly GCA_016700375.1). Taxonomy (NCBI): domain Bacteria; phylum Candidatus Saccharimonadota; species Candidatus Saccharimonadota bacterium. The sequence goes on from CP065016.1 coordinate 788,538, forward strand.
CTCGGCGCCAGCTGCGACTGGAGCCGGTACGTCTTTACCCTAGACGAGAAAATCATTACGCGCGCCTACGCAACATTCAAACAACTATGGGATGACGGCCTGGTGTATAGAGGCGAGCGTCTGGTGAATTTCTGTACCCACCACGGTACTGCATTTGCCGACATAGAGGTCGAGCACAAGGAAGTTTCGAGCAAACTCTGGCACATCCGCTATCCGCTCGTAGACGGCAGCGGGGAAGTGGTGGTAGCAACGACACGGCCAGAAACCATGCTCGGCGACACCGGTGTTGCCGTGCACCCTGACGACGAGCGCTATAGTGTCTTCATTGGCAAAACTGTCCGCTTGCCACTGGTAGGTAGGGAAGTACCCATTATAGCCGACGAGTTTGTCGAGCTTACATTTGGTACCGGCGCTGTAAAACTCACGCCAGCTCACGACCAAAACGACTACGATGCCGCCGAAAGACATGCGCTTCCAAAAATAACCATCATTAGCCACGAAGGAAAAATAACCGACGAAGCGCCCGAAAAGTACCGCGGTCTGAATGTCCTCGAGGGCAGGGAAGCGGTCGTACGTGACCTTGAAAACGAAGGATTTCTCGTGAAAACCGAAGATTTCACGCACAATGTCGGCCACTGTTACAAGTGCGGTACCGTCATAGAACCAATCCTAAGGGAACAGTGGTTTATAGATATGCAACCGCTCGCGAAAGAAGCCATCAAAGCCCTCAAGGCCGACAAAATTCGTTTTTACCCGAGCGGCAAGCGCGACCAGCTTATTACCTACCTAGAAGGGCTTCGTGACTGGAACATAAGCCGGCAGATTGCCTGGGGTATACCTATACCCGCCTTCCAGAACGTCAACGACCGCGACGATTGGATTTTTGATGACCGTGTCGACCAAGAAATACTAGAGCTGGACGGCAAAACGTATCACCGCGACCCAGATGTTTTCGACACCTGGTTTAGTAGCTCCAGCTGGCCATATGCAACACTCGACTTTCCAGACGGCGACGACTTCCACCAGTTCTACCCAACTGGTTTGCTCGACACCGGCGGCGAGATTTTGTACCCGTGGGTCAGCCGCATGGTCATGCTTGGTCTATACGTGACTGGCGACGTACCGTTCCGAGAAGTATACATCCACGGCTACGTCATGGCGGAAGACGGTTCCAAAATGAGCAAAAGCCTTGGCAACGTTATTGACCCGCTACCCGTTATGGACAAATACGGGTCAGACGCTCTGCGCATGGGTTTGCTTGCCGGACGAAGTCCAGGGGTAAACCGAGGCTACGATAGCCGCAAGGTAGAAGAGGCGCGCAATTTCTGTAATAAGCTGTGGAATATATCTCGCTACACCCTCGAGCGGCTCGGCGAACTCACCGAAGAGCCTAACCACGAGCCGAAGACCGATGCTGAACACTGGGTGTTGAGCAAGTTACAACATACAACAGAAGTAGTGAGTGAACATTTGGAAGCATACCGCTTCAGTGAAGCCTACGATACGCTGTACCACTTTGTGTGGGACGATGTAGCCGACTGGTATATCGAAGCCAGCAAAACTACGGAGGGCGGGGGAGTGCTCGCCTACGTTCTCGAGAACGTTCTAAAGCTTGCCCACCCGTTTGCGCCGTTCGTAACAGAGACTATTTGGCAGGTCGTACCCTGGACGGGCACGAGCATTCTGGCCATTCAAGATTGGCCAAAAACATTTAAAACAGACAAAAAAGCCGCAGCTGACTTCGAAGAAATACAAACCATTGTCACTGAAGTACGCGCCCTTATTCGCAGCCTGGGGCTCAGGAAACCACACCTGTACTACACCGACGTACCATTCCTCTCAACTAACGCCGAGCTCATTTGTCGCTTGACCGGGCTCGACGGCGTGCGCGAGGTTACACACGGCAACGGGCTGCATTTGACTTCTACCGCCCATTCCTGCTGGCTCGACGTCGACAGCGAGATTGCGGCCGCTCACCTTGAACAGCTTGGTGCCCAAATAAGCGCCGCGTCGGCACGAATTGCCCATCTGCACAGCCGTCTGAACAACGAAAATTACACAAAACACGCTCCGAAAGAAGTTGTGCGTGAAACTGAAGCCCAGTTATCTGAGGCCGAAACCACCCTTGCGCGCCTGAAAACCGAGCAACTCCGTTTTGCCGACCTGCGTGAATAGCCCGCTCGGGCAGTCGTTTTTTCGTAACACCAGCGCCGTATCTGGCTAGCAAATTACAAGCCATGCTAGTACAATAGAGCTATATGGATGAGAAGCGGTTGGGGGCCGTCGTGCAACAAGCGCGGCGAGCCGCAGGGTTCACACAGCAAACACTCTGCCAAAAATCTGGCCTGAGCTATTCGACGCTAGCCAAAATAGAGCGAGGCGCCATAAAAGCACCGTCTGTTTTTACAATTCAGCAAGTAGCAACAACGCTCGGCATTACGCTCGATCAGCTGCTTGCAAATGTTAGTACAAGGCAAAGTGCGCCTGCCGAAAAGCGCGTGTCGCAAAATGGCATTCGTTTTGTGTATTTCGACATGAATGGCTGTTTGGTGCGTGCCGCCAGCAGCGCCTTTACGCGCCTTGCAGAAGAGAGCGGGGCAGCTCCCGACACCGTAGAAACAGTGTATTGGCAGTACAACGATGCCGTTTGCCGCGGCGACAAAACTATTGACGAACTGAACACCGCCCTCGCCGAGCGGCTCGGAATTATGGTAGATTGGTACCAATACTACCTAGATGCCCAAGAAGCCATGCCCGGTATGAGCGAGCTTGTTTCGTGGGTGGCAGAGAATTACCGAGTGGGGCTGCTAACAAACACCATGCCTGGACTGGTTCAAACCATGCAGGCAAGGGGGCTGCTGCCAGCAGTAAACTTCGAAATTATTATCGATTCTTCAGAGGTGAGAGCCATAAAACCCGAGGAGAAAATATATCAAATTGCAGCGGAGCGAACCGAGCTGTCACCCCAAGAGATACTACTGATTGACGACGACCGGCCTAACCTAGTTGCCGCCGGTCGCCTTGGCTGGCACACCATGAAGTTTCAGTCACACCAACCGGGTGAGGCTATTGCGGCTATATACACCGCATTGCAAACCACTTAAGTCTTTTCGGTTTCCCCCTAGGTATCAATTCTGTCCCAGCTGGGACAGAATTGATACCTAGATGTATTAAGATCTGTTGTGCCTCTTGAGGGTTTAGCTACACCTGTCGTGCTAAAGTTAAGACGAACATAGACCCTCTAGAGCAGGGTAAGGCCAAGCGTCAGCAAAACCACGAAGGCAATTCCTCCGGCTATGGCAGCGCCTTTGAAAGCATCTTTACTATTACCATAGCCAGTGCGCTGTTGAAGTTTTGTGTACACCCACGTAGCAACCCCAACGGCAAACAATAAGGCAACAAATACTGGGCTCATGGAACATCCTCCATTCGTAATTTTTCGGCAGTAGCGGCAAGCGCCGGGTGGTCTGGCTCGCCGGAATCTTTATGAAATGCTTTGTCGAGTTCGTCTGGGGTATTGAAGGGCACCAAGTGAATGTGTGCATGCGGCACGTCAACACCAACAATAAGCTCGCCCACATACGTCTTGCCAGATTTTTCGCGGAGATTGCGGGCAACTTTTTGAACTGTATCTCTTAGAGCCTGATAGTCCGAGGCAGCCAAATCCCACACAAACTCAACCTGCTTTTTTGGCACCACAAGCGTATGACCGGGCTGTGCCGGGAAAATATCAAGGAAAGCGAATGTGTGTTCGTCTTCGTACACCTTGTGACAGGGGATTTCACCCTTGATAATCTTCGTAAAAATTGAGTCTTCCATACCCTTAGAGTATACGGCAGCTGCTACAATAGTGCCATGACACGCATTTCGCACCAGCCAGCCTGCCAACCAGCAAAGCTGCTTGCACCGCTGGCTTCTTTGACTCATGCACATTTTTCCTTTCCAGTACATCGGCTTCGCCTCTTTTCTCGCTGCTCGGAAAGAAAAAGTAAACTTCTTTCTTTCCTGCGCGGCTGCGACACCACTCGCTGTACCTCAGTACGGCTCCTTCCGTGCTTCAAGGAGAAAATGCGCATGAGCTCAAAGTGCGAGATGCGTGCATGACAGAGGTCGAGAAACTCTTACACCAAATTGACGCCCGCGGCTACACGCACGTTATTTTTGACCTCGATGCTACCTTGACGCTCCTGAACCTGCCGTGGGACGAATGGGTGGAGATGATAGCTAGGCGTCTGCCCGCCGAGCAAGCGGCTTCTTTCCGCAAAGTATCATCGCAGCCGGGTATGGCGTGGGGGCGTTACACAAATGAGCACGTCGAAAAGTACGAAACTTTTTTGCCCGCGCTGCTAGAGGCCAGCGAAGAGTTTGAACGCACCTACTTTGCACATACGCCGTATGATGAGCTGGCGGGGGCCGTTCATATGCTGGCGGGGCAGGGGAAGACGCTATACGCGTGGTCGGCAAACATGCGCACAACGGTAGAGCGCGCGCTACTAGAGCTAGGAATTCACCAGCATTTCACAAAGATTGTAACGCGCAACGATGTCCGGCTGGCCAAGCCGCACCCCGAAGGCTGGAGCCTGTTAGACGACGGCACACCGAAAGACCGCTACCTGTTTGTGGGCGATAGTAGCAACGACGAGGGCGCAGCACGAGCGCTCGGTATCGACTACTTCGAGATTACTTTCTTCCGCCAAAACCGCCATTGAATACTTCCGACCCCGGCATCTTGCTCGGATCAATCGTGCCGTGGCAAACATAATTACCTTTCTCGTCAAACGTAGGGGGACTAAAACATAAAGCAAGCTTTTCTCCGAGATCCCCGTTATCGTTGGTGTAATATCGTGCGCGCTGCATTGTTTCTTCTAGTGACCGCAGAGCGTGAGGTCCGTAAGCCTTGATGAAACCCCTTACCATTTGCATGCGTTCACCGATTCCCCCAGTTCGCCCGTATCCTCAAAGTATGCGCTGACTATATGGCGTGGTGTGACTAGGTCGCCCGAACGCTCAACAGCCATAGCGAGCGTCTGGCGGTATGCTCCATATACGAAACTACGGTCTTTTCGATGCGTGGGGTCAATAGTAAGAAAATCCCCATCCTGTATACCACACCACGAGTTTCGCACTCCCCAATTCTTTGCTAGCCTAGAAGCATGACGTCAGTCATGCTTTTTCGTAAACAAGGAAAATAAACATGTCTCGTTCAAAATGTTCTCGTGAGCTGTACTGCTCATTCCTGGAGGTCACCTCCTCACGGTATTCTGCGCTCAGCTTGAGCGAAGTAGCCCCAGACAATGCCATGCTCTCTCACGACAGCGTCTCCCGTTGGCTAGCATCTGAAAAGATACAGCCCAAAGACCTGTGGCAAGCTGCCGCTTAAGGAAGTTCGCGCCACTCCTGGCATTTTGGTCTTCGATGATGTCGTCATCGACAAAAGCCGAAGCGGCAAGATGGAGCTTGTGAACTGGCAGCATGCGGGAAGTAAGCATGACATCACCAGAGGGATTGGCGTTGTAAATGCGTTGTGGCAAGTAGATACAGAACACTACATTCCTATGGACTACCGCATCTGGAACCCGCCAGAAGACGGCAAGACTAAGAATGATCACTTCCAGGATATGCTGAGTAGCACAAGACAGAGAGGGCTACGCCCGGAGATGGTTGTTGCGGATAGCTGGTACGGCTCTCTAAAAAACCTTAAGGCAGTTCGCTCTCATGGCTGGGACTGGGTCATGGGGCTGAGGAGCAACCGGTTAGTCGGTAAGCCACATATCCAGCTCAGAGAGTTAGATATACCAGATACAGGCTTGGTGACATATCTGAAAGGCTATGGGTGGATCAGAGTCTTCCGGTTTGAGGCCAGTAACGGCCGCACGGATTATGTTGGTACAAGTCGTACTGACCTCACCCGCGAACAAGTCAAGAAATACTTCGAGCGCCGTTGGAGTGTCGAGGTACTGCATCGAGAGCTCAAACAAACCTGTGGCTTATCCCGCTGTCAGGCCAATCTTAGCCGAGCCCAAAGAAACCACATTGGGAGTTATAGGCAAAAACGTGTTGGTTTTCTCCCCTCGCTTCGTGTATAAAGGTACCAATTAACAAGCACTCGTTGGTGCTCACGAGACATGCCTCTATGGTACTTTAGTTTGGTTCGGATTTGGCTGTTCATGCCACCCTCAACATGGTTTGTGGTGCTTGGCAGTTCTGCGTGTGGTCGGTAGCTTGAACGAAGCGCATCATCTGTGACTTTATCGAGCTGACGGTAGGCACTACGGAGTCGTTCGTGGGTGTACCGCCAGCTCCTTTCTCTTGGTTTTGGGTAAGGTTTTACGGTTCGTTCGTTGACATAGTTTTGGTGCCGCTTGTACCAACGTCTTAGTCTTTGTTTCCAGTGCCTGGCATGTTTTCGTGTCCTAACATGGAGCAAATCTTTGGTGAGTACGAGCAGCTCTTTTCCTGCAATTGACTCAGGATGCAGTGTCAGTTTTGTTTTTACATTAAGCCAGATATGGAATCGACAGCGCTGGACGATCGTACCAGGCCAACAGAGGGGAAGAGCCTTCAGGAGGCCTTTCTGGCCGTCACAAACAACGTAGGTAGGTGCAGGCAGTGAGGCGAGGAACGTGGCCCAGTATGTACTACTTTCGTATGGTACCCACATCCAGGCAATAACAAACATAGTCGTTCGGGCAATGAGGCAGACGTGGCCGCTAACACGGATGCCATCAACGATGACACAGTGATGACATTCACCCCTCAGCACACTCGGCACGGGCACGCCCCAGCACCAGGCAGTCTGGTCACGAAACGTTCGGCTAGCCGCAGCTAAGTCGTCCTGAGAATCCTTGCCGAGCAACCAAGACATGAATCCCTCAAACACAAACACTCGCCGTAAGTCTGGTCGTGGCTTTGTGGCTGTGAGGCTACACACAGGACACCTCCATCGCTGCTTCCCAGCACCTGTCTTGCCCCATTTCTGGAGCTTAGTTTTACACACACGACAATAGCGAAAACCTCTCTGTTTCATAGGTAAGTAATGTCTACCGACATTACTTATGAGTCAATAACAGAGGTAAAAGTGGTGAAACACCAACACGAGGGTGCCTATAACTCCGTGTTTGGTATATACTCCTCATCTGGAGTACTAAAGGGCGGCGATATATGTGCTTGCCATACGTCCCTATCTAGTAATGAAGGGCTAGGAACGCTCTTTTGTGCTGCGTGTGTTGGGTTCATTTTTGTTTCATTAAATCCGATGTACAATATAGCACAATATTTGCTAAAATGCAATTTTACACTATAAATTTTGTCTTTGGGGCAGGGTGGGGTGAAACGCGCCTCTGTTATTTTGACTTCCCGGGTGAAACCGGGACGTATTCGCGCCAGTGTTTGGGCTGAAGGTCGGCGAGGTTTGGGTCGGACAGGCAGCGAAGCAGCAAGCGGCCCGTTTCGGCATTGGTGAAAAGGGGAATATGGTTGTCTATGGCGAGGCGGCGCATGAGGTAGGCTTCGTCGCTTTTTTCTTCGCGTGAGGGAATGCTCACCATAAGGTCGAGTTTGTGGCTGCGAATGAGGTCGGCGAGGTTTGGTGTTTGTTTGCCCTGAACTTTATAGACTCGTTTGGTTTTTATGCCGTGTTCCTTCAGAAAGTCGTGCGTGCCGGGGGTAGTGTAGACGGTCCAGCCGCTTTCCGCCAGGCTACGAGCTTCCTCTATGAACTTGTACTTTTGCTCGTCGGCCAGGCTTATGAGCACACGCTTGCCCTCAATCTTCTGCTCGGTTGCGAGCCACGAGCGGTAAAAGGCAGTTTCTATCTCAGACCCAAAGCAGGCAACTTCTCCGGTAGAAGCCATTTCAACCCCTGCTACCGGGTCGGCGCCTTTCATACGGTTGTAAGAAAACTGCGGCGTTTTGACGCCCACGTGATCGAGGCTGAGCGTGAGGAATATTTCCGGGTGCGGCTGCCCAAGCATGGCTTCGGTCGCAATCTGAATAAAATTGTAGCCCGATACTTTCGACACAAACGGGAAAGAACGCGAGGCGCGCACGTTACACTCGATAACCTTGAGTTCGTTGTCTTTGGCAATAAACTGAATGTTGAACGGCCCAGTTATGTCGAGGTTTTTTGCTACCTGCTTGGCGATGAGTTTGGCGCGTCGCACAGTTTCGAGGTACAGACGCTGGGCAGGGTAGACCACCGTGGCATCGCCCGAATGCACACCAGCATTCTCAACGTGTTCAGATATGGCATATATGACAAGATGGCCGTTGAGGGCAACGCCGTCTATTTCGAGTTCTTTGGCGTTTTGGACAAACTGGGAAATCACCGTGGGGTGGTCGGGCGATAATTTCGTAGCCGCGGTAAGGTAGCGCTCCATTTCTGTTTCTGTGCGCACCACGCTCATTGCCCCGCCAGACAGCACATACGACGGCCGAATAAGCACCGGGTAGCCCACACGCACCGCAAATTTCTTTGCAGCCGACAGGGAAGTCACCTCTGTCCAATCTGGTTGGTCTATACCAAGTTGGTTCAGCATGGCGGAAAACTTCTGACGGTCTTCGGCCATATCAATCTTGAGCGGGGAAGTGCCAAGAATGGGGTAGCCGGCTTTGTGCAGGGGCAGGGCAAGGTTATTCGCAATCTGACCGCCCACCGACACAACAATGCCACTTGGGTTTTCAAAGTCAGCAATGTCCTGGATGCGCTCAAACGTAAGGGCATCGAAGTACAGCCGGTCGGAGCGGTCGAAATCGGTCGAGACCGTTTCTGGGTTAGAGTTAACGATGATGGTTTTGTACCCGTTTTGGCGCAGTGTTTTGGCCGTATTTACCGCCGACCAGTCAAACTCAACTGATGAGCCAATGGCATACGGACCCGAGCCGAGCACAATCGCCGTTTTGGCACCAAGCGGTTCAACATCGTGCACGGTACCATGATAAGTAAGGTACAAGTAGTTAGTTTCGGCGTCGAATTCCCCCGCAAGGGTGTCTATTTGCTTGATAACTGGCGTAATGCCGTGCTTGAGCCGAGTGCCGCGGACGGCCCGTTCTGTCTGGCCTGTCAGTGTGCCGATGACGCCGTCGCTAAAGCCCATTTTTTTGGCCTGACGCAAGCGTTCGGCAGTAAGTGAGGCACCAGCTAGCTGCCGCTCGGTGCCATAAATGGCGGCAATGTGGTCAAGAAACCAACGGTCTATATGTGATGCTTCGTGGATTTGTTCGGTTGACACACCTTGCTTTAGAGCTTCGTAGATAGCAAACAGCCGACGGTCGGTCGGGTGCGTGACTTCATCCATGGGGTCAGAAATGTCGTACGGGTGCACACTCAGTCCGTGCGCGCCGATGTTCAGCATACGGGTTGCCTTCTGCAGCGCCTCTGGGAATGACCGGCCGAGCGCCATGACCTCGCCAACGCTTTTCATTTCGCTGCCTATGTGGTGGTCGCTGCTTTTGAGCTTTTGTAAATCCCAGCGCGGCATCTTTACGGCTAGATAATCGAGTGCCGGTTCGTAGAATGCCGACGTTTTGCCGGTGACGCTGTTTTTGATTTCGTACAGGCGCTTGCCAAGCATGAGTTTTGAGGCGACAAAGGCAAGCGGGTAGCCGGTAGCCTTGGAGGCAAGGGCGCTACTGCGACTTAGTCGGGCGTTGACCTCTATTACCCGGTATTCGCCATTCGAGGGGTGCAGGGCATACTGAATGTTACACTCACCGATGATGCCCAGGTGATTTATGGTGCGTATAGCCACCTCGCGCAGCATGTGGTATTCGTAATTCGTAAGGGTCTGCGACGGTGCCACCACAATGCTTTCGCCGGTGTGTACCCCCATGGGGTCAAAGTTTTCCATGTTGCACACGGTAATGGTGTTGCCGTCGCAGTCGCGCACTACTTCGTACTCCACTTCTTTCCAGCCCACCAGATACTCCTCTATGAGCACTTGCGGTACGGCCGCCAATACTTCTTTGGCACGCGCTTTCAGCTGCGCCGGGGTATCTATGCGACCCGAGCCAAGCCCGCCAAGGCTAAAACCCGAACGCATCATGACTGGGTAGCCAAGCGTTTTCGCGGCAGTCAAGGCCGCTTCTACCGTTTCTGCCGTGAAACTGCGTGCAGTCTTGGTACCGATTTCGGCCAGAGCTTGCTTAAACAGTTCGCGGTCTTCGGTTGTTTCAATCACTTTTACCGGAGTACCCAGCACCCGAATGCCCAGTTTGTTCAAAATACCGCTTTTTTCAAGAGAAAGGCCAAGGTTGAGGGCGGTTTGGCCGCCAAAGCTAAGTGCAATGGCATCGGGTTTTTCGCGTTCCAGTATTTTGCTGACCGTTTCAACATTGAGCGGCTGGAAATAGACACGGTCGGCCATATCGTCATCTGTTTGTACGGTGGCAATGTTTGGGTTTATGAGCACCGTCTCGATGCCCTCTTCCTTGAACGACTTTATGGCCTGTGAACCCGAATAATCAAATTCGCCAGCCTGACCAATACGCAGGCCTCCCGACCCAAGGACGACTACTTTTTGTATGCTCATGTGCTCTGCTCCTGTAGACTGCCTGGCTTGTCATGCTGAACTTGTTTCAGCATCCATGCCATGTCACGGACGCCACTCCTGCCGTATGGATCCTGAAACAAGTTCAGGATGACAGGAGAGGGTACATTTTTCATAGCATAGCTCCAAAGTCTTTGAACAAATTGCCGGAGTCGGTCGGGCCAGGACAGGCCTCTGGATGGAACTGTACCGAAAAATACGGCTTGGTTTTGTGGGCAATACCTTCGACCGAGTTGTCGTTGAGGTTGCGGTAGCTGACACGCCAATCTTTGGGCAGTGTTTTTTCGTCTATGGCATAGCCATGGTTTTGGCTGGTGATAACACAGCGCTTGGTAGCGTCCTCCTGACACGGTTGGTTGTGGCCGCGGTGGCCAAACTTGAGCTTGTAGGTTGTACCGCCGGCCGCCAGTGCCATAATTTGGTTGCCCAAACATATGCCGAAGAGCGGCTTGCCCTGCGCAAGTATTTTTTTGGTTATTGCGATGGTTTCGGTGTAGTCCGCAGGGTCGCCTGGGCCGCTCGAAAGTACCACGCCGTCGTATATTTCACCTGAGTAGTCATAATTATATGGGACGCGTTTCACTTCACAGTCAAGCGCAAGCAGGGAACGCAAAATGTTTTCCTTAAGGCCGCAGTCAACCAAAATGACCTTTTTCTTGCCCGCGCCAGCGTTGTACGCCACTGGTTCTGATATGGATATGGTGGGAATGGCAACCGCTTTTGGCAGCGCGGTGGCCGTCGCACTAATAGAGCCCGCCATAACACCTCTTGTGCGCAGATACTTCGTGAGCGCCCGGGTGTCTACGCCGGTGAGCAGGGGAATATTCTGACTCTGAAGCCACTCTGGCAGTGACTGTTGCCCGCCCGCGTGACTCCAGTGAGGTGCTAGGTCACTCATGATAACGCCGCGCACCTGTATGCGGTCAGATTCTGCCGCCGTGAGGTCAACACCGTAATTACCAATGAGCGGATAAGTAAATACCAAAATTTGTCCCGCAAACGACGGGTCAGTCAGCGCCTCAACGTAGCCAGTCATACCGGTACTAAACACAACCTCGCCGTCATAGGTGCCGGTCTGCCAGTCTGGCATGCTGCCTGCAAACACGGTTCCGTCGCTCAGTGTCAGCCGCCCTGGTTTTTGGCTAAAAAAAACGTTCCTTTCGGAACGGCGAACGTGCATGTTTTGACTATGTGTTTTGAGTAGGTTTTTCTCCATGCTTGCTAGTAAATCTACCAGATAGTTACCATGCTTGCAACCCTCGACATCAGAGCGAACAGGGGGTACGCAAGTTAAATTTACGACAATGGCTTGCGCCTCTCGCCCCCAGCTTTCGATGTTACGTAAGCAAGACAAAACACCTCTCTTAGGTTTAGGGTATGATGTCTTCATGAATAAACAGCATCTGTTCGCAATTATAGTTATCATTGCGGCAACTTTAGGAGGAATATATTTCATGAACTATCAGTTTAAGCCAAGCAAACAGCGCGTTATTGTTGTTGGGGCCGGTATATCTGGGCTGACTGCCGCGCATGAGCTACACAAAGACGGTCATGAGGTGATTGTACTGGAGGCAAAAGATGCCATAGGCGGGCGGATTCAGTCAACAAATGTTGCCGGGCAAACCTACCAGCTGGGTGCGTCGTTTATACACGGTAACCAGAAAAATCCTGTCGCTGCGCTGCTTGAAAGTGAAGGTGCCAATATGGAGAAGGTAAATTTTGATAGCATAGTTGTTTACAAAAATGGTGTAAAGACAGAGGTTGATGATGACCTAGAGCCATTCTTCAGCTTTGTTGATTCGAAAAAATATTCACTCAAAAAAGACCAGTCACTGCTCGACACATGGAATTCATTTGGGAAAACTCACAGCGGCAACAACGATGAGCTCCTGTACCGCCTCAAAATAGATACGCAAACTGAAGTTGGCGCTGATATTGCTGATATCTCGACGACTCAGTACGATGAGGAAGATGAGTTTAGGGGCGGGGATTATTTAGTGACTGGCGACTACACAACAGCTATAAAGAAGCTGGCAGAAGGTATAGATATTCGCCTTAACCATATTGTTACCAAAGTGAAAGATACCGGCTCGGAGGTAGTAGTTACCGCAAAAGATGATAAAACGTTCGCCGCTGATGCTGTGGTAGTGACGTTGCCACTTGGGGTGCTACAAAAAGGGAGCGTTACGTTTGAGCCGCAACTACCCAAAGATAAACGTACAGCAATTCAAAGCCTAAAAATGGGCAACTTGCATAAAACCTTCCTTACGTTTGACCAAATATTTTGGGATGGTGCAACCACCATAGGAATTATGCGCGGCGATGGAACAAAATGGGGCGAGTTCATAAACCTCGCGCCAGCTACAGGTAAGCCCACACTGCTTGCCCTCCATGGGGGGAACGATGCAACGTCCCTTGAAGGCTTGAGCGACGAAGCAATTGGCAGTCAAGCCTACGAGGCGCTCGCGAGCGCCTATACTCGCGCCACCCGTCCAAATGTAGTCGTGACAAGCAAATGGTATGCCGACCCTTTTACTCTCGGCAGCTACTCATATGTGCCACCTGGGGCGTCACTTAAGATGTATGATACGATTGCGGAGCCCTACGGTCGAATACACTTTGCGGGGGAACACACTAGTAGCCTATACCCGTCAACAACGCACGGTGCATATCTTTCTGGCAAGCGTGCAGCTCGAGAGATTGCGCGGTAAGCGCATTTTCTTGGCGGAGGGGGAGGGATTCGCCTCGGGCCTTCTGCCTGACCACTCAGATTGCCACCGGCAATCTTCGGGCTTCGGGGCGGGGAGTGCCACAGGCACTCCCGTTCTCATCCCGTCCCAGGTCAAATAAAAAAGCCCGCCTTTTGGCGGGCTTTTTTATTTGGCGGAGAGGGAGGGATTCGAACCCTCGATAGAGTTGCCCCTATACTACATTTCGAGTGTAGCGCACTAGACCGGACTATGCGACCTCTCCACGATTAAAGAAGGGCTCACCCCTCTGAAGTAATTTAGAATAAATCTAAATTACTTCACTCCCCCTAAAGCTCACCTCACGGCTCGTTCGCTTCGCTCAAACAACAAAGACTTCAGGTTGGCCATACATAGTGTAACAGATTGAAGATGATATTTCAGGCTAGCCACTGAACAAAAAATGTGCTACAATCACCCCTGTTCTCGCCGAGTTTTATTTGGCGTTTCCGAAATTTCAAACCAGGGAGCGAAGTCGACCGTTTGAAATTTCGAGAGGAGCAACCGGCCGAGACTGAAGCTCGACGAAAGAAGATTTATCTTGTTTCGTCGCAGCGGAAGTCGTTGCCGAGTTGCGACGAGCACCCGTAGCTCAGCTGGATAGAGCGTTGGCTTGCGGAGCCAAAGGTCGTAGGTTCGAATCCTGTCGGGTGTACCAAGAAAAGAGTCCATCGTAAGATGGGCTTTTTTCTTGATTATTCCGAGTTATAGGCAAAAACGTGTTGGTTTTCTCCCCTCGCTTCGTGTATAAAGGTACCAATTAACAAGCACTCGTTGGTGCTCACGAGACATGCCTCTATGGTACTTTAGTTTGGTTCGGATTTGGCTGTTCATGCCACCCTCAACATGGTTTGTGGTGCTTGGCAGTTCTGCGTGTGGTCGGTAGCTTGAACGAAGCGCATCATCTGTGACTTTATCGAGCTGACGGTAGGCACTACGGAGTCGTTCGTGGGTGTACCGCCAGCTCCTTTCTCTTGGTTTTGGGTAAGGTTTTACGGTTCGTTCGTTGACATAGTTTTGGTGCCGCTTGTACCAACGTCTTAGTCTTTGTTTCCAGTGCCTGGCATGTTTTCGTGTCCTAACATGGAGCAAATCTTTGGTGAGTACGAGCAGCTCTTTTCCTGCAATTGACTCAGGATGCAGTGTCAGTTTTGTTTTTACATTAAGCCAGATATGGAATCGACAGCGCTGGACGATCGTACCAGGCCAACAGAGGGGAAGAGCCTTCAGGAGGCCTTTCTGGCCGTCACAAACAACGTAGGTAGGTGCAGGCAGTGAGGCGAGGAACGTGGCCCAGTATGTACTACTTTCGTATGGTACCCACATCCAGGCAATAACAAACATAGTCGTTCGGGCAATGAGGCAGACGTGGCCGCTAACACGGATGCCATCAACGATGACACAGTGATGACATTCACCCCTCAGCACACTCGGCACGGGCACGCCCCAGCACCAGGCAGTCTGGTCACGAAACGTTCGGCTAGCCGCAGCTAAGTCGTCCTGAGAATCCTTGCCGAGCAACCAAGACATGAATCCCTCAAACACAAACACTCGCCGTAAGTCTGGTCGTGGCTTTGTGGCTGTGAGGCTACACACAGGACACCTCCATCGCTGCTTCCCAGCACCTGTCTTGCCCCATTTCTGGAGCTTAGTTTTACACACACGACAATAGCGAAAACCTCTCTGTTTCATAGGTAAGTAATGTCTACCGACATTACTTATGAGTCAATAACAGAGGTAAAAGTGGTGAAACACCAACACGAGGGTGCCTATAACTCATTATTCCGGAGGTTTGGGGCTACGACCAACGAACGAAGTGAGTGTAGGTCGTAGGTTCGTACAGGAATGAGCGTACAGGTGCTTGCACCGAAAAGCGAGTTCCGTGCAAGCGTAGCACATCCTGGCGGGTGTAGCAGATAAACCTCAATACCCATAAACAAAGCTGGGACGGACACGGCCCTCAGCCGTTTTACAACGTAACTTTGCGGCGGAGGCGGACATGGTAGTAGGCCGAGGCGCCAAGTATTGCTGCTGCAACAGGGAGAAGCACCTCGCCCGCTCCCGTATTTGCAAGCTCCGTAGTTGTACTTGGAGTTTGTGTTGCAGTTGAGCTCGTCTGACCTGTTGTTGTCTTTGAAGTAGCTGAGGTCGATGTTGCTGCCGATTCTGTGGCGCTAGTACTGCTCGTCGGCGTCTGTGTCTGCGTGGAAGTTTGCGTTGTGCCAGTACCAGAAGTGGCGGCAGAGGAGGAAGTTGTATCGGTAGACTGTTTATTCGTTGGAGTATCGATAGCTTTTTCTATGGCGCTAGAGCCAGATTTAACCGCAGTCTGGGTCGTGTTAGCTGCCGTATCAACGGCTTTGTCGACTTTTGGGCTACGCCAAAAGAGCAGCCATAGCACAAACCAAACAAGCGCCGCCAAGATGAGGAGTGATACAAGAAACCACAACACTCTTCCTACGACCGACACTCTGTTTTGTTCGTACATATACCTTACCTCAATACGTTATAGGTGTACGATAGCAGAATAGTTGCAAAAAAGCAATATACTTTGGATTACTAGTTTTAGTTATGGTTATTTCAAAAGTGCAAGCGACGCAGAAGACTGTCCATCGCATCCACTTTGTGCGGTTCTATGGGGAGGAAATTTGCTATGTAATCAACAACTGCTTCTTCGTTGGCTTCATCAACGTACAGCACAACAGGAGGCATGAAGCGCTTGAGTGGCAAAAGGGTTATCCCTAGTACCGGTGACTCTTCGTCAACCGAAAAAGCCTTAAAATCATGCAAACCATATGGCTTATTGCCGACCTGAACAAAATCTTCCCGCAAGGTGTATGTTTGCTGTTTTGGCTCCCTGGACGAAATGAACAGTAATCCAGCTACGGCACCGATGACTACCACTGTCGAAATAATGTCTTTCGTAATAAAGAAGAGTACAGCGGCGAGTAGAATAGCTCCCAATGAGTAAGCCCCGTACCACTTAGAAGTTTTTTGATGATTTAGATTTTCTGCTGTCGTCCATGTGATAGTGTCAACCATATCTGTGGGGTATTCTTCAGGGGCTTGATTTTCGTACTTAGCATATTCGTTTGATTCCGCTACTTCTGGCATAGCCGGCTGTTCAACTACAGTGCTCTGCGGCTCAAGCGCCACAGATGCCGCGGATTGTGATACCGGCGCTGGTTGTTGTTGGGCTACGGCTGATACTTCAGGAGTTACAGGCGGCATCACTTGTCGCGGGGCACTGGCGCCTGGTGCGATGACCTGTCCTGGTTGCTGCTCTTGCATAAGCGCTATTGTACTACATTTTGCAGAAGTTGGGATGTATTAGGCCGAACCGAACGACGATTATCAAGACACTGTTTAATAAGATATTCATCGGAGTTACTTTTTAGTACGTAGAGCCAATCATATGCCTTCTCTTTCGTTTTTCGCACAACATAGCCCTTTGAATTTGAGTGAATTCTACGCAAATCAACTTCAAGACCACTGGTAAAGCGCACCTGAACTCGATGCAGTCCGCTGTTATCGTCAACTACTAAATCGTAAGCTGCCGATTCGGTAATCGGTAGTGATATATCATAGCCAAGCTTAGTGAAGCTCGCTATAGCAACAGCGACCGCGATATCACCTTTGCGTTGTGTATCTCTCATATTTCTACACTATACCATAAAACGGTATAGTGTACCGTCATCTTTGTGTTATACTCGTAAAAGAGGAGAGATGTCCGAGCGGTTGAAGGAGCTTGTCTTGAAAACAAGTGTGCCGGCAACGGTACCGTGGGTTCGAATCCCACTCTCTCCGCCATACAAACTGTGTATGCCCCGAAGGGGTATATGGAATTTGTATGCTGAGTGAGCGGGTGCACGAGCCTTCCTAGGTTCGGCGGACGAGGAACGCAGCTACAAACGTGCTTGCATGTTTATAGCGAGTACCACAGGGAGGAGGGCGAGCTGGAAGCTCGCCCGATATCCCTCGCTCTCCGCCAAGTTAACAAATGCCACGCCGTCTGATAAAATAACGGCAAGCATTCCCGCAGAAAGGGAAAAGAGCAGCCCGACAAAATGGTTCACATTTTGTCGGCGCGATGAGAAAAACCGCAGGTTTGTCTCATGCCCCGGAGAGGTACCCAAGTGGCTGAAGGGGACGGTTTGCTAAATCGTTAGAGGGGCGAGAGTCCCTGCGAGGGTTCGAATCCCTCTCTCTCCGCCAAGTAAATAGAGTCTGCTCGAAAGGGTAGGCTCTTTTTACTTGGCCTGAGATGGGGTGAGAACACTCGCCCGAGGGTTCGGCGGACGAGGAACGCAGCTATAAACGTGCTTGCATGTTTATAGCGAGTACCGCAGAGAGGAGGGCGAGCTGGAAGCTCGCCCGATATCCCTCTCTCTCCGCCAAAGAAATAGAGTCTGGCTGAAAAAGCTAGGCTCTCTTTCTTTGATATAGGGATTGATTCGAACGCGAGCGCCAGTGGCGCTCAGCCGCACAGGGTCACTGACCGGCTTGGCAAAATACCATTGCATCTACTCTTCGGGCGCCGGCTTTTTTCAGTATACGGGCAGCTGTTTCAAGAGTAGCGCCAGTGGTCAAAACATCGTCAACGAGAATAATGTGCTTGCCGGCTACCTCTTTTGGCAGCCTAACACGAAACGCACCTCGCAAATGCTCTAGTCGCTCTTTTCTGCCGGCACCAACCTGATGTGCTTGGCCTAGGCGGGCAAGGGAATGACTGCATGACGTGCCAGCTAATGCGCTTAATGCTTCCGCTAGCCCTACCGCCTGGTCATAACCCCGCTGCCGAACCCGGCCGGTCGCCGTTGGGACGGGCACAAACAGGGCCCCTGACGGAACAAACTGCAGGAGTGGTACCATAAGCTCCGCCATTTCAGCTACGCCGCTATGGGCACGCTCGTATTTTGCGTGATGCAAGAGCTCTTTGGGAAGATCATCATAGTGCGTCAGCACCAAAACACGTCGCAGGGGAGTATGGCGCCGACATGACACGCAGACGTCGGAGTCTCTCGTCACGGCGTGGCAACGGTAACATCGAGACGGTACGTAGGCCAGCGCTGCCCGGCAAGAAAGGCAGAGTAGCCGATTTTCTTCAACCGCGCAACCTAGGCATACGTGAGGGGCATAGACCCCAATTAATTTTTCTAACAGTAGCATGTTGTCATTATTCCGTTGTAAATAAGTGCGCCCGTCTTGCACGCTGTTAATCGCCTCAGTTATACTGTTTTTAACACAAACACGCAAGACGCTATCTATTTTGTAATCCGGCAAGCACGCCGGTGGAGGGTAATAACTACTATGGCACGACGCAATCGTGATGACGATTTGTTACTGGAAGAAGATGAATTGACTGCAGCCTTTTTGGGCGATGAGGCCATGCCCCAGGCAGCCGTGCAGTCTGACGATGATGTTCCCATGGACGATGGCGGCGCCGATGAGTGGAACGACGAAGAAGCCGTTCTGCCTGGCCAGCTTGCTGTAGACGTGTACGAAACCAAGGAGAAGCTTGTTGTTAAGGCGCGCACCGCTGGGGTAAATAAGGGCGACCTGGACGTCAGCATTGCAGACAACACACTAAGCATTCGCGGTACACTTAGCGCCGGCAACGAAGACCAGGTGGAAAACTACTTCGTACAGGAATGCTACTGGGGTGAATTCAGCCGCAGCATCGCTCTGCCAGTACCCGTAAAAGAAGAAGACATTGAGGCCGCTCTAAAAGACGGCGTACTCACCGTGAGCTTCACCAAGGTAAAACAGGACACCGTAAAGAAAATTCAGGTCGTTTAACTCGACCATACTTTGAATTGGTTTTTGGTCAAAACATAAAAAATGCTCGGGAAGCCCGAGCATTTTTTATTACTTAATAAATCTAACCTGTTAGAAAACCTCGCGTTGTTTAACTTTTCCAGCTTCCTTCATAGGCCGCTCGTACTGGTAAAAGTACTCACATAGTCGCTCGAGCGGCGTCGCCTTGTCAATGCCTTTGTGTGGGCGTACACAGTTGTAGTAATTCACAAACCTGGTAAGGGCTTTGGCTCGCTCCTCACGACTGTTAAATACCTCGGCGTTATGCCAGCTCTCCATTAGTGTTCGGATGGCTCGTTCGGCTTTGCCATTCGTCTGCGGACACTTCACTTTGGTGAACTTCTGGGTGATGCCAGCCTCGCCACAGGCTTTCATGAAAGCATGTTCACCGTAACGGCCTTTGTACTCGGTGCCATTGTCGGTTAAGATTCGTTCAATACCATAGGGGCATTGAGCCAGTACAGTACTGAGGAAATCCGCGCTACTGAACATGCTCTTGTCGGGGTAGATACCAACGTACAGCTCTCTTGAGTAGTCATCAATAGCCACAAACAGATATTCATGGCCGTCCAGCTTCGTTTCGCCCGTAAGTAGTGGTAGACGTTTAGTATCCATATGCAACATCTCGCCTGGATAGTCTTTCTCGTAACGTTTGGCAGTCCGGGCTAGTTTATCTTGGATTGATCGCTCAATTTTGCCCAGCCGCTTTAAGCCGTACTCCAGGCATTGGTAGCGTTTGTTAGTACTGACGTGCAGGCTGTAGTCATCCCGCCGAGCCCGAGTGAGGATCTTTTGTATAGTGGGGTAGGACACCCCATATTTGGCAATGAGATCTTTCTTACGTAAGTTGAGGACAAAATAATCCTCTGCCAATGCTTTACGTTGAAACGGCATGAGCCGTGTTCGTTTATGTACTACCATAGTGGTAGCCTCCTCTCGTTGGGTTAGTTAGTTGGTTGTACTCTAACTTTTACCATGGAGGAGGCTACTTTGGTTGTCTAGAAAGTTAAATAACGCTCGGGGATTTTACATCTAACCTGATGTTCCTAGGTTACTTGCCTTTGAAAGCACAAATCGGACAATGAATTGCGCCAGAGCAACTATAACAAGACCAATAAGTGCGTAGATGATGGTATTTTTTGCGGTGGTAATCTTGCCGCTATCGCCGCCAGAGGTAATGTAGCGGAGACCACCCCAAATAATCATAATGACCGCGAGGAAGCCCACGACTATTGAAAATATATTTACAATGAGCTTGATGACGTTTGTAATATCAGTATTTCCTGTGCCGGCATCATTTGACGTTGAGAGACAGTCTTCGCCTATTGCTCCGTTGATGTCTACACCTTGACCAACACACTCACCTATATCCACTGCGTATACAGCGACCGGCGCTACCAACGGTGCTGCGACAAGTAAGGCACCCGCAAGAAAGCTGGCGATTTTAATGCGTATTTTACTAATCATCTTGAAGCCTTTCATTTATTGCTTTACTTATGTTTATACCACTTGTGGTAGATACTTTCAATCTTAATTTTTATTGACACACGTGCCTTCTGCACTAACTACCTGGCCAGTTGGACATTTCATAGTAGATTTGGTTGTTTGTCCGAGTACAAACCTGACAATAACTTGTGACAGCGCGACAATTATAATGCCTACTATTGCATAGATGAGCGCGTTTTTGGCGCTAGCAATTTTGCTACTGTCACCGCCAGAAGAAATATATTTTATGCCAGATATAATTATCATTATTACAGCTACTATACCTGCCACTATACCAAGTAAACGAACAACTGACTTTATAACAGAGTCGACCTTCGTGCCCCCTTGGTCATCTGTTTCGGCACAGGCATTGCCGCTCCCAATCGAATCACAAACAGCCTGCTGATTCGGAGTAAGTGCCTGCGCATTGACAAGATGCCCAAATAGCATAAAGCTCATGACCCCTAGCGCCATCAAAACCCCTAAGCCCCTTCGTAAAATATTCTTTTTCATACTTTTATAACCTCTTTACTACAAATGTGATTATGGTTTGTGCTAAAACAATAATAACTAGGCCCGCGATAGCCCCAACCATGGTATTCTTAGCCGAACTAACCTTTTGACTGTCTCCGCCAGATGTCATGTAGCGTATGCCACTCGCAATCATGACTATGACAGCCGCTACGCCCGCAATAACAGCAACGATTAAAGACACCTTATATAAGGTACCTGAGGTGCCCGTGAGCGGATTTTGCGCAGCGTCTGCGTTATCACTCTTACATGTTTCTGATTCGGGCGCAAATGTGCAAGCATCGCTAATTATGCTTTTCGCACCTACAGTATGAGGGATGGCAACAACCATCCCTACGCATCCCGCTACAAGCGCGCCAAACATCGCAAATCGAAGAAACCGTTGCTTTATCACCCCAGCCCCCTTACCACGAGGGTAACTATAGAATAACCGGAGAGCGCAATCGCAAGACCGATAACTGCATAAAGTATGCCTTTTTTTGCTTGTGCCATCTTTGCGGGATCACCAGAGGCCAATATATAGCGAAGTCCGCTAATAACGATGATGAGTAGCGCGACCGATCCAGATATGCCAAATACGATACGGAGTATTTCGGGAATAGATTCTTTCGCAATATCTCCTGTAGCACCACTGTTTGGAAGGGGCGAATAATTTATATCTGCAGCAAGATGATAAAACAATTTCATCATTTCGAAAGCCTCCCCCCTACATAGGACACGACCGCTGCTGCCACTATAGCTATTACGAGCCCGACGAGCGCATTAATAATACTCTCACGACCTCTTTTTGTTTTCTCTGGCTCCCCCTGGCTCGTTGTAAGCAATATACCTCCAGCTATAACAAACCCTACCGCAACGAGCCCGGCGATCCGTACTAGTGTGTCTGCAAGCGCTAACACTACGGGGAGCAAGTGACTTTTCGTTCCTGCATCATCACCCAACAGCTTAAAGTTTGTGACATCACACGTTTTTCCACCTCCGGGACCATCTGCAAACGCTTCAGCCGGGAGATAGGCGAACCAGGGCTTAAGCCCAAGGAACGGTTTTGAACAACGAGAAGCAAGCGACCCCGTGCCGGCTGCAGGAGTAGATGTCTTATTAAGCGCACCCGGTGACATAAACTGTATGCCCGCAAACAGGAACATGAATACCACGAGGCTTAATAATGCTTTAGATATCTTAGATTTTGCGGCTGCGGCTTTTTGAGGGTCTCCTGCAGATGCCGAATACTGTATCCCCCCCATAATAACCCCAGCAATAATAGCCACCCCAGCAACCATGCTGAACATTTTTATGGTTGGATTAACATACTTAGCAACAAAACAATCCTGCGTGTCTGAACTATGCCCGATTGGACAACACGTTCTCTGATGTCCCGCAAGGTTTGTTTGACCGGTTGGACATATTGCCGCGTCTCCTTCTGAGGCATATACCTTCCCTGATAGCGGCATAAGTGCAGCAATCCCGAATGCCAGACCAGCTGCTAGGATAATTAATTTTGTACGGATATTCATGCTTATGCACCACTATATAATGCGCGACAATATCCATCAAGACGTAACGCTATATGTGGCCAGCCAAAACATGCGGTTAGCCACCGACAATTTACAACGAACATACCCGATTAATCTAGAGGCGCCTTTCGCAAATCTGGTTTTTTCTGTGGTAGGTTTAATCTGTGGTGAACTATGCCCGCCAAACGCTAGTATGATGTATAACTTATCCCGAGACGCCGCTGGAAGAAATTTTTATATATTTTTTCAATAAATCTATTCTCTGAAGCGTTCGTGTAATTGTTTTGTACTCTTACTATGACGCTCTCGGTAAGTACCAACAATCGCGGGGGGTAAGCGCAGTCTTGTGAATACCTCCGAGCTAACGTATTATTTATAGCATGAGCAAAAAGAAGCGCACAGCGTCGCTTTTGGGGTTACTACTGGTAGTATGTGCTTTTGTGCTATTGCCTACCGTACGGACTTACGCAGCTGTAAGCCCATCTTCTTACCCCGAGGATAAGGCCAAGGCGTTTTATTATGGATCCTGGTTAATTAACTGTTTTAGCAACGGCAAATACAGTATTGATATGAGTGGCGATGCCAGCGTTAATGCAATGAATGTCGGGCCAGGTGACAGCTTTGTGACGGGCCTAACGGGAGCCGATCCCAGAAAGTGTAATGATAAATCATTTGCTCTTGATGCTATCCGCCACCTAAATATACCCTGGGCTACGCCACAAGATACTTTAAACTTCTTGTGTGATATCGGAGCCAAACGGGTGAACGACGGCGAATGTAAATCACTAAGAAACGACTCACAGCTTGGACTCGACGCAAATGCCGAAACCGGAGAGAAAGTTAGAGCGATTATTAATAGCTCTGCTGGGTATGATGTTTTTGCAGCCTATAGCAACAGTAAGCTGCTGCAATACATCTACTATGTAAACTTGGCTTTTCTAAAACAATGCAATGCGGGAGAGAATAATACATCCCTAGTCCTAGCCGAGGATATTACTGACATAGAGGTTCTGCGGAGCGATGGAACCTTTGAAACTCAAAGGCGACAATACAACACGGGTTTATATGTTGCGTTTGATGACGAATTTAACGGCCATTGGAATTCGGATGATAAACCCTCGAAGACTTGTCCTAAAATCGTAGCAGCCGCAAACGAATTAGCCAAGAATCCCGCCGTAGCCCAGGAGTGGAAAAGCAGTTATATGCCCGGTACGGGCGACAGGCCGGGAACGTGTGAGGATAGGTACGCCGGAAGCACAGACGCATTAAAAGCCTGCCAAGATGGCTTCGCCAACAAAACAAACGCGACCTATTGTAGCGGAGCTTATCCAAAAATAGCATCTAGGCCAGACAGTTTTACCAACAACGAGGCGTGTCTATGGGGCCAAAGCGATAAAGCTATAGGAGCAACCGGGATTACGCCGACCCAAAACCCTACTGGATCAACTAACAATTCCGGCGCTGGTGATGCACCGACCAGTCTTTGCGGATTCGACGGCGATTCTATGGAGTGGATAGTTTGTCCAGTTGCTGCCGCGCTTGAGTCATTCTCGAAGTCTCTGGCAAGCAACATAGAAGGATTGATGTTTTTCCCAACCCAAGACGTTTTTGGTAAAACAGGAGCGGGCGGCGCTACCGACAACCTTCGTACTGCATGGGCGAGTTTTCGAAACATCGCGATAGCTATCATTGTTATTGCTGGCCTGGCGATGGTGATTAGCCAAGCGCTTGGTTTTGAGATCTTGGATGCATACACCATACGCAAGTTGTTGCCTCGTCTTGGCGTTGCACTGGTGGGAATCGCGCTTTCTTGGAACCTAATGCAGTTCTTTATAGAGCTCACAAATGACCTCGGAAGCTGGACACATGACCTAGTTGTTGGCCCCTTTGCAAATATGCCCGTTGCTAAAATAGACACCACGAATACGGTCTATAACTGGGCAACTGTACTTGTGGCCATCGTTGTAGGGATACCAAAGCTATACTTTCTGGGCGGAGTTGGTGTTATTACCTTGCTGTTAATTGTTGGCCTAATCATTTTTCTGGCCTTTATGCTCTTCGGCTTACGGTGGGTAGTAATTATGCTTTGCCTCCTTTTGGCGCCGTTAGCTATTGCTTCGTATGTACTGCCTGGGACGCAGAAGGTATGGGCGTTCTGGAAAAATACCACCATTACTAGCCTGGCAATTTTCCCGGTGATTATGGGGTTACTCGCCTCCGGCGAGGCAATGGCACGAGTAACGAGTCAGATTGAAAACTTGCCGGGCGGTTACATATTGGTTGTGGTTATATTTGTCGGACCCATAGTACTCATAATTCCAATTGCACAGAAATTCGGGGGAGTTCTTGGGGGAGCAATTGGTTGGGCAAGCGGACTTGGCAGCAAAGCTATGGGCAAGGGAAATAAGTTCTTGCATGAGAATTCGGAATATCGGAAAGGCGAATATGCCACTGGCGCGAAAAGAGGCCCCGCGCTAGTCACTGGCTATGCACGACGTAGTGCTTTATCTCGTCAGGGGGGTTTCAGTCTTACTCGCTCTGGAAGACGTCAGTACAGGCAGGCAGAGAAAAAGCTCATTCAAGACGCAGCAGCCGAGCGAGCCGAAAAAGACAAAGGCTTTTCTCTGGGCGCGACCGACGCGACAATCCCGGCCATTTATGCAAATTCGCGTGGTGATTATTTGCGCGAATATGTTAATAGGAACAGAGCTGCTATGACAGCGGAAGGGCTCAGTGAAAATCAAATGCAACAGCGTGCTCGAATGCGCATGGGCCAGCTGGAAGCAGGGACTGGAACCGTTATGGGCAGCAGGGCAATGAAAGCAGCCGCATTCCGTGGTCAAACAATGGATGGTGCGGGGTGGTTCAATGAAGCCACGCACGAAACAGATTTCCAAGCCATAGCTGAGGCCTCCAATCACCTCATCAAACAAGGGATAATGAGCGACGAGGACATTGGTGGCGTATTGGGTCAAAACCAAGCACGCG
Source organism: Candidatus Saccharibacteria bacterium (assembly GCA_016700375.1). Taxonomy (NCBI): domain Bacteria; phylum Candidatus Saccharimonadota; species Candidatus Saccharimonadota bacterium. The sequence continues at coordinate 814,167 of CP065016.1, forward strand.
CAGATTTTAGTGGTATGACATTCAGTCAGCGCGTCGGTATCGCCACTATGGGTGAGCGGGGGAATGGCGCCCTGACGGACGAACAACAAAATCTACTTCGTAGCCAATCCTACCAGAGCATGCGCAATAGTCAGGCCGAGCTCGGTAACTTGCGTACAGCCCGAAAGGTTGCGCGGGAAGGCGGCATGCGCCTCAACGCAACCCTTACTGACAATATGGCCGGTTTTGAAAGCGGGGGCAACCGACTGCTTACTGGCACCAACGACATGGACACGTTGGCCTCTGAGTTTGCAACTTTCGCAAACTTCCAAGACATGGCTTCAAGTGCTTCTATAGACGCACGGGAACAGTTTGCGACACAGCTGAAACAACAATACTACGCAGAAGAGCTTTCAGACGGAATGCGCACAATACTCCAGCCACTCCTCACAGCGAGAGGGGGCACAGTATCAACACAGGAAATAATGGACTATTGTCGCGGCAATAGCGACGTAGCAGCAAGCCAAGAACTTATTGATTTATTCACGGCTCGTCGTCGCGAGTACTCAAGTGGTCGTATGCGTGATGCCGCCGGCAGGGCCGCTATGGTCGATGCGCCGGCTGCATAATAAGAGCGTCTGATAAACCAGAAGTGGCATCAGCTGCTATACTATAAACAGTATGGCGACGTATAAGGTTTTACAGGATGTTGAGGCAGAGGACAAGCTTGTTGGGCCGTTGACTTTACGGCAGTTTATCTATGCCGCTATCTCGGCCTTCTTGCTATATCTTTCCTTTTTTGCACTTACAAAAAATGTGGGGTTTTTGCTGATATTTTTCGTTCCGCCCGCACTGTTTACTGGATTTCTGGCCATACCGTGGCACGGCGACCAGCCCACTGAGGTGTGGGCCATAGCAAAACTGCGCTTTATGTTAAAGCCTCGTAAGCGCATTTGGGACCAGAGTGGCGCAAAAGAACTAGTGACTATTACGGTGCCGAAGAAAATTGAACGAAGTCTAACAAATGGATTAAGTCAAATAGAGGTTAGGAGCCGCTTGCATGCTCTTGCCGATACAATCGATAGCCGAGGCTGGGCCGTAAAAAATGTGAATGTAAACCTATCAACGGGTCCGAGCTCTTATTCGACAGCGTCTGACCGCCTTGTTGATGCAATGTCCCTGCCTCAGGACGTAAGTGGCGTTGACGTACGCGCAACAGACGATATGCTCGACCCAAGCGCAAGTGTAGTAGCACAGCATTTTGATTCCATGATTCAAAGCGCCGCTACCGCTCAAAGGCAACAGCTCCTGGAGCAAATGCAGTCCCCTACCGCTCAGTCCACCGCACAATCACCTCAGAATACCCCCCAGAATGACTATTGGTTTATGCACCAACCCACACCAGTTGCCGGACAGTCTACGTTCAACAATGCCGCCGTGGTTGCACCAGGCATGACTACAGCAAGCGAGCCACCCGCTGTCGCTCAAGCGGTAGCTCCCACCGCAGAAGAAGAGGCTCTAATTGTCCAACTAAAAGCAACCAACGAGTCACATAGCACCGCAAATAATCACCTAAAGCACATCAAAACATCGGCGGAGCTTGCCGAAGAACAACGACTTTTCATGGCACAAAAGGCCGCAGAAGCGGCTGAAAAACAGCGGGCCGAAAGACAAAAAGCACAAGTGACTTCAGAGAAGGAGGCTGCTATAATGAACCTAGCAAGAAACGACGATTTAGACGTTGCGACAATTGCTCGTCAGGCGAAGAAAGAAGTGCAGAGCAATGACGGCGAAGTTGTGATATCACTTCACTAGATATAAATGAGGCAATCGTAGGCATGGACCCAAACCAGCAAACATACGCAGCTCAGATGCCACAACAGGGCATGCCGACACCCCCCTATACGCCCCAGCCACCCGCGCCTGGCCAAATGCCACCGCCAGGCCAACCGGCAGCCGGTGTCGCCCTAAAAAGTAACCCTAATAGCACCCAAAACACGTTACAGATAGCAGAGATTCGCGACGGCATAGTCATCATGAACAATGGCAGCTATCGGGCGGTGGTTATGGTCAAAAGCATCAACTTTGACCTCATGAGCCCCCAGGAGCAAGAAGCAACCGAATACGCCTACCAGGGGTTCTTGAACTCGTTGTATTTCCCGATACAAATCTTCATACGCTCTCAGAAGGTAGATTTACAGCCGTACGTAGAAAAGCTTGATAAAATCCGCACCGAACACGATAACATGCTTCTCGCGCTTCTTATGGACGACTACATTGGCTACATAGACCAGCTGGCGCTCCAAACGAACATCATGGATAAGAAGTTTTATATCGCAGTTCCATATGAGCCCGCGGTAGGCCCAGACAAAGCGCTTACGCAAAGTAAAAACTTTTTCACTGGTTTTGTAGAACTCTTTAGCAAAAACGAGAATCATGTTGTTATTAACGAACCAGACCTTATGAAAGCAAAGGACGAGCTTAGGAATCGGGTTCAGGCCGTTCTTGGCGGGCTACAGCAGTGTGGCATTCAGGGCCTACCCCTAGACACCCAGGAGTTAATAGAGCTCTACTACGACACATACAACCCCGACACCGCCACCCGACAGCAACTGAAGAATTTCAACGATTTGACCGCAGAGGTTGTGCAAAAAGGTGAGGGCATGGCACCACAACAGCACCTACAAAGGGAGCTCGGGTGATGCCATATCCTTTTTTGGTGCTTATTTCCTTGCCGAGATTATTGTTCTCTGATGCAAGAGGAGCTTTTATCTAATGGGTTTCGGCAAGAAAAAACCAGCATTAGACCCCATTGCCCTTGCGCAAGCCCAGCAAGCCAAAGAACAGGCCGAGGTAAATGAAGCCTTTCGTAGAGGCATTACGGCGCTGCGAGATTTTATTGCACCCAGTAGTATTGAGTTTTTTAGTACCTACTTCCAGATTGGCACCCGCCTTGCGCGCACCTATTACGTTTACGGCTACCCGAGACAGATTTACACAGGCTGGTTAAGCGGATTGGTTAACCTCGACGAGGTGATGGATCTTTCCATTTATGTATACCCCGTGGAAAGTCAGGTTGTGCTTGAAAACCTCCGCAAGAAAGTCACTCAACTCGAAGCCGGTCTCCAAATTGATTCCGAGAAAGGTCGGGTGCGTGACCCTGCCAAACAGGCACAAATTCTGGATGCAGAAGAAATGCGCGACAAGCTTCAGGTGGGGGAGGAGCGATTCTTTCGATTTGGTTTGTACTTTACCATATACGCAGCAAGCCAAGATGAACTGGAGTTTGTCAGCCACAAGGTCGAGAGTATGCTCGGCCAGCAACTGGTGTATAGTAAGGCGGCAACCTCCCAGCAAGAACAGGGACTTAATAGCGTCGTACCGCAGATGGTTGACCAGTTACAAATACGTCGGAACATGAGTACGGGGGCAATTAGCACCAGTTTTCCGTTCACAAGCGCCGACCTTAGTCAAGACAACGGCATTCTATATGGCATAAATATGCACAATAGCGGCCTCGTTATTTTCGACCGGTTCAGTCTCGAAAACGGCAATTCTGTTGTGTTTGCAAAGTCCGGCGCAGGGAAAAGCTTTACAGTTAAGCTCGAGGCGCTGCGTAGCCTCATGTTTGGCACCGAAATCTTTATCGTTGACCCCGAAAACGAGTACGAACGCATGTGTGACGCTGTTGCGGGCGCGTACGTTCGCCTGAGCCTTAATTCTACAACACGAATTAACCCGTTCGACCTACCCCAGGTAGTGGATGGTGAGGAGGCAGACAATGCCCTCCGCTCAAACCTCATCACACTCCACGGACTCTTGCGCCTCATGATGGGTGGCGCTCAAGCCCAATTACTTGGGGGCAACGGAGCGCTCGCTCCAGCACTGTCTCCTACAGAAGAGGCGGACCTCGACGCGGCACTTATAGACACCTACGCGAAGGCTGGTATTACACAAGACCCCCTGACGCATTCTTCGGTGCCACCAACCATCGCTGACCTGTATGATACATTGCTTCATATGGGCGGTACCGGCCCCCAGCTTGCACAGCGACTCCGCAAATATACAAGCGGTACCTTCGCGGGCATCTTTAGCCAGCAGAGCAACATCAATATCAACAATCCATTGGTGGTCTTCAACATTCGCGACCTCGAAGACGAACTGCGACCAGTTGCTATGTACATTGTCCTAAACTACATCTGGAACAAAACGAAGAGCGACCAGAAGAAACGCATTCTTATTGTCGACGAGGCGTGGCAGCTGATGAAATACGAAGACAGTGCCAACTTCCTGTTTAGTCTTGCCAAACGAGCACGAAAGTACAATCTCGGCATCACCACTATCACGCAGGACGTCGAAGACTTCATGGGCTCCAGAATGGGGCGCGCCATTGTCGCAAACGCCAGCATGCAAATCCTCCTCAAACAATCAAGCAGCGCAGTAGATGTCCTTAGTGATGTGTTCAAACTAACCGACGAGGAAAAGAAGCGCCTTGGACAATTCCCGGTCGGCCAGGGGCTATTCTTCGCCGGCCAAAACCATGTGCATATACAGGTGGTAGCAAGCCCTACGGAAACAGGCCTCATTACAACGAATCCTCAACAAGTCCAAGCCATGAAGCAGGGCGACATGAGTCAGGCAAGCGGAACTATAGATCTTGAAAACCAATTGTACCCTGGGAGTACAAATAATTTGTCATAGTCATGGCACGAGACGAAGACCGCCAATACAAACCAAAGAGCCTGCAGACACTAGACAATCAAGACATGTCCCCGCAGCAACTTGAGGACCTCTACAACGCTCCGGCCGCTGACGACCTTGAGCGCAATTTTGCCATGCCTTCAGCGACACAGTCAGGGTCGGACATTGCAGACGAAAATGCCATCGATGACCTAGAAGACTCTTTTAATGGTCCCGATGCCAAAGAGTCTGGGTCGGCTAAGCTTGATTCTGCAAAAAATCTATCCGAAAAGGAGAGTCAGGGCGCGGATAAGCTAAATTACACCGGTACCGAAGCGGACGAGAAAGAAGCGTTGGACAAGAAAGACAAAAAATCGAAACTAAAAAAATCATTTCTTTCGCGGCGAAAAAAGGCAATGATGTTTGGTGGTTTTGGGGCGTTACTTGGAGGAGGTGGGATACTTGGTTTTTCAATGTTTCTGACACTCCAGTTTATACACATACCCCTAAACGTTCACGATGCATATAACGCTATCTCTAGGCGGGCTGTCGAAAAAATGGGTGACAATATATTCCATTATTATGTTGTGAAATATTTAGTACCCGGTATGGTAAAGAATGGCTGCACTACGACGCGCCGTACCAAGTCCTGCGCAGACGTAAGCGGAAAAACAAACATAGTTACTGCCAACTTCCGGGCTTGGCGCGACGCTAACATAGAAGGAAAACTCGCTGAAAAGGGTATCGAGATCCGGCTTGAAGCAACCTCGAAAGGAAACAAAGTGTTCTTGACTACGCCCGAAATTCGAGAAGGTGTCGAGCTTGGAACCTACACGGGAAAATCTCGTGATTTCGAAGATAAGGCATTTGCACAACTTCGTGGAAAAAAAGAGATTCACCGCGAGTTAAGCCGAACCATGTCCGCCCTGACCCTGAGAGATAGAATGTACATAAGGTTTATAGGCATGCCTTTGATTGACCGTAAGTATTCTCCCCGATATTGTATCGTCGCATGTGAAACAAGAAAGAAAATAAAAGCAACAAAGACCGAGCTCCTCTCTATAGCGAAGGGTCGTTTTATTGAACGAGTTATTACCCCCTTAAATACCTCTATCGGTCTCTCTTTAGAGTGCGCGCTCGATGGTTTCACGTGTGGCGACCTTGACAGCTCGGAAAGCACGGGAGAGAGGAGAACGAAATACCAAAAAGATCTTCAGTTAAGACTTGTGGATTTACAATCAAAATACGGTAAGGCTTCTATAGAAGAACTGAACAAGCAGGCCGATGAGATTCGCTCGAAGGGGGCAGTGGAATACCTCATAAAACAAATTGCGGGAGAGACCACCGCCAAAATAGCCGTGAAAGTAATTCCAGTAGTTGGGTGGATTGACCTTGGTGCTAGCTTGATTTCCGGCGCCCAAAAAGCAGCACCCACTATACTACACATGAACTACGTTATGAATGAGACGGCAATGGTTGGTACCGCTACAATGGCGCTAACTTATGCGAGCGAGCTGATGAGCGGATCCGCCGACCCCGCCACCCTCAATTCCTTTTCTCTTCTGTATGGAGCCGACGCATCGCGTGACCAGGGGGGAGGAAGCGCTCAAAGCAGCCCTTTATATGGCGCAATCATGGGCGGGGGTACCCAAAAACCGGTAGCCTCTCTTTTCCCCAGGGCATACGCAGAAAGCACCGCGACGAATGCCATGTGTGACGATGGCGAAGGGTATCCAGCAGGCGCACTTATTTGTCCGAATGTGGCAATCGGATCCCCCACTGGTACTCTTGCCTTTGTTACCAAGGTTGCTGTAGATGGAATTACAAACAACCCCTTTCTCGCATTTCCGGGTTTCGTCGCAAACGTATGGGTTAATATTAGGGACGGGATACTGAGTATTTTTTCTTTCATTGAAGAGCCTCTCTCTAAGCTTGTTGCGGCAATTACACCCCAGCAACTTACTGAAGTGCTAGAGTGGCTAAAAAACGAAGTGTTTGCAAAAATATTTGTCCTTGCCTCTACCCCAAACCAAAGCGGTGCACGGTATTTTGAGACAATGGTTGGCGGAATTAACATACTCACAAACTACACACGCCACTTTGGCCTCGGAGGAAAGGTTTTAAACTCAACACAAGTCAAGGCCTTATATAAGGCGGATGCCGAACAAAAACATTATGAATATTCTAAACTACCCTTGTATGCCAGGATGTTCAGCAAAGAGAACAGTAATTCTCTTGTGTCAAAAATAGCTATGAGCATCCCTAGTGGCTCTGGCGCGGCACAAAGTGGCCTAATTGCGTCCACATTAAACCCTTTACGTTCTTTAGCTAGTTCTATTGATGCGGTTACTTCTAGAGACGCTTCTGCGGCTGCAAAGTTGCCCGAAAAAGACCCATTTGGTATAACCCAATATGGTTACGCCGAGGATGACTCAATATTTATTGCTGACCCAGAAGCCTACTGGGAGTCGGCAAAGTGTGATGACCCCAATACTACTGTTACGTGGGGGAACTCAACGACGCGCATAAATGACATAAGTCAACTCCCCGAACACGACCAAACTAATCCATGCCTCTTGATCCGTGCTTCAGTCGCGACCAATGGCGGTCTGTATGATAAAAGCCTTCTCCCCAGTCCGCCCGCGACAAATACCGCTGTTACACTCGGAGGGGAGCTTGGTACTGTTGGGAACTTTACATTCCCGCTAAAAACCACTCAAACCAGAATCAAGACGGCGCAATATCAGGATGCAACCTATAAGCTGACTAAGTGGGCTTGGTGTTACACCAGTCAAACAAATTGTCACCACGACTATCCCGCAGCAGATATATTTGACAACCCAGGCACAGAGGTCGTGGCTGCCGTAGGGGGTACCGTAGTAAGATATAGACCAAAGCCATCGTGTTCCCCAGAGCGTGGGGGGTCTCCCAGTATACAAATTAAGGGTGATGACGGCAATTACTATTTTTATACTCATTTTCGAGGAGGCTCATTATTACAAAGCCAGGAGGGTGCTCGTATAGACCAGGGCCAAACCTTGGGTGTTATAGGTGAACCAGCCTGTGCACAGGGCACGCAACCACACGTTCACTTCCAGGCATACTCAAGCCCAATAACGGGTAATCCTACTTCTTCAAACGTGCAACCAATCCTCATAAAGGCGTTCGGGGCGTTGCCGCAATGAGGTCAATATACAGCAACCGCATAAAAAGCACCCTGACCATATTTGGATCGTTGATGGTACTCGGCAACGCTGTTATCGCCACCGCCGAACCACTTGATGGTGACGCTCTTGATATGGTTTTGATTGGTAGTGTATGGTATGAAAAAAACCAGGCACTCCTAGGCTGCCTTGCGGGTGGTGCCAACATACCAAATGGGACAAGCGAACAAAACGGGAAGGCTATTTTTGATTATCTTACACAACCAGGACGGCTAACGCCCGTACAGGCCTCGGGAGTCATCGGTAATATGATGGTAGAGTCAGGATTACTACCACAAAGAAAACAGGGTACGCAACCAAGTCAGATAACAACCGCGGAGGAGTTTCTTGCTAGTGGCTCTGGTGTGGGGTGGGGGCTGGTGCAGTGGACCCCTGGTTCGAAGTTTATTAACTCTATCGATCCTCAAACCAAAACTGCTGCTCATACCGTTGCGGAGGCAAACAATCTTGGCGTGCAGATAGCCTTCGTCTGGAGTCAGCTCGAGGGTAAAACTTCGATACCGGAAAAGGGGGCAGGGGATGATTTAAAACAACAAACCGACTTACGTGAAGCTGTTCTCGCATTCCAAGGGAATAAATTAGCAGGAGGGAAGTACATAGGATATGAACGGCCACTTGACCAGTCTGGCACTGTCAGTGCCCGCCTTTCCTACGCAATAGATGCGCTGAAAAAATATGGTTCAATCCCATCTACTAGCCCGTCCCCTGACTCAAGTTGTGGGGGTGGTGGGGGTTCGAGCGCTTTCCTAAACGGGAACTACAGCCTACCTGTTAAGAAAAAGTGGTTTGACCAACACCCAGAGTGGTTTTCAAAAGCGCACCACGACTACCCCGCCGCTGATATACCCGTTCCTTTAGGGGAAGAGGTCTATGCTGTAGCAGGCGGGAAAATTACATCGGCACCCGCTGGCACAGCCACAGGTGGTCTTGGTTATGGTGTTATAATCGACGTTGGGGGAGGGGTAACAATGCAGTATGGGCATGGTAGCGACGGTGGCTCAGTTCCTGGGGCAAAACAAGGGGACACGGTTAAAGCAGGTCAGCTAATAATGCACTCGGCAAGTACGGGGCATTCAACCGGTCCACATCTTCATCTTGGTATCAGAGTTAATGGTAAAGCGGTCTGTCCCCAAACCCTCCTGATGGCCATTGGGAGTGGCGCTAGCATACCAGATATTAAACAGCTGCCCACAGTCGGCTGTACATACGTCTGGGGGAAAAAGTAATGCGGCAAAAACAACAAATACAGCTATTGGCCGTTGGCATATTCGCTTGTTTGTTGTTTATGTGTATGTCTTGGGCCTGGGGACACTCATATGTGTACATTGTGAATGTGTCGGGAGGTATGCGAACATACAAAATCATTGGGGAGTCTGGGGCAACCACCTCCTTCAATTCATCGGACAAGATCATAAAGAGGGTCGTCAAGAACGACACATACCAGGTTGTGGTTCAGCAAGGTGCGAAGAACTTCTTTGCTATACAAAAGACTAGGGGTTTGTTGAGGACCACATCTATAAATGTATCGCTTGTTGCAGAAAAATCACGAAGTTTTGTTGGCAATAATCCATCCCCCTGCTCCTTCTATAATGGTGACGCGATGTTTTCTGCATCCTGCGATGACTCTGCGTACAGAATAGAGAAGCACTTGCCTGCATCTGGCTACACACCTTCTTATAGTTCATTATTGCCCACAAATAGTCTATTTGGGGATTTGGGCGGTGTTGCAATAACAAAATCGGGTGATGCTGTTGCTTTACTAAAAGATACTGAGGGTGTGGCGGGCTACTCACTGCAAAGAATTTCTCCGGAGTTAGTTGGTGCTGACCGTGTACGGATTGGTGCCCTTGATCCAAGCTATAGGTATGAGATGCGTCCTTATATGTCTGGTGTTCTGGTTTATGAAAGTACAAGGGCAGATTATTTCTATATCAATCCAGAAACCATGTCTTCCATCCGCCTCCGACCCGAGCCGCCCCACACTACTGGTCTCAGTCCAGCCAGTGTCCGTACACACAAAGACGATATTGCAATCTTATATACCGACACTACGGCGACTGAGAGCTTAAATCCAGAGAATGACATGACGGCTACAAAAGACCTCCCTGGCACATCCGAGGTTATCATATACGCCAATAATAAACAAAGGCATATCGTTTTGCCTAAAATATTCTCGACGGCAATAACCTGTGCACAGTATCGACTTTGTGCAATAAATTCGGTCGGCATGACGGTGTATGATGTCAAGGGTTCGGAACCAAAACAACTCTATACAATTCCTGGGATAGTCGACGTATTTGAAACCTCGTCGTCAAGCCTTCGTATAGTTTCCTCACTTGGTATTATGTCTTATGATCCGTTGCGTGATTCGGGTTCTTATGATTACACTTTTGGAGATTATCGCCTGTGTGGTTTTTCGCCTGCAGCAAATGATACGTATCTACTTTGCCTAATTGATACTCGTCAGGAAAAAATTGGACTACTTGTTGAGGAGAGGGAAACAACAGGTGTAGTTCCTATAGACAAGATTGTATTGAATGTATTGCGCTCTAAAGCCGTTTCGTCTGTGTCTGTATATAAAAATCTTGTTATTGTAACTCCGGAATATTATGACCAAATCTCTGGGCGAGCAATTGATGAGGCTAGTGTTAAAAAAAACCTAAAGGCTGTTATCGACAAGATGGCGTTCCCTAATGATTATACTGTGGTTAATAGTGCTGAATTGTAACTATTGCGTCCCTGTTGGAAAAATTGTGCTGGACGTAAAATGCTTCACTACAATATCCGCATCTGTTGTCGTAAGAAAGGTTTGAAAGTTTTGTAAGTGGCTTGTTAGTGACTGACGACGGGCGCCGTCGAGCTCACTAAAAACATCGTCCAGCAGCATAAGTGGTTTTTGGTTTCGGGTCCGTTCAAGTATTTGGGCTTCAAGTATTTTTAGCGCCAGTGTTGCTGTTCTCGATTCGCCGCGTGAGGCGGTTAGGGCGGCCGGCACGTTACCAAACCGTACTATGATGTCATCTCTATGAGGACCAAATGAGGTAAACCCTCGTGAGGTATCTGAGTGATAATTATCTTCAAGCACCCGCATAAGTTGCGATTCGTAGTCAACCCCCACTAAACGACTCTCGTAGCTAACACCTATCTTTGTGTCGGTTGCCGCAAGCTGTTTATAGGTGTCCTGTATGTGGGTCGAGAGTTCGTCAACGAGCTCGCGCCGTGCACGGTAAATAACCGCCCCGAGCTCGCTGAGCCGCAGGTTCCATGGAAAAAACTCTTGTTTCGTTGTGTGTGGTGTTTTTAAGAGTGTGTTTCTCTGGGCGAGCACCCTTTTGTAGTTTTTACGAAACACGTTATAGCCAGGTTTTATTTGTTCAAGAATATCGTCTAGGTACATTCTTCTTCCCTCGGGGGGTCCTTGTAGCAGCATGAGGTGATTTGGTTCAAATAGAACAATTGGTATTTTTTGTTTCTCTGGCAGACGTGAGTATGTTTTGGCGCCCACGGTGTATGTTTTTTGGAGCAGGGCGCCTTTCTTGAGAATAATACTTCTTTCCTGTGTGCCGTCGACAACACCGTCAATTCTTGACCAATCAGCACCAAATGCCACCAAGTCATTATCTCCAACCCTATATGACCCCGCGCGCGCCAAGACGAGTAGGGCTTCAAGTAGATTTGTTTTGCCGCTTCCGTTTGGTCCGACAATTATATTTACGCCATCACCAAACTCAAAAGCACTGTCCGCATAAGACCGAAAATGTTGCAGCCGAACATTCGATATCATGCGGTCAGTATAGCCTACGCCTAGCTTTTTAGGGGCATGATAATGTGTGTGTAGTCATCGCTGCCCGGGTCAGACAAAAGAACCGCTTCGACTTTGCCGTTAAACCCTAAATACACCTCTTTGCCTTCCATTGCCTGAAGCGCTTCGAGTAAGTAGCGCGAGTTGAGGGTAATAGAACCCGTGCCTTTTGTTTTAACAGAGGCAGTCGCGTTGTTTTCACCAAGTTGTGAGGCAACCGCACGAACCCATATACTTTGGCTCGCCTCGTCCACACTAAGCACAACACTCCCGGCACTCTCACGCGCGAATAAACTCGTTACTTTGACTATATTAATAAGCTCTGCTCGCGACAAGGTTGTTCCCACAGCAAATGATGTTGGGATTAGTTTTCGGTAATCTGGGTACGTACCCTCTATAAGCCTAGCCACAACCTCAACGTCACCAACCCGAAACAGTGCCTGTTGGTCATCGCAAACAACAGTCACATCTTCAGCCTGGTCATTAATAACTCGAAGCACATCCTGAAAGGCAGAGGCGGGAATGAGAAGGTTTACGTCTTGTTTTGTGTTATTGAGCCGCTTTTCGGCTAACCGGTAACTGTCTGTTGCCGCAAAATACAAAACCCCTTCAATGGAACGAACATATACACCGGTTAGGACCGGCCGACTCTCGTCTCCTGAAGCGGCAAATAAAACCTGGTGAAGGGTTTGTTTGAGTAGGGGTGCGGGCACTGTCCATGTGCTACCTTTTTCTATTGCTGGCATTACAGGAAACTCTTCTGCACTAACACCATTTATAACTGATTTATATTGCTCGGCTGTTATTTTTAGCCGTTGGTCGTCTTGTTCGAGCTCTATCACACCACTCGGTAGCCCTGCGACGAGTTCTTGGAAAAGTCGTGCCGGCACCGTAAGACTTCCTTCTTCCTGCACCTGCGCACCGATTGTGCTAGAGATTGCAATATCAAGGTTTGTTGTTGCAAGCTTCAGCCGATTGTCTTCTATAGAAAGAAGTACATTTGCGAGAATGGGTAGTGTTGAGCGTGTGTTTGCAACGCGAGCAACATAGTTAAGTGCTTTTGTAAGGTTTTCTTGAGTTACCTTTAGTTTCATATGGCTACCTTTCCACACAACGAACTAATGAAAAAATTATTTTTATACCAAGAAGTAGTTATTATTAGGGATGTGGAAAATGAGGAAAAACCAAGAATAACAGAGGGAAAATAAACTCTAACCTTGTGGATAGTGCTGCCCAAAACACAAGGTCTGAACTGAGCATAAAGGCCTGTACTATACCCAGTCGACACTAAACCTACCAACGCCGTGTGTGTAAAACCAAGAAAGCGAAGCATAGTATCCACAAAGCGCCCACAACCAATCCACAACCCACAAACAAACCTAAGCATATAGGCGCTCCTTAATTTCGGCTAAAGCCGTACGAATAGACGGGTCAAAATCAGTTTCTTTCTCTATTTTTTCTACAGAATGGATTGCTGTTGTATGGTCTTTTCTGCCTAGCTCCAACGCTATCTTTGGGAAGCTCAAATGGAGTTCGCTACGAAGAAGGTACATCGCAACTTGCCTAGGAACCACAATGTCTTTATCTCGTTTTGGTCCCATAATATCCTCGAGTGGTATTTGGTAGTATTTGGCGCAGCGCTCAACGATTTGCCGGGCGCTCAGATGCTTAGGTCGGCTTTTTGAAGAACCCAGTAAGCCACTCACAATCGCAAGGTTTGGTGAAAGGTCGCGCATTTCACAAAACGCGAGGACTTGATTGAGTGCGCCCTCTAACTCCCGAATATTTGTCTGAAACTGTGTTGAAAGGTATTCAACGACATCGCTTGGCAAAACAGTGTTTTTTTCCTCGGCCTTAGACTGGATGATGGCACAGCGGGTTTCGAAGTCGGGGTTTTGCATATCTATACTCATGCCCCATACAAAGCGACTCCGCAGTCGCTCTTCAAGCGTCGGAATCTCGCGGGGTGGTTTGTCGCTACTAATAATTATCTGCTTATTTGCCTGGTGGAGCGCGTTAAAGGTGTGAAAAAACTCCTCTTGTATTTTTTCTTTACCTGCTAAAAACTGTACATCATCAACAATCAGAACATCTGCGCTTCTATAGTAGTCAGCAAAGTCGGTATTTTTTTTGAACCGGAGCGCATCTACAAACTCTTGCACAAACTGTTCGCTCGACACATACACAACGTGTGAGCCTGGGCGGTTTGCGAGTACGGCGGTTCCGACCGCCTGGATGAGGTGGGTTTTCCCGATTCCCGCGCCGCCATATAAAAACAAAGGATTATATTTTTTCCCGGGGTCAGCGGCAACCGCTTGGCAGGCCGCATATGCGAGTTCATTACCAGACCCGACAATGAAGTTCTCGAACCGATATTTCTCGTTAAGGCCCTGGCGGTAAGTATGCGTGAGGGGGCTTGCGGTTCGGTGTTGCCCATTGCCTGGGCTGGGAACCATCCGGGCTTTTTCTATTTGTTGAAATACTGCCCGTTCGTCTGTCTCGCGAGACCGGGGTGCACTAGCTTGGATTTTAAATACAATCCCAGATGTGTGGACGTCATTTTTTTCTAACGAAGCCGATATGACATCGGCATACTTTCGTTCGAGTTGCTGTTTGATAAACACATTCTGCACTCCAATGGTTGCGACTCCATCAGCAAAATCAATCAGTCGGGTATTTTTAAACCAGGTGACGTAATTTGCTCGCGAAAGAGAAATTTCTATGTCACCCAAAACAGTTTGCCACAGCCGGTCATAATCGACAGCATTCATACGGTACGCTCCACGTTTCTTAGGTAAACTATACTGAAGGAGACGAAAGTTTTCCACAACTTTTTCTACAACTATTTTGTCAAGCAGAAAAAGAGTCCCAAGGGGTAGTATTTATCCACAGCCCAGGCTAACACCGTAGCTTCTGTGGAAAATGTTGGGAAAAGGGGGATAACTTTGCTATACTATGGCAAGAATAGCAAATATATAAGGCTATGGCGCGCTGGGCGACCGGGCCGTGCTATACTATATGTCAGCTAATAACATTAGGAAGAGACCATGCCAAAACGAACCTACCAACCAAAAAAACGACACCGCGCCAAAGAGCACGGTTTTATAAAAAGAATGGCCTCGCGAGCGGGCCGCGCAGTGCTAAAGCGCCGCCGCAACAAGGGCCGCGCACAACTTACTCGATAACTTACTTCACATGCTGCGCAAAGAGAATCGTTTTCATGGTTCCAGGGGTGTGCGGCTAACGTATCGCGGTAAACAAGTTCGCGGAAGGCTTTTATCGCTGCGCTACAGCAAAAGAAGCGAAGCGGGATACCGGGTTGTTGTGGTGGTTAGTCGCAAGGTCAGCAAGTCGGCGGTTATACGAAACCGAATTCGTCGGCGCGTGTACGAGCTGGTGCGTTCACAGTTTCAGGGCGCAGTGGAGGGGTACGATTTCGTACTCAGTGTCTACGACATCTCCCTAGCCACAATGACGCCACCCAAGTTACGCAGTGAGCTTCAGGGGGTGTTGTCAAAAGCACTGCCGGCGCGGTTTACCCGAGAAGAACGTGGTATAGTAGAGGGGCAAAAGGAGTAGTATGTTTACGGATTTTGTTGTCCAGCCCATTTTTAATTTGCTCGTACTTATTTATGCGATTATACCCGGGCACAATTTTGGTTTAGCAATCATAGTATTTACCGTGGTTATTAGGCTCTTTATGTGGCCGCTCGTAAAGAAGCAGCTAAGGCAGACGAAGATAACTCGCCAGCTTCAGCCAGAGCTCAAGCGCATCAAAAAAGAGGCGAAGGGTGACCGACAGCGTGAAGCTCAGATGATGATGGAGTTGTACAAAGAGCGCGGTGTTAACCCATTTGGTGCATTTCCAACGCTGATTGTCCAAATGATTGTACTCATAGGGCTATACATGGGCCTCATTAAGGTCATAAAAGACCCTAACCAAATTGTGCAGTTTGCGTATGCGCCGCTGCAAAACCTACCCTGGATGGAGCACTTGGCTGGCAATATTAAGGCCTTCGATAACTCGCTCTTTGGTGTTATTGACCTTTCCAAGGTTGCTATCAACAGCCAAGGTACGTATGTTCCGGCGCTCGTTCTTGTGCTGCTCAGTGCCGGCATACAGTTCCTTACCAGCCGCCAGCTAATGCCGACAGACAAAGAGGCGCGAAAGCTCCGACATATTTTGAAAGCTGCAGGCGACGGTCAACAGGCCGACCAGGCAGAAGTAAGCGCCGCTGTCGGGCGAAGCATGCAGTACGTTATTCCTTTTATGGTGTTTTTCTTTACCATCAACCTCGCGGCCGCCCTTAGTCTGTACTGGTTCACTGGCGGTGTGGTGGCGTATTTGCAGCAGAAAAAGGCGCTCGAAGATGATGCCGAGCAGCTTGTTGAGGCGGCCGAGTCTGACAAGCCGCTTAAAACCGAGCGCGGCAGTAAAATATCCTATTCATCTACCCCTGAAGCAGAAATAGTTACTACAACCACAAAACAAATACGCACAAAAACCTCCAAAAAGTCTAAGAAGAAACGGAGGTAACCATGAATAATGACGTTGAAGCGGCAATCCAGTACGCCAAGAAGTACCTGGAAGATTTGTTGTCGTTTTACGGCCTAAACACGGACGTGTACGCGACCACAGAGGACAATGAAGTAATAGAGCTAAACATACCATCTACCCACCTCAATGGCTTCTTGATTGGCCAGCGCGGTGAAACCATGCGCTCTATGCAGTTTTTGGTCAGCAGCGCACTCAAGAACCAAAACTATACGTTGTGTCGGGTAAATGTAGACGTTGCCGAGTACAAGAAGCAACGCGCCGACCGCCTCGCCGAGACCGTAGAGGGGTGGGTAAAGAAAGTGAAAGAAACAGGCGAGTCGTTTGAGGTAAAGCCCATGAACGCCGCCGACCGCCGCACCGTACACAGGGTGGCGTCCGAGGCAGGACTAGCTAGCGACTCTGTTGGCGAGGGCCGTGACCGTCACATTGTCCTCAAACTCGCCGATTAGTAAACTACAAACACAAGCAATATAGCAATATTGCATCAAACAGTACAATAGGATATAATCGCAATAAAGCGAGTTTCCTATGGGACGAACGAATAAACTCTGGTCAACAACTTTATGTCTCGTCGCGCTAGTAATGGGCGGGGGAGTGGTGTGGGCTGCATCACCGCGTACAGCGTGGCTTAGCGCGGCCGAGCCAATAATTGAAAAGGTCGCTGAGCTCCCAGAAAATCTAGAACCGCCAAGTCTAAACCACGACTGCACGCCGACGCAGCTTCCGAACGGGTCAAGCACGATAGATTCCTGTGCATATAAAACGCCCATAGGCACCATTGCTGGTGGTATGCTGCTCGATGGGCCAAAGGGCACCTACCCGTACGACCAGTTTTACGGCGGTTTTATTTTGCCCAGTATTCCAAACCGACCCAACACAATCGTGACCTCAACCATATCGAACGGAGTTAACGCAATCCGTCTTGGCGCCTATGACCCAGCCCAACTAAAATTTGCCGAATACTACGGGGGTAAAAAAGTGTACGAGTACAGAGGACAGCCAAGCACAACTATTAAAATACCAGGTGACTCGGGCGCGCTGAGCTTCAATGCATCGGGTGTTGCCTATTCAAGCAACGGTGATTGGTTGGTGGGGGTTGTGAGGGGCAAAGGTATATTTCGCTACGACCTTACAGCGCTTCAAGGGAAGCTGATTGCGTGGGATGCGGCTTCGTACACGTATGGTTTTGGGTATAAGAACACGAATAATTTGGCCGTCAGCGATGATGGTCGATTTGTGGCAATAACCTTTTCGGTTCCAAATGGAAGCAGCTCGAGACCATCACTGCGGGTGTATGATACGCAAGCCTGCCGAGACCAGTACCCAAACTTCCTTGAACCAACGAAACACAACGGCTGTGAGTACAAAGACTACTGGACCGGTGAATACCGCACGGGGAACACACGGGGCATACGAGACGTGCTGCCAACGGCTGAATATCCGCGCCGGGTTCGCTTTACTGGCATCGATACGCTGACGTTTGACACTATTTACGACCGCACCGGTCCGAGCGCATACAAAGTTGCGCGCTATAGTCTCCGTGTGCCAACCACCACCAGTCGCGAGTACGTCAGCGTGCTTGGCATGGGCGACTCATACATTTCTGGTGAAGGTGCCGCAGGTACCTACTCTGCTGGTACAGATACGAAACAGAACAAATGCCACCTTTCGTGGTTCTCCTACCCGTACCGTGCGGGCGCCCAAGCCTTCCAATACGGCCACTCCGTCGCCTGCTCCGGCGCAACGATGTTTGACGTATCGATGGCCGCCGGGGACCCAGAAACAGACCCAGAGAAGAAGGTTACGAGAGAGGACGACTACTTGGGGCAAGTAATCAATAAAAAAAGGTGGGAAGAGCGTAACCAAGTAAACACTATCAAGAGTTTTTCTCCAGGCTATGCTCAGCAAGTAGTATTTGCTCGCGAATACAAACCTCGCACCATCTTGCTTTCGGTCGGTGGCAACGATGTTGCATTTGCAAAAATACTCGCCACCTGCGTTGCGGGGGAAGTGGCCGGCACGTGCTACCACTACTACGAAGACCGCGTACAACTCATGGAACAAATACTCGGTCAGTATGAGCGACTTGTGAAAACCTACAAAAGTGTACTCGCTGAAAGTGGCGGAGCGCGGGTGTATGTAGTGGGCTATCCCCAAATACTGAAAGAGGGCGGCGCTTGTGGAGCAAATGTTCACTTCAACGCCGCCGAAGTGCAATTTGGAGCGCGCTTAATCACCTACCTCAATAGTGTTATCAAGCGAGCTGCTGCCGAAGCAGGGGTGTACTATGTCGATACCGAGAGTGCACTAAACGGCTATAGACTCTGTGAGGCTCCAAAAAACAATGCTGGAGTGAACGGCCTGACGACGGGAGATGACAAGGGTGTTAAGGTGCAGGCGCATGCAGGTGGCAAAACATATTCAAAGACCATAGGCATTGGGAATGAAAGCTACCATCCCACAGCCTTAGGTCATAGGCTGCTCGCGCAACGAGTCATCTCGAGCACGACTAACCTAACGGCCCCAATGCCTGCGCCGAAAGCTAACAACAAACCAAGCCTAGACTATACAAGCTCGCTCCTGAAAGATGTTGAACACGCTCCAGAACAACAGCGCCACAGAGAAGCAATAAAGTGGTCAGACGCAGGCGATATAAGCGTATTGCTCAAAAACAGTCCGTACAAAACGAACGCGCCAAAGGGAACGATTAAACAGGGCACCTCAATTAAAGGTGTTCTGCGTTCTAACCCCGTGACACTATTTGAGGGTATCTACGATGAAACAAAAGGTTTTGTATTCACTATTCCAGATTATATCCCCGTTGGGCTACATACTTTCGATATATATGGCGTGACGCCTAACGGGGACCCTATTGACTTACGTGAAGTGGTATATGTGGCGGAAGAGACAGATGACTTTGACGGAGATGGAACACCAAACGAGCAAGAAGCGTGCGTTCTGGTAGGCTCACTCGGGATTGACCAGGACAACGATGGTGCGGACGATGCCTGTGATAGCGAGCTGCGAGACATATCCATAAACGATTCAGTGCCCGAGCTTCCCTCGAGAAGTCCAATCGCGTTTGATCCCGACGAAAATACCGGTACACCTGGTGGTTCACAAAGTATCGTTGTGCCCTATATCCCACCCGAATACAATGCTAACGAGAACGATTCGTCACAACCAAAGACCACAGCTACTCGGCCGACAGGTTCGTCGAATAGCCTTACAAACACGAATAACCCCACTTCGACACAGCCAAACCCAAGCCTACCGCCATATTTCGGCTATGTTCTAACGCCCCCCGGCATTGACTTGCAAAACGGTACGGACGTCGCAGCTACGGCAGCTACAAACGTGCTCGGCAAAAAAACGGACATGCCCGAAAAGCCAAACAGACAAGCAACCAGAGGCGAAAATACCATAACGTTGATTGCTCTGGCTACGACTGCTTTCGTAACACTATTTGTATTGACGGTGTTTCGCAGTAGACGCGGCTAGCTGTTGTACAATAGCTATATGAAGAATCGAAAACGTAAAACCTCATACGCAAAACAATTCCAAAAATGGCAAAAAAACCTCGGACCTGCACGTAGTACTCTTTTGATATTGGTGATTATTATTGGTGCACTTATTGGGGTAAAACAAGTGCAAGTATACAGAGAAAGAACAACATATAAGTCAGCAGAAGGGCAGATTGAAGCACTAATAGACGATGTATCAAAGTTTGCCCCCACTAGCAAAGAGATGCGCAAATATTGTACCTATAGTTCGGAAAAATTTTCCAAGGGCAGCCTAGGCTGTGTTGTTATGGGCATAGTCACATTTGTTGGTACGCAAGAACAGCAAAACGCATTAATTTCGAAGATTAATTCCTCCAGAGAACAAATCCCATGGGAGTTTATGTATGACAATACCAAGAATCTCCTCAATCGCAATGAGCAATCTGGGGTTTTTGTCTATTCGTATAAAACACTGACATGCGGCTTAAGCTATGGCAATAAGTCCACAGACGGCACAGATACGAACTACGATAAAAACGTACTAGTTGTAAGTTACGATTGCACGGGCTCCGCGCTGAAAGAATACTACTAATTCCCGAGTGCCTTTTCGTAGACTTCTAGGGTTTGTTCCGCGGTGCGGCGCCAGGAGTATGTTGCCGCTTGTTCTCTGCCCTTTTTAATCAAATTGCTTCGAAGCGCTTCGTCGTACAGCACCTCGCCAATCTTGGCGGCCATGTCGCTAGTATCTAGGGGGTCAAAATAGTGTGCCGCCTCGCCGTACACTTCCGGCAAACACGTTGCGTTACTGCTAACCACGGGCGCACCGTGAACCATTGCCTCCAGTCCTGGTAACCCAAATCCCTCGCTCAAGCTCGGAAAGACATACGCAGCACAGTTTTCATACAGCCAGCGAAGCTGTCCCTCGCTCACAAAACCGGTAAATATCACGTTTTGTATGCCCTCACGCAGCACTCGCTCTTCGTGTCGCGCATAGTTCGCATCTTTCTTACCCGCGAGAACTAGCATAAGCTCAGGGTATGTTTTTTGCAGCACCACAAACGCATCAATTAATCGCCCCAAATTTTTGTGTGGCATGGGCTTGCCCGTGTACATTATGTATCGTTTGTTTTTTAGAGCGGCCAGCGGCTCTGCATTTTCACGAATTGCGTCGGCGGCGAGTGGAATAATGGTAAATTTGTTTGGCGAAACATGGGCAAAAGCTGCCACATCATCACGCACAAACTCGCTGTAAGAAATAAGGGCAGCGGATTTTTTTGCCACGCGCTTATTGAGCCATACGTAGACGCGTTGCTTGAGCCAAAACACCAACGCATTTTTGGCGGGGTTGCGGAACCGGGTGGTCGTGAGGTCATTCATGGTGGTAACAACGGTGCCACGGTAGAAGGCTGGCTGCTGAACCATGGGAAAATGAACAACATCGGGGTGTAGTTGGGCAATTTGATGAAGCAACCCGACTTGCTCGGCAAGTGTGAATTCTTTGTGCGGGCACACAATTTTTGTAAACCGAGAGTTGCTTGGGGTCCAGCCCGGTGCATCTTCCGGCTTAATGAGCACGCTATATGTATTGACAGTATCAACTTCCTGTAGGTAATGAAGCAGCCTTTCTATATATCGCCCCGTTGTTGTTCGTAACTCACGGGCATCTATTACTATTTTCATATGCCAAGTATAGACTATCTCCTATGCTTGCTACCACAGCTGCATGGGGGGTGGTATACTTTAGGGGTAGTAATAAAGAGGAGTTTGATGAAATCATGGCGAAAAAAGCGCTCATTACTGGCATAGCAGGACAAGACGGCGGGCATCTTGCAAAATTGCTGCACGAAAAAGGCTATGAAGTATACGGCGTTGTTCGAGGCCAAATGGAAGCAAGCCACCCGCGGTACAAAGCGCTGAAAGAGGAGATGCCCTACGCCGAACTTGTTATGGCAGACCTCCTTGATCTTTCTGCGCTGACACGTGCCGTGCAGACGATTCGCCCGGACGAAGTGTACAACCTAGCGGCCATCAGTCACGTGGGCTATTCATTCCGCGATCCAATTCTGACATGTGATGTCACCGGTAAGGGGGTTCTAAACATGCTTGAGGCAATCCGCCTGAGTGGCCTAGAAAAAACCACCCGTTTTTACCAAGCATCGACCTCTGAAATGTTTGGCGGTCTCGACTACAACCGTCCTGGGAAGGGCTACGATGAAGACTCTGCTTTTCACCCACGAAGCCCCTATGGTGTTGCGAAGCTGTATGGTCACTGGATAACCAAAAACTACCGTGAAAGTTACGGCATGCACGCGAGCTGCGGCATCTTGTTTAATCACGAAGGCGACCGCCGCGGCCCAGAGTTTGTGACGCGCAAGATTAGCCAGGCAGTTGCCCGCATAAAGACTGGCGGCCAAGAGTTCATTGAACTGGGGAATCTAGATAGCAAGCGTGACTGGGGCTACGCTGGTGATTACGTAGAAGGTATGTGGCGCATGCTGCAGCAGGATGCACCAGATGACTACGTGCTTGCTACCGGAGAAACCCACACCATTCGTGAGTTTTGCGAGCTCGCCTTTGCAGAAGTGGGCATAGATATTACGTGGCGAGGTGAGGCAGAAAAAACCGAAGGCGTTGACCAGAATGGTGTTGTCCGGGTAAGGGTAAACCCAGAATTTTACCGGCCGGCCGAGGTAGATATTTTACTCGGTAACCCAGCAAAAGCCGAAACAGTTCTAGGCTGGAAGCGCGCTGTTGATTTCCCGGGTCTTGTGCGACTAATGGTTACCCACGACCTTCAGGCCTAGGTGTATTCATCAACGCGGTATCACGAATTGCCGTTTTTTGCTCGGTGTCTAGGCTGATGGCGGCCGACGCGAGCGCAGTCTTTCCGATACCTTCTGCGACTATCTGCAACCCTTAGGCATAACTCGTAAAGTAGCTGACCTCAAAACCGCCTCCGTGGAACACTGGGTCGCGACGGCCCGTTTCTGCTATTGATTGTGTAGGCGTCATTGAGTATTAATTATACACATTTTTGCTAAAAAATCAATAAAAACATGCTAATTTCAAGGACTATATCCTCGATAATCTATTCGCGGCTCCGCCAGTCGGCGATGATGTCGCTGATGGTTGTATTGAACAGTACTTCAGGAAGTGAAAAGCAATAGTATAATGGTGCGCAGTAATCACTTCTTGGCCCATTCACCAATACGGTTTGCAAGTGCTATCGAGGGACGCTCGATGTAAATGTGCATAAAATGTGCAACGAAAAGAATAACGGGAAGGGTTGTGAGTAACGAGAGAAATGCTGAAGGCATGTACTCAAGGTGATTTCGGAAATAGACGAAAACAGTCGTCGTTAGGCTATAAAGTAAAATGAGGTGAACTGCGTAAACGGTGTAAGATATATTGCCGAGCCACGAAGCAACAGGGTTTTCGAGCAGTCGCCGTAGTCTATCCCAGCTCAACACAAGAATAATGATAATCACGCCAGCGATGAGCTGAAGTATGGTGCGGGATAGCAGAAGGTCGCCGTTACTCAGGGTGAGCATTTGCCAATATTTTCCCAAATTTGATCCCTCAAGCCCTACAATTGAAGGGTATGAACCGATAGCAAAAGCCAACAGAAGAGAACATATTTTATACGGCCAAGGCAGCATCGCAATTTTTCTGAATATTGCCGGAAAAGTGGCAAATATATCGGCAAGGATCATTCCAGCAATAAAACCAACGAAGTACGTATGGATAAAAGCTGCTATGGCGATGCTGTACAATAGCCATCGCCTTCGCATTCCCCTGCACATTGAAGCGAGCCCAAATATGATGAAAGACCCAAGTAGCTCATAGTAGATAGTCCAAAGCACGGGATTATACGTAGAACTTGCCTCTGCCTGTAATGTGAACGCGCCAATGAGTCCTTGCCAAATAGCTCCGATAAAACTTGGCGAAAAAGAAAAGTACGTATTTCCCGTCCAGGGTGAGTGTAGTATGGCGCTGTCTGTGGAGTTCGTGTAATATCCGAGCGACAAAATCGCGTAGCTCATAATAATCGAGAAGAATGCAACGGGCATAAGACGAAAATAGCGCTTGAAAGAAGCTGTGAATAACGAAGACTGTTTATTCTCAAAAAAACGAAGGCTGAGAACGAATCCGCTAAGGATAAAGAAAAGCGAAACAGCTAAGCTGCCGGAAAATAATGAGGCCAGTGGTGAGTGATAAAACCAGAAGTCGTAAGAACTGTGTGCGTATGCGGATCCTGCTCCGATTGCAGCAGGAAAAAATATACTGGCGAAATGCCATAAAATGACGCTGAACGCCGCGATACCTCTGACGCTATCCAGTGCGGTAATTTTTTTCGTATTTGTTGATGTTTTTTCGTCGGACTGTGTGGCGCTTCTTTTAAACCAAAGCTGGGAGACTGACTCCATTTTCATCTACTGTTTGCCCTCATTCTCCCACCTGCCAAATGCTGTCATGAGCATAGCACGACCGGGTAAAAAGAACCAGATTACGGCTAACTGCTATCCCTGTTGCGCCAGTCGGCGATGACATCAGCGATGGTCGTTTCGAGTGGTATTTCTGGCTGCCAGCCGGTATCGGTAGTAAGCTTTTCGTGACTGCCATATATGTCGGGCGTGTCGGACGGCCGCATACGGGCGGGGTCTTGTTCGACTGTTACGGCTGTGCTTGATTTTGAGACGATGAGGTCTAGCATTTCCTGTCCGCTGCGACTTGTGCCGGAGCATATGTTATATGTTTCCCCGGAGCGACCCTTCTCGAGCAGTAATCTGTACGCCCGAGCAATATCCCGTACGTCTGTATAATCACGCTTTGCCTCCAAGTTACCCACAAGAATTTTGTCTGCGCCGCCGCGTTCAATGTCAATCACCTGTTTTGCTAGGTCTGGAACGATAAATCCGAGGTTTTGACCCGGCCCTATGTGGTTAAATGGCCGGGCAATAACTACTTCAAAGCCACGCGTTTTGTAGTATTTGCCCATTTCTTCTTGACCAATTTTGCTGACAGCATAGGGGGAATTGGCAAGCACTGTCGAGTCTTCATAAATAGGCATTTCTGCATTTGGGTCATACAACGCGCCGCTACTAATGATGATAAACTTTGGTTTTACGTTTTGACGGGTGGCTTCTTCAAATAGGTTTACTTCCATCCCTATGTTAACAGCCACATACTGAAGCGGCTGTTCAAAAGATGGTCCGACTGCAGCAAGCCCAGCGAGATGAATAACACCGGTTACCCCTTGAAAATTAATCTTTGCAACTTCTTCGGGATTGTTTAGGTCCGCAACGATGTAATCGGTAAGGCCCAGGGGGTCTTTCATACCGGGTAGTTTCGGGCCACCGACCCCTACAACTTCATAGCCAGCATCTGCCAGCTCCTTTACAAGGTGGTTGCCTACGAATCCATTTGCACCTGTTACTAACACCTTACTCATAAGACCAGTATGACAGATGCAAACCCCGGGGACAATTACCGAGTTCGCAACATAGAGTCAAGTAGGCTCTGCATTGTGCGTATATTTGCACTCCAGCTAAAGCCGGTAAGCCGTTCCTGGCCTTTTTGGATCAGTGTTTGGCGAAGTGCGTCATCGGCGAGAAGTTTGGTAAGGATCTTTGTTATATCTGTTGGGTCGGTCTGCTTGAAATAGATTGCTGCGTCTCCAGCGACCTCATGGAAAACAGGAATGTCAGTAACTGCAACAGGAATATTTTGCTGCATAGCCTCAAAAATCGGCATACCGAAGCCCTCGTAATGTGAAGGGAGCACGAAGCACGCGGCATGCCGATAGAGCGCAATTTTTTCAAACTGACTGACATAGCCGGTTCGTATCACTTGTAGGCCGGCGTCTTCGGCTTCTTGTATCGTTGCCTGAGTATCTTCATCGTTCCACCCCTTGCCGCCAGCCAGGACTAGTGAATATTCAGCACGTATCTTTTCAGAAAGGCACTTATAAGCCCGTACGAGTCCGACAATGTTCTTCCTCGGTTCCAGCGTACCGATGTACAACACGTATTTCTTGGAACGTACGCCAAGATCTATGAGCCGGTCGGAAAGCGTCGCAGTGATGTCGGCGGCCGGCGCGGGCGGGATTGGGAGAATGATCATATCATTGCTATATGTCGGGTAATTGTTCCGTAACCGCTCCGCCGTGAAATTCGATATGGTCACGATATGGCTACATCGCCGCAGAGTATCTGGGACGAAACGTGTAAGGTCCTGCCGGTTCTTTTTCGAGACGAACTCTGGGTGGTCGACAAAACACATGTCATATATGAAGCCAATCGCAGGAGTCCGAAAGAGTGATGGCACACTGAGGTAGTTCAGGTGTAGTGCCATAGCAGCCCGCCTAAATATCCGTAGCTCCAGCGGTATTTCGACCCGGAATCGCCGGAGCAGATTCACAAACTGGATGGGTAGGAAAGGGTTACGTACATACGATATGTTTGACGCTTTCGGCAAGTCTGCTTTTGACCTAAGCATAAAGTCGTACGCATGCCCGACGAATCTAGTCTCTGGCATGACGGCCGCTAGCTGTGCGATCAGTGTATGGCAAAAATACCCTACTCCGGTCTTCTCGCCCAGAAGTACCTGGGCATCGAAATACACGATTGATCTTTTGCTAGGCTTTATTGCCATGCTCGACTACCTTCTCCAGTATCATCTTGGCCGTTTTGTCCCAGGTGAAACGGGCGGCATGTTCCTTGCCCCTCTGAATGAGATCTTGCCGTAAGGTATTATTGTTTAGTACTCTTTCCGCCGCGGCGGACAGGTTGTTATCCTGCTCGACCAAGATACACGCATCTCCTGCTACTTCTGGGATGGACGAGGTGTCGTACGCGACCACTGGACAACCAGCCGCCATCGCCTCCAGTATGGGTAAGCCGAAGCCTTCATAGAGGCTTGGGAAGACGAAGCACTGGGCCCGTCTATATAGATATAGTAAGTCATTGTGTGTCACAAAACCGGTGCTCAGGACGTCTTTAGCATATGCCTCATTGTTGTGTAATTCCGCGTACCAACCTCGATCTGCCAGCTGATCCTCGAGCGAGAATTCCTTGCCGACTACAATAAGGCGAAGCTCCGGGTGTGCAGGTTTCAATGCGTAAAGTACTTTCACAAGTTCAGCCACATTCTTGCGGGTATCTATGCCCCCTACGTATAAAATGTACGGTTTTAAAGCTAACTCGCGCACTCTATCTGATGGTTTGCCGCTTGAGACAAAGAAAGAGTGATCAACTCCAAGCGGAACGACCGTAACTCGTGAGGCTGAGATGGACGGCAAGTAACGCAGCAGGTCCTTTTTTGAACTTTCTGATATAGCAAGTAAGTGGTCAGCTTTTTGGAATGAGTGTATGAATCGGAGATACTTTTGCCAATACATATGTCGCGCCAAACCATCTTTCAAGCGCCTGAAAGGCCGAATATTTTTCGAGGATTTTTTTTCTATATCGCGGAACAAAAGCGGGATAAGGTCGTAGAATATGACCACAGTCAACACGCTTCGGGGGACGCCCAGAGCCGCATCGAACTGTAAAAATACATCTATATCATCAGGGCTTGGTTGAGCTACGCTGAAGGAGGGCAGAAAAGAACGAAAGTACCGTTTGCGGCCCAGTTTAGGGCTTTTTATGGTCCGTACAATTGAGTCAGGGAATAGGGTGGTGATTTCTGGCTGAGGTATATCCGCATCCACGTAAAAGGTAAAATGGTGCAATGACCTTTCCGGCAGGCGGCTCAGTGCGCTCATAAAGAACTCCTCAGTTTTGCCTATCCCTCGGAAACGGGTCTCACCCTGCATGGGGCGCAGATCAATGCCTATCTTCATATCTGTATCCATTGATTATGTTGAATATTGATTTAGTATGACATATACAATATTTCTAAGAAACACATACAGATCAAAAGATTACAACGCGTTGACATACTTACCGACATCGACAGTGCTATAATAGTGCCTAATGTTGGGTATATTTAAGAAACGGTCTAGGGCACTTTTGGGTGCGATGTTAATCACTGACTTCAAGATAAGATATCAGGGGTCTGCACTTGGTTACCTATGGTCGTTGGTAAGACCTCTTAGTCTTTTCGTAATACTCTACATCGTTTTTGCAAAATTCTTTAAGGTAGGCGACAATATTCCTCACTTTGGCTCGTACTTGCTGCTTGGGGTTATGTTATGGAACTTTTTTGCCGAGGCAACTGGAAATGCTCTAAGTTCACTCGTGGACAGGGCAGACTTGATCAGGAAAGTTATGGTTCCGCGTTATACCGTAATACTTGTAGCCGTACTATCATCAGCGATCAACCTCCTCATCAATCTTGTGGTGGTAGGCGTTATTATCTCTTTTGCAGGAATCGACCCGAGCCCTTGGGCTATTGTGCTGGTGCCGCTTCTGATACTTGAACTTGTCGGTATAAGCCTTGCTTTCGGTTTTATTCTGTCGATACTATATGTCCGATTCAGGGATATAAAGTATATATGGGAGCTCCTGCTGCAGGTTGCATTCTATGCTACCCCGATAATTTACCCCATATCGAAGATTCCGCAAAAATATCACGCCCTCATATCGCTGAACCCTATCGCGCAAATCATCCAGGATATGCGTGATGT
Source organism: Candidatus Saccharibacteria bacterium (assembly GCA_016700375.1). Classification (NCBI taxonomy): domain Bacteria; phylum Candidatus Saccharimonadota; species Candidatus Saccharimonadota bacterium. Next base: position 842,542 of record CP065016.1, read on the forward strand.
TCTCGTGACGAATCATACGCTGACGAGTTGGGAAATACTCGGTAAGGCGAAAGCGTCGCTATGTATTATTGCGCCCGTTCTGCTGGGGGTATTTGCATACCTGTATTTTAAGAGAAACATCGGAAAGATAGCTGAAGACTTATGACCAAAGATGAACAACCTGATGCTATTGAAGTAAAAAAACTAATAAAAATATTCAAACTTCCGCACGACAATAAAAAGTCAATAAAACAGTCTATACTCAGTTTTCGCCGCAGTAGCTTCGAAAACCAGATCGTATTGGACGGAGTATCTTTCTCAGTTAAGAAGGGTGAATTCTTTGGGATTTTAGGACGCAACGGCAGTGGTAAAAGTACCCTCTTAAAGCTGCTTGCCGGTATATATGAACCCACCTCCGGGACTGTGAGAGTACATGGTAAGCTCACCCCTTTCATTGAGCTGGGGATCGGGTTCAACCCGGAGCTCACGGGTCGGGATAATGTATTCTTGAACGCTGCAATCCTTGGACTAAGCAGGAAGGAAATCGAAGCGAAATATGATGAAATCGTACGGTTTGCGGAGCTGGAAAGGTACATGGATCAGAAGCTTCGCAATTATTCATCAGGCATGCTGGTCCGACTCGCGTTCTCAATATCGATCCAAGCTCACAATAACGTACTGCTCATTGATGAGGTGCTGGCTGTTGGTGACGTTAATTTTCAGCAAAAATGTCTGAATATCTTTCGTGATATGAAGAAAACTGGTAAGACCGTGGTGCTGGTAACTCATGACATGTCTGCTGTCGAGGAGTTTTGCGACAGGGCTATCCTCATAGATAAGGGAAAAGTCTTGTCTCTAGGTAATAGCAAAGCAATCGCGAATCTTTATAGAAGGTTAAATTTCGAAGAGCTGGGCAGTAATACGCAAACGAAAAAAGATAAGCGATGGGGGAATAAAGCGGTTACTATAGAAGCGGTGGAACTATTTGAAGCGGATGGAAAAAAAGCGAAGGTCTATACGGGCGAGCAGCTTTTAGTTCACGCTAAGATCGTAGCCCAAAAGGCTGTCGAGAATCCGATACTTGGAATTCAGATACGAAATGCTACCGGACAGATACTCATGGGAACCAACTCAAAACTTGATGGACAAGACATCACTGAACTTTCGGTCGGGGATACGGTGACCTTCGACTGGCGGTTACCGAATATTTTTAAATCGGGTATGTATACCCTTACTATAGCTGCGCACGACTTAGCCGGAGAAGCCTATGATTGGATTGATGAAGCGGTCACTTTCACAGTTCAAAGAGGGGTAGATACATCCGCGCTTGTTGATCCGTCGCGTAATTTGCAAGCCAAGATATCTAGAAAGGACGTGAATGAGTCATAAGCTGGAAAAAACGGAAATTGAAAGTATGATGAATAAAGCGATACACAGCCTTGAACCTCGAGAAGCAGTGCATCGTTCCGATAAGGTCAAGCCATATGGTGAACTTGTCGGCACATTTTATATTGCGTCCCGAAATCCTCTCGTGCGACTGGCTAAAAAGCCATTTAGCACCGGAGTAAAATTATACCGGAAGATATTTCAGGGCTATTTAGAACAAAAAACACAGGTAGACAGCTATGTCGTATATGAACTGACGGATATCGCTGAAAAGCTAAACAAGCTTAGCGTAGAGGAGCTTGAGGCCAGTATAAATAACGCGATCAATATCAAGCTTGACGAAAAAATACAAGAGACCCATATACTCATTGACAGGTTCAAGAAAGAAATAAACTATGAGCTGGTAGAACTCCGTAAAGGTGGCTCCGCTGCAGCGGCAGAAGACAAGAAACCCTTTAAGGCGGAGATAATCAACCAAAAACGTGTCAAAGAACTCAAGAAAGTCAATGTCGGAGCAGGCATGGACATAAGGCAGGATTACATTAATCTTGATCATCGCGCCCTCGACGGCATAGACGTAGTCGCGGATGTCTTGGATATGCCTTTTGAGGAGGAATCTTTAGATGAAATCTTTTCTTCTCATGTCGTCGAACACTTTGTTCAAAATGATTTGAAGAAAATCCTGGTGTACTGGTTCGGTCTACTGAGGAAAGGCGGAAGACTGCGGATAATAACGCCCAACATAGAAGACATGGCGAAACGTTATGCCATCGGTGAAGTAGCCTGGCAGGAATTTCGTTCGGTCGCGCTTGGTGGCCAAGATTATGCGAGTGATTATCATTTCAACCACTTCTCTATCAAGTCCATGGAAGAACTTATACATACCGTTCTTCCGGAGGCGGAATTCAAGATTGTTGCTGACTCGCGCCGTAATGGCGAATGTTTTGAAATGGAAGTCCTAGTCGTTAAATGAAAAATTCCCAGCAGAAAGATTCGCCCCGAATTTCGGTTGTTCTCAATACGTGCAATAGGGGAGCTTACATTGGTGATACACTACGAGGCTTGCAGCGGCAGTCATACGACAACTTTGAAGTAATAGTAGTAAATGGCCCTTCCATAGACAATACCGAAGATGTAGTAAAAGATTTCGAGGTAAAATACTATACTGCCCCATTCAATCTTTCAATCTCACGCAATATAGGCATCAAACACGCATCGGGCGATATCATCGCATTCATAGATGATGATGCAGTTCCTGAGGCGAACTGGCTTGCAGATTTAGTGAAAGCGTATGAAGATCCGAAAGTCGCGGCTGCAGGTGGCCGCGTGTTCAATGCGGATGGCTCCGGTTTCCAGTTCAGCTATGGGGCGATCGATGTCTGGGGGTACCCGGTTACTCGTGATGACAAGCCATATGAATACAACGATCCTGCTGGAGACTGGTTTAATGTAAATATCGGTACCAATGCATCATATAGACGAGAGCCGTTGATTGAGGTGGGCGGTTTTGACGAAGAAATAGAATATTATCACGATGAAAGCGACGTCTGCGTTAGGTTGATACAAGCAGGATATAAGGTGGCACAGCTTGAGAACGCATACGTCCACCATAAGATGGCGCCAAGTTTTCGGCGAAAGAATAGCAAGAAGACGGTAGTCTGGGATGCTATAGTGAAGAACACAATATACTTCGGCCTGCTGAATACAGCGGGCAAGAGGCCTTTGCATCAGAGGCTCAGCAAGCCTTTCCTGGCAGAGCGTCAGAAGCTATCGTTCCCATACAAACTTTTTCGTAGCGGTGACTTTACTTTCGGTGAGGGGGTCTCGCGCTATTTCGCATTGTGTCGGGCTTTTATGCGTGGGTATCGACGTGGTTTTTCGGGTAAACGAAAGCTCATGCAGGGCTATATGTATGAGCCGGATACTTTCTTGCGCTATAAGAAGATACAAAAACCCGCAACGGTGAGACATATTGTGTTGGTCAGCCAAGGTTTCCCGCCTCACCAAACAGACGGCATAGCAAGGTATACTGGAGTTCTTGCCAAAGAGTTAAGCAGGCTTGGGCATACCGTATCTGTAGTATCACGAGCACTGAATGAGAATAAGAAAGGAACGATTCAGTTCATAGATGGGGCATGGTTGTATAGGCACCAACCCAATAAGTATCTGACCAGAACAACTGGTTATCCAAGAGTAGACCATCAGCTCGCTCATGCTAGGAGCGTGCTTGCCACTGTTCGAAAAATCCATGACCGAGAAAAAGTGGACGTCGTACTAGCACCCTTATGGGATGCCGAGGGTTTGGGCCTGATGGTGCATAAAGTTGCGCCGACTATACTGACGCTTATGTCTCCTCTGAAAAAGGTGGTCGAAACGCAGTGGTTCAATGTGGACGAACCTAGTTACGATATAACGTATGAGCTTGAGCGTGAATGCGTCGTCCGGGCAGACGGCATCATGGCCATATCTGATAATATTAAGCATACAATTGGCGAGCTTTATAACGTTGACTGGAGGACACTTGCGGCTCGCGGTGCCCCTACCGTAACATTGCCGCTAGGTGTCGGGCCCGAGTTCATCACGGCTAGAAAAGGTTGGGAGGTATGGGCAGCGCGCCAGAGGTATGACGCACCGGTGGAAATCCTGTACGTAGGCAGGGCGGAAAGGCGGAAAGGAACGGATGTTTTACTGGCTGCGCTGCCGAAAATGCTGAGTGAAATACCTAACGCACGCATCAAGTTCGTAGGAGATGAAGACGGAAAAGACGAGAAGGGTAAGTCATATTTCGCCGAATTCAGGAAAAAATACTCTAATCAATCGTGGTTCAAACGCGTCGCCTTCGTAGGTAGAGTAAGCGATGAGGATCTGGCTGATGCCTATAAAGCTTGTGATATATTTGTTGCGCCCTCGCGTTATGAATCTTTCGGGCAGATATACATAGAAGCCATGGCAGCAGGGAAGCCTGTCGTCGGTACGCGCGCGGGCGGTATACCAGAAGTTGTACAGCATGAGATGAATGGATTCCTCATAGAGAATGAAAACAGTGAGCAGCTAGCAGACTACCTTATAAAGCTAGCCTCCGATAGCAAACTACGTGTAAAGATGGGCGAAGCATCTTTACGCATTGCCCGCGAAAAATTCGCCGGCGATGTGCTCGCCAAAGATTTCCTAAAACTTGTCGACCAAGTAATTGACGTGAAAGAGTCATCCTAAAGGCCACAGGCTCCGTAACCGCGGGTTGAGTATTGCGGTCAGCCAGGTTGGACGGTGTATACGGTGCTGCCATCAAGTATGGGTTTTACTGGTGGCGTGCACAATGCTACAACGGGTAGTACTGTAGAACTTTTCGTAACCGACAGCAACAACAAACTGATTCAGGTTGAGAAAACGCCATCGGGCAGCTGGACATATACAGACATAAGCACAGGCTACCAACTGAAAGGCAAACCTGCAGTGCTGTGGGGGACCACGGGTGTAGACGTGTTTACCATAGCGAAAGACGGTGCGCTTGTGCAGCACCATACAAACTTCGGCCAGGGTACATGGGATGTATACACCGTTCTACCTGCCAGTAAGAATTTCGATGGTGGGGTCGATGCAGTACTAAGCGGCTCCACCGTAGAACTCTTTCTGGCAAACACCGCACACCATTTGGTGCAAGCAGAAAAGACACCAACCAGCCCATGGGTTACGTACGATATCCGGACAGACTACGAAGTAGACTATGCGCCTACTATCATCTGGGGTACGTCAGGAGTAGATGTGTATGCTAACGGTAAAGACGGTGCGCTTAAGTAGTTCCATACGGCGTTCGGTCAAGGCAGTTGGGACGCCTACACCGTACAAGACGCATCACAAAAGTTAGCGGGCGGAGTTGACGCACTGCAGTACGGCACATCGGTAGAGGTTTTTACCGAGAAAGAATAGCGAATAGCGCGCTAGGGGATCGTCACCCCCAACCAAGTTCCCGGTCCATTCATAGGACCTCGTCCTTCTACTATGGGCCGAAACGCCTCGGGGTAAAAACCAGGAGCTTTTGTACTTGGTGCTCGTAAGTTGAAGCTGAACTTTGCAATCTGCCCAGGCTGCACAATATGCTGATTCGTCGCAAGGGTTGTTCCATCAGATTCATACACGGCCGCAAATGTATCTGCAGGGCGGGTAGCACCAAGCCGCCAGGCATCATTAAATGTGCTTATTCGGTTAATCGGTCCATCAGTACCAAGTCGTACTGGTTGTCTCCCGGCATTCCAAGCAGAAATCTCATCGTACCAGGCGACGTTACCAGTGTTTTGGTACTGCAACCAGGCGCCACTGTATCCCCCCTGCGGAATCGTTGGATAGCTAGACTGCCCTTTATGTTCATACGAGTAGTTTGCTGGCATGATCGTCACCCCCAACCAAGTTCCCGGTCCATTCATAGGACCTCGTCCTTCTACTATGGGCCGAAACGCCTCGGGGTAAAAACCAGGAGCTTTTGTACTTGGTGCTCGTAAGTTGAAGCTGAACTTTGCAATCTGCCCAGGCTGCACAATATGCTGATTCGTCGCAAGGGTTGTTCCATCAGATTCATACACGGCCGCAAATGTATCTGCAGGGCGGGTAGCACCAAGCCGCCAGGCATCATTAAATGTGCTTATTCGGTTAATCGGTCCATCAGTACCAAGTCGTACTGGTTGTCTCCCGGCATTCCAAGCAGAAATCTCATCGTACCAGGCGACGTTACCAGTGTTTTGGTACTGCAACCAGGCAGGTGAACTATTGGACTGTATTATCGACGGATAAGGACTTTGCCCCTTGAATCCGTATGAATAATCCGACTGTATAACATGTATGACCGAATAATAATTACCACTGCTCCACATTGGCCCCCAGCCTTCAACGATTGGCCGAAAGCCCTCGTAGCGCTGGCCAGAGCCGATCCAAGTTTTTGCTTTTAAGGAAAATTCGAAGCGTGCAATCTGCCCAGGCTGCACAATATGCTGATTCGTCGCAAGGGTTGTTCCATCAGATTCATACACGGCCGCAAATGTATCTGCAGGGCGGGTAGCACCAAAACGCCAGTCGTCTTCAAACCCACTTGAACGATTCAAGGGCAAATCCGTAGCAAGTCTAACGGGTGGTTGGCCGGCATTCCATGCAGAAACTTCATCATACCAGGCCCTTATGCCAATATTCTTAAATGTATATTGCATGCGACTGCTTTCGCCATCATTTTTCAGCCAGGGGGATGCTCCTTGAGAGACGCTAGCTGCAGCGTAACTGGGTGTTATGGTGGAACCAAACCAGTCACTGTACATACGCCAGAAATTGCGGTTGCCATACGCGCTACAGCCGTCGCCAGTTCCATACATATTTGCAAGGGCTGCCGCGTTGGGCTGGTAGGGAGTGTATGTGTAGAGCGCTGCCGTTGCTTTATTCTCGATATATACATTGGCTGCGCCGCAACCAGTTGGGGCAACATTCCAAAGAGTACTGTTTACTTGGTATGGCTTTTTGTATTGCCACCAGGACTGGGTCATGCTATCGAGATACCAGCGCATTAAGGCAGCTGATTGGGCAATTTGAATGGAGAATCCCGCATAATTTTGGTCACAGTTTGCACTACCGCCTGGGCCGCTGTCAGGGCAGTACGCACCCATTGCATACGTGTACTGTCGCTCCAATGGCCATGTATCGGTCGTTAATGGCCCAATAGATTCCTTCTGAATAGTAACGAGAAGTACCTTCGGATTTATTTGATATTGCTGTGAGGCATTGTAAATCATTTGTGCGGCGCTAATCGCGCCAGAGGGAATGGAACCTCTAAAATTGTTGGCAGGAACCCCTGGTCCGGGGGATGTCTTAGGCACTTCGTAGTAGTCCTTAAGACATATGTATGGCGGCGCAGGCCAACCGCGCGAAGCCGCATATTGCGCGTGTGTCAAGTCTGGCCGTCCATACTCACTAGCCGGTAATGTTCCATTCGTATCGCAAACCGGAACTCTACTGTTCAAAAACGCCTGAATGTCTGCTACGGACATATCATTTGCATTGGTAAAGATGCCGTCGTCTATAATGCGTCCCGCTCTCCAGTCCGCTGCCGTCACTGCTTGAGCCCGCTGCATAGGAACTACTTGCAAGGTGATTGTGCACATGACCAGGGCAGAGACTAATATGCGGACATATTTCATCAACGTACCTCCAGCGATGTGCTTTGCTCCACAACTTCACCTGTACCAGGCGTGACTTTCACAGCGATATTCCACGTTCCAGCCCCCAGAGAACCCACCGGCACGCTGAACCCGGCGCACGAGGAGAATTCCGGTTGGTATATGATTTGGGCGGTTTGCTCGGTACTCTTGCTGTCGTTCGTGATGGTGAGTGTACAGCTTCCGCTTGAGACGCCCTGTATCTTGGTGAGAATGGTGACGGTAGTTCCTGACTGAGATGGGGTGAGATTAAGGCTTGTGCTGGTTGCGGCTGGCGGGGGCGGCTGGGTCTGACTTTGAGAGTTGGCCTTATCTAGATATTGCTGCTTGCTCTCGGCATCAACCTTTGCTTGAGCCGCTTTTTCTTTTTGGCTTGGTCCGCTCAAGACTGGCTTGGTCTGACGGCCAGGCATATGAATGAGGTCGGTTCTATTAGTTAATTCAGAAATAATAAGAGCTATTCCGGCTACAAATAACAATAAGAACGCTGTAAAGACGGCTTCCTTGGTGCGAGACATATGCGAGAGACTATTCATACCATGTATATTTGAAATAACCATATTATTATAACCATATGCACGATTATTTGCAATATACCCCCTATTGAGCCTAGAGGTGACTAACGCATCAAGTGGCGTAGCCGGCAGGATTTTGTGATTGCCAGCGCCAACTATCAGCGCAGGCTTGCTCAAGGGTCTTTTCTGCTCGCCAGTTCAGGTCTCGCGCGGCTTTGGCGGCACTCGCGAAGCAGGTGGCTACGTCACCTGGTCGCCGAGCGATTATTTCGTAAGGTATATCCTTGCCAACTGCGTTAGAGAACGCACGCAGCAGCTCCAATACCGAGACGCCGGTGCCTGTTCCAAGATTGTAGACGTTTGTTCCGGGCTTACTCTTTGCAAGCGCCGCCAAGTGGCCTTTTGCCAAATCAACGACATGAATATAATCACGGACTCCCGTACCGTCAGGTGTATCGTAGTCATTGCCAAAGATGCGCACCCTGTCGAGATTGCCAACCGCTACTTGTGAAATATATGGCATGAGGTTATTTGGGATTTCTTTGGGGTCTTCGCCTATTCGCCCGCTAGAGTGTGCTCCGATGGGGTTGAAGTAGCGTAGCAAGGTGAGCTCGAGCTCAGGTGCGGCGGTAGCAATATCACGCAAGATTTGCTCTATCATGTATTTCGTCTGGCCGTAAGGATTTGTTATACCCTGCCCGGTCGGGCTAGTTTCGGTAAGCGGTAGTTCGCTAGGATTGCCGTATACTGTTGCAGAGGAGCTAAAGATCAGTTTGCGCACGTCATTTTTTCGCATCACTTCCATAAGTGTTAATGTTGAGTCGATATTGTTTCGGTAATATGCCAACGGTTTCTCAACAGACTCCCCGACGGCTTTTAGCCCAGCAAAATGCATAACCGCATCGAATTCGAATTCATCGAAGACCGCCGTAAGCTCGGTAGCATACCTAACATCCAGCTCACGAAATATGACATTTCTGCCAGTAATTTCTTCAACTCGTCGCAAAGACTCTTCAGAACTGTTTGATAGGTTGTCTACAACTACAACCTCGTTGTCTGCCTCCAGCAGCTCAACGACAGTGTGTGAACCAATATATCCGGCGCCGCCAGTGACTAGTATCCGCATTGCCTGATTATAGCACGGTGTTGTAGCTTACACAGTCGTCATCCACAGCAAGTCGCGCTATACTTACATTGCAGAATCAAGCGAGGAGGGTACATGATAACAGTTATTATTGCTGGAGGGTCGGGGACACGCCTGTGGCCGCTGAGTACGCCAGATTTTCCGAAGCAGCTTCTAAAGCTTACAAACGACAAGTCTATGGTGAAAAACACCTATGATCGTGCATCGCAAATAAGCACAGAGATTTATGTAGTGCCAGATATCAGTCACGCGCATCATATCAAAGCGCAGATGCCACAGGTAGATGAGGAGCATTTTATCACCGAGCCAGGCCGTCGAGGCACGGCCAACTGCATCGTAGCTGCTCTGGCGTATATATCGAAGCGTCATGATAATGACGAGCCTATCGCGTTTCTTCATGCCGACCACCACATCAGAGATGTTGAAGGTTTCGTTGCGTCATTCAATCTGGCTCAACAAGTCACGAATGCCCAAAAACGCATTACGCTTATTGGGATTGAGCCGACATTTCCTGCGACCGGTTTTGGCTATATTGAACGGGACGGCAAACTTGCCGGGACCACTCAAGCGTATCGTGTTGAGTCTTTTAAAGAAAAGCCAGATTTTAAAACAGCGAAAAAGTACGTCGCAAGCGGCAGGTACTACTGGAATTGTGGCTATTTTGTGGGCTCAGTCAACACATTTGTATCCGAGATGAAAGCACATGCACCGTCACTCTACCAGAACTATCAAAAACTCATTACTGCAGGAGATGACGACAGCAAGAACTACGCCGATACATACCTGAGCTTTGAGAACGAAGTAATCGATATCGCACTTATAGAAAAGCTGGAAGAGCTATATGTTGTACCGGCCGGGTTCGACTGGATGGACCTGGGCTCATTTAAGGATTTGCATGAAGCAAACGAGTCTGATGAGCATGGCAATCATTGCCGAGGCGGGAACATCTATGAAGACGAGGTGGAAAACACATATATACGTAACGAAGAGGATAAGCCAGTTGTGGTGATAGGTCTCGACAATATTGTGGTAGTCAATACGCCAAACGGTATCTTGGTCGCGCGTAAAGACCTGAGTCAAAAAGTGAAAGACGCCGTAGAGCGTATGAAGGAGCAATAAAATGGCAAAAAAAGTTATCGCATTTGACCTTGACGGAACACTCGCACCAAGCAAATCCACATTGCCAGATAGAATGGCGGAAGCACTCGGCGGACTACTTGAATATTTTCATATTTGCGTAATTTCTGGTGGAAAATTTGATCAATTCAAACTGCAACTTATCGACAACCTCCATGTCAGTCCGGACAAACTCGAAAAACTTCATATTATGCCGACGTGCGGTACCAGGTATTATACATATAGCATCGCCAACAGCGATTGGCAGCTCGTGTACGCGGAGGATTTCAGCTCGGCAGAAAAGAAACACATAGTGGCCGCAATGAACGCGGCCGTTGATGCGCTGGGCTACCGGCCACAAAAACTATATGGCGAAATGATTGAAGACCGGGGTAGCCAGGTGACGTATTCCGCACTCGGGCAAGATGTTGTTGCAGAATTAGGAGAAAAGGGCGTAGACCTGAAAGAGGCGTGGGATCCAGATTCTGTGAAAAAGCTAAAACTGCAGAAGTATTTAGCTGAGAAATTGCCCGATTTTGAAGTCAGAGCCGGTGGAGCAACTTCTATCGACGTTACCAAACCTGGTATAGATAAAGCCTATGGCATGGAAAAACTCATGGGCATGCTTAAGGTTGGTAAAGACGATATTTTGTTTCTTGGCGATAAGCTGCAAGAAGGCGGCAATGACTATCCCGTAAAGGCTATGGGCATCGATAGTCTCGAAGTATCACGTTGGGAGGACACTGCCCTTGTCCTCGAAGGCATATTACATATAACGAAATAAATATGAAAATACTGTATGTCACGCGTAAATTTCCCCCAACTGTGGGCGGCATGGAAAACGTGGCAGCGTGGCTCTACGACGCGCTCAAAGACCGCGCCGAAATCAAACTAATTAAATTTGGCGGCGCAAACAAGTGGCTACCGGTTGTGTTCCCGTGGCTGATGCTCCGGGCAGTCGTGACCGGCTGGGTATTCCGGCCAGATGTTATTTACGTACAAGATGGTCTTATGGGGGCGGCGACGCCTATTTTCCGAGCGCTTCTCAGGCGTCCAGTTGTGGCAACCATACACGGTACGGAAATGGTTTACAAAAATCCGCTGTACCTGAGAACAGTCATACCTGCGCTGAAACACCTCAGTGCTGCGGCCGCCATTAGTCGTGCCACAGAAGAAAAGGTACACCAAAAGCTTCCTGCGGTACCGACCCAGCTCATTCACTGGGGCGTACACGACGATTGGTATCTTGAGGACCGCGGTACCGCGCGAAAAAAACTTGCCGAAAAGCTTGGCGTCGACCTAAAAAACCGCCCGCTCATTATTCTTGTCGGTCGTCTTACTGAGCGCAAAGGTGCGCTCTGGTTTATAGAAAATGTGATGCCAGGTTTACGCGCCGAGCTACCCAGTGTGGCCTGTGTTATAGCGGGCAAGGGCAAAGACTACGAAGCAATCACGGCTGCCATAGAGCGGTTGGGCTTGCAGGACACAGTTTACCTGCCGGGCTATGTACTGGGTGACGACCTAAAGAACCTCTATAACGCTGCCGACCTATTTGTTATGCCCAACCGTGAGGGCTTCGGGTTTGAGGGATTTGGTATGGTTGTTACGGAAGCTAGCAGCTGCGGTACGCCCGCCGTCATAGGCAAATATTCTGGCGTGACCGATGCAGTCATAGATGGCAAAACTGGCTGGCTTGTCCCGGTCGATGAAGTGAAGGCGTATCTGGAGAAAATAGTGAATGAAGTGAAAAACCCATCGCTAAACCGCGCAGAAGTTCGCACCGCCACGCTCAAGACTTACGACTGGGACAAGACCGCCGAAGCCTACCTAGGGCTCTTCGCTGAAACCATTGAGTCGAGTCGGAAAAGGTAGCTACTCAACCGTTACAGATTTGGCGAGGTTGCGTGGTTTATCGACATCAAGACCCTTTTCGACCGCTATGTAGTATGAGAAGAGCTGCATGACTATGGCAACCAGGAGCGGCGATGTTTGTTCCATAGTATCTGGCACGGTCATAACATCTGTTGCAAGTTCTCGAATTTGGCTATTATCATCAGTGGCTATTGCTACAATAGGGCCTTTTCGAGCGCGGATCTCCTCTATATTGCTGTAGATTTTTTCTAGCAGAGGGCTGTTCGGTGCAATGGCGAAGCTCGGGAAGTTTTCGTCAATCATGGCGAGCGGCCCATGCTTCATTTCTCCGGCGGCGTAGCCTTCAGCGTGTATATAACTAATCTCTTTGAGCTTCAGTGCACCTTCGAGCGCGCAGGGGAACCCATATTTGCGGCCAATAAACAGAAAATCTCGGGCATCTTTATACCGCAGAGCCACTTGTTTGAAATCTTCGGCATGCTTCAGAACAGCCTCTGCCTTTTGTGGTAACGCATCGAGTTCGGCCAAAAGTGGTTTGTAGAGGGGACTGTTTCCCTCACTGAGATACAGTGCAAGGAGCGTGAGCACGGTTACCTGCGCAACAAAGGCTTTCGTACTTGCCACTGCCTGTTCGGGCCCTGCATGACAGTACACGCCCGCGTCGGTTATACGGGCAATGGTGCTACCCACTGCATTGACAACCCCAAGCCGCAACACGCCGTAATTTTCTACCTTTTGGAGCGCGGCAATAGTATCGGCTGTTTCGCCGGATTGGGAAATAGCGAGTAGGGCAGTGCTACGCGAAAACGGTTCGTCACGGTATTTGAATTCGCTGGCGAGCTGCACTTCAACCGGAATGCCAGCAATTTCTTCTATAAGATACTCGCCGACGAGTCCGGCATAGTACGACGTGCCGCAGGCTACTATGACAATGCGGTCAATGTACTTTAGCTGGTCGGCAACACTTTCGAGCCCGCCCAGTTTCACGATGCCGCTTTCTGGCTTTATGCGCCCGAGTGTGGCCGAACGAATTGTCTGCGGTGCCTCAAAAATTTCCTTAAGCATGAAGTGCGGATAGTCTCCTAGCAGTGCCTGGTCGGCGTCGTAATCAAGCGTTTCGGCAGAGCGCTCCACTGTCATATCAAGCTTTAGGTCGTGGAGCGTGTATTCGCCTCCCCGGTGAGCCACAATGTACTCTTGGTCATTTAGGTAGACAACTTGTTTCGTATGCGCCATGAGTGCAGCTGGGTCAGAGGCAAGTATAAGCGAGCTATCATCGGTAATGCCAAGCACAAGCGGACTGCCAAGTCGTGCCGCATACAACACATCTGGTTCTCGTGACGTCATGACGACGAGGCCATAAGCACCCCGGAGCTGGCCGAGCGTGCGACGGAAAGCTTCCTCAAATGTGTCGGCCTCTTTTGTGTAATAGTCAAGCAGGTGGGGGATTACCTCGGTGTCTGTTTCTGTTTGGAATTCATAGCCCTGTTTTTTCAGGCTTTCCCGAAGCTCTGCGTAGTTTTCGATAATGCCGTTGTGTACGACCATAATGCTTTTATCTGCATTAAAGTGCGGATGCGCGTTTGCTGTTGTTGGGGTGCCGTGTGTGGCCCAGCGTGTGTGGCCGATAGCAGTTGCGCTTTCTGGTGTGGGCTGACCAAGTGAATCAACGAGCGCCTGAACGCGTCCGGTTTGCTTTGTAACCATAATCTCGCCGTCACTCAGGTAAGCCACGCCGGCAGAGTCATAGCCACGGTACTCCAGCGCTTGCAAGCCACCCAGTACGACCGAAACACCTTTTTTATCAGTACCAATATAGCCAACTATGCCGCACATGTATGTATCCTTTCGTTATAGTCTGAAGGCAATCTAGCAAGTATCTACTTCTATCATACGCGCAGCAAGTGACCCTGGCAGCATTTATTTGACGTTTTTTATGCGCGAATGACGGCTGCGAAGACACTCCACCAGAAATGACTTTACGTTTGCGGCAAATTTTTCCTTCGAGAATTTTGTTGCATAGGCTTTTATGGCGGCGCTACTGTAGCTGCCGCCGTTAAATTCTTGCAGTGCTTTTGCAAGCGACGCGGCGGTATGTTTTTCAAAAAACTCTCCCGTTACGCCTGGCTTTACATAGTCCAACGCCCCGCCCGCTCGGTAGGCAATAACGGGCATGCCGGCTGCCATCGCTTCAACAGGGGTAATGCCAAAATCTTCGAGACCGGGGAAGATAAGTCCTTCTGCTCGACTAAACTCTTCTTCAAGCACAGTATCGCTAACCTTCCCAAGAAATGTCACACTTTTTCCTGCCAGGCGGCGCAGTCGTGCGTGGTCGGGTCCCGCACCAATAACCGTTAGCGGTATGCCAAGTTTTGTGCAGGCAACAACAGCCAAATCAAAGCGTTTGTAGGGCGTTTGCCGACCTGATATGATAAGCCCTTTCCGTTTGATGCGTGCCCGGTGTTTTTGAAAACGTTCATAGTAGACAGGGGGAAATATGACCGTACTCTCGCGGCCGTAGTACTTCAAAACCTCGCGTTGTATGTGCGTGGAGTTTGCAACTATATAATCCGGTCGTTGGGCTGCTTTGTAGTCCCAGCGCCGAAGCGGCTTCACAAACAGCCACAACCCGAAGCGCGCAATGGGGTCAAGCACACCAAACCCCGGGCGCTTCATATACTCTTCGTAGCGACTCCAGTAGTAGTGAGTCGGTGCATGGCAGTAATTTACGTGCAGGGTTCCGGGAGGTACTTTTATGCCTTTTGCTTCTGCGCCCGAGCTGCTAATAACAAGGTCGTAGCCGCTCAGCTTCAAACGACTAAAGTACACAATCCGAAGCATTGGCAAAAATTTCCGTAGCTTCCCGAACGGTTGCAGCCACCCCGTGATGACTTTGTTGTCTAGCCGCTTGCGCCACTGCGCAGTCGCGTAAGACGTATAAATGGGTGCCTCGGGAAAGAGTTTGTGCAGCTGCTCGACGACTAACTCGGCGCCCCCCCCTACCAGCCAGTCGTGCACAATAGCCACTCGCAGCTTTGGGCTACGCGTCATAGCGCGCTCCACGCCTGAACAAACGCTCTATGACAACACGGATTGTCTTGGTGATGATGACTATATCGAGCCAGAAGCTCCAGTTCTGTACATAGTAAAGGTCAAGCTTTCTTCGCTCATCAAAGCTCATGGCGTGTCGTCCCGATACGAGCGCGAGGCTGGTTAAGCCGGATTTTACGCTGAGAATGAGGTTCTTTTTGTCATACTGTTCCAGTTCGTAGATGTCGAGTGCACGTGGGCCAACCAGGCTAATTTCTCCGTGTACAACATTCCATAGCTGTGGCAGTTCGTCGAGGCTAGCGGTGCGAAGCAGCCTGCCAATGGTGGTGACGCGCGGGTCATTTGTGAGCTGGTCACCATTTTCACGGTACTGCTGGGCAAGTTCTGGCCTGCCCAACTTTGCAAAACCTGCCTCCGGAGACATATTGTTGTACGCCTGCTTCATGGTGCGAAATTTGTAGACGTAAATGGGCGTCCCAAAGCGGCTCATGCGTTTTGCTTTATAAAACACAGGTCCAGACGGGTCGGTGAGTTTTATGAGCAGGCCAGCTACAACCCATAGTGGCAGACTCAGTATAAAAAGGAGTCCACCAATCACAATGTCAGTCAGGCGTTTCAGTATGCGCCCCCAACCAAACAGCGCAGTGTGGTGTACGTGAATGACCGGTATGCTATTACGAAAGAGGTCCACGTCTATGTTGCCCACAAAAAGTTCACTATTTCCTGGCACAAACCGATAACTAATGTGATGTTGCTGGGCGTAGTCAAATATAGCCGCATTCCTCTCCTCATCTGCATACAGCTCAGTCTGGATGATATTGTGAATGTCTTTGGGCTTGCTACGAAGAAACGCCTCAAATGTATCAAAAGCCGGAACTGTTTCTGGTGATCGTTTGCCGTAGCCAACTACAGCAGCGATTTCGTAGCCAGATTGTTTTGTATTTGCGAGCGAAGTCAGGAGCTCGCGTGTCACCGGAGTTTTGCCAACTATGACTATGCGGTTCAGGCCAATACCAAAAGAGAACAGGGAAGTACGGATGATGCGGGCAATGTTGCGCAGAGAAAGCAGCACCACAAACGCGAGCCCGAATCCATAAATCGGCACGAGCTTGGCTGGGAAGATTGTTTGGAGACTCATGTAGTCCCAAAACACCATAAAGAGCAAGCCCACAAACGAACCAACGAACAGTCGACCTGCCTCAACAAACCGGCGTTCGTATATATTTGCGTTGTAGAGACCAAGCAGGGCAAATATGAGGATCCAAAAGGGAAGCAGGCTCGCAAAAATGAGCACATAGGTGCTGCCGTCCATGGGGTTTGCCACGGCGACATCACTTGCGCCGCGTATAACAAAGGCCGCAATGAAGCTCGCCAGCAAGGCCACGGCGTCGCCCACCACCAAAAAGAAGTTATACACCAGCGACGCATTGTTTTTCATCTATCAGTGATTTTACCACTGGTAACCCGAATCCCGCTAGGAAAAACAGAGGAGGCTACTAGCATGCTTGCAGTTCGTGCGCTTATTCTGAAGCACGTAAGGTAGTGGTAATAGACTTACCGCTACCGCGTACTGGAAGAAGAATGTGCGAAATGTGAGGGTGATAGTGGTTCTTTATCTGATTTTCCTAGCGGGATTCGGGTTAATGGTGAAACGGTACTGACCTAGGCGATTTTCTCCCAGGGCAAGTCGGCTTTGCCAAAATGGCCGTATGCGCTAGTTGCGCTGTAAATGGGACGGCGAAGGTCGAGCCGCTCGATGATTCCGCGTACACTGGTGTCAATGAGCTTGTCTTTGAACGCGTACAGTTCAGCCTCACTCACCGTGGCGGTACCAAATGTATCGATAGTTTGCATGAGTGGTTTTGGTTGGCCAATGACGTAGGCTAGGCCGACCTCGCACTTGGCAGCAAGCCCTTTGGCTACGATATTCTTTGCGATGTAGCGTGCCGCGTATGCACCGCTGCGGTCAACCTTGCTTGGGTCTTTGCCGCTAAACGCGCCGCCGCCGACCCGAGCGTATCCGCCGTACGTGTCGACAACAATCTTGCGCCCCGTAAGGCCGGCATCACTTTCCGGACCAGGTATGTGCCACAGTCCCGTGCCATTTACGACAATATTGTGCTCGGCCGGCAACGTAAATCCGTAGTGACGCAAAATGGGGTGAAAAACATGCTCAATTACATCTGCTCGTACTTGATCCGCGGTGAAATCCTCGTGGTGCGCAACCGCTGCAACCAACTTTTCGACTGCCACTGGCTTGCCATCTTCGTCATAGCGAATGGTCACCTGTGCCTTGCCGTCTGGGCGTAGCCACTTGAGTACCCCAGTTTCGCGGCACTCGTCAATCCGGCGAGTAAGTGCATGTGCCATGGCAATCGGCAGTGGCATAAGCTCAGGCGTTTCGTTGCAGGCAAAGCCAAACATCATGCCCTGGTCGCCTGCGCCGTCCACATCGACGCCCATGGCAATCTCGGGCGATTGTTGGTGCAGGAAGTTCGTAAAATGCGACTCGGTTGCAGAAAACCCCCACTTGGGATTAGTGTAGCCAAGCTCTTTAATTTTACTGCGGACGATCTTCTCGAAGTCTACTTTGGCGCTCGTTTTGATTTCGCCAAACAGGCTAATTTGGTTGGCGCCCACAACGGTTTCTATACCAGTACGCGCCTGCCGGTCAAGCCTCAATATGGCGTCCACCAGCGCATCACTCACGGCATCAGCCATTTTGTCTGGGTGCCCGGCACACACCGACTCACTGGTGAATAGCGTGGCGTCCCCTATGGTATTGCTTGTCATAAAAAATCCTTTCCGCGCAGGAAAGGAGTGGTCATGACCATATCTTTCCCACCATTACGTTAGTAACAGAGGCTAGATGAAGCACCGTTCTACTGAAAATAGATGGTTGCCGACGGGTCACCGCGCTAGAACGCTCGCCGTACTCTCGATATCTCACTTGTTAAGTACACCTAGTATAGCATTTAGCAGAGTTCAGACAAACAGGTAGCAGAAATGTAGCAAGGAACATTTTACAGACATGCGGGTGCGGACATCTGTGAGCTGACATCTGCTACATTTCTGCTCAATTAATATCGGTAGTGTTCGGGTTTGAATGGGCCGTTTTTGGAGATGCCGATGTATTTGCTTTGGTCGTCGCTGAGTTCTGTCAGCTTGCCGCCGAGCGCCTCGACATGCAGGCGCGCGACTTTTTCGTCCAACTCTTTCGGTAGCATGTATACGCCCACCTCATACGTTTTCGTCCACAGCTCAATCTGTGCAAGTACCTGGTTGCAAAAACTGTTGCTCATAACAAAACTCGGGTGCCCTGTGGCGCAACCGAGGTTTACCAGGCGGCCTTCCGCGAGCAGTATTATGCGGTGGCCGTCGGGGAAGGTAAACTGGTCGACCTGTGGTTTAATCTCGTCCCGCGTAACGCCGGCAGTGTTGATGAGCTGGTCAACCTGTATCTCTACATCAAAATGCCCAATGTTGCAGACAATGGCAGCGTCTTTCATAGCCGCCATATGCTCGACGGTAATAATATCTTTGCAGCCAGTGGTGGTAACAAAAATATCACCCTCCTTCACGGCATCTTCCATGAGCACAACTTCGTACCCTTCCATCTGTGCCTGCAGGGCGCAAATGGGGTCAATTTCGGTAACGAGCACGCGGCAGCCGTAGCTGGCGAGCGACTGCGCGCTGCCTTTGCCGACATCACCATAGCCAGCCACTACGGCGACTTTGCCGGCCAGCATAACATCGGTCGCGCGCTTTATGCCGTCTACCAGTGACTCTCGGCAGCCGTATTTGTTATCGAACTTGCTTTTGGTTACCGAGTCATTCACGTTTATTGCGGGTAGTTTTAACTCGCCTTTCTCAAGCATTTGGTACAGGTGGTGCACACCAGTGGTGGTTTCCTCGGAAACTCCCTTGATATCCGCAAGCAACTCAGGGTGTTTGCTATGGATAAGTCCGGTTAGATCGCCGCCGTCGTCGAGTAGCATGTTTGGCCCCTTACCATCTGTAAACGTCAGGGTTTGCTCGGCGCACCACCAGTATTCTTCCTCGGTTTCACCCTTCCAGGCAAAAACAGGAATGTTTGAGGCTGCTATTGCTGCCGCCGCCTGATCTTGGGTGCTAAAAATATTGCAGGACGACCAGCGGACTTCCGCCCCTAGCTCGACCAGTGTCTCAATAAGCACAGCCGTCTGGATAGTCATGTGGAGTGACCCAGCAATCCGCGCACCCTTGAGCGGTTGGGCTGCCTTGTATTCAGCTCGCAGGCTCATGAGGCCCGGCATTTCTTTCTCTGCAAGAAGAATTTCTTTGCGCCCCCACTCGGCGAGCTTTATATCTGCTACCTTATAATCGTTCATACACTCTCCTTTACGGGGTTAAATGGTGGCGGTGCGCCAAAAGTTTTTTCATATCGTTCTGCAAGTGATTCGAGGTCAAATGTATGCGTCTGCGTGCCCAGTGTTTCTATAGCAAAGCTTGCGCAGGTTGCCCCAAGCTGTGTCGCTTCGCGTAACGACCAGCCGTGGGCGTAGCCGTAACATAGCCCAGCTCGGTACGCGTCACCCGCACCGGTCGGGTCTACAACTTCACTGGCGCTGACGACTCCAATCTCAATAGGTTTTTCAACATCCCTGCCTTCAATTCGAGACCCGTCCGGTCCGTGCGTCGTAATGACCACTGGCACTTGCGCAGTGATTTCATGTGCCTCGAGCCCAGTTCGCTTGCAGAGCACAGCGAATTCGTAATCGTTTAGAACAAGCATCTCCGCTGCCTCTACGCCTGCCCGAATATCTTCGGCTGGCGCATTGCTAACCTGCTGGCCAATATCGTAGCACACTGACAGATTCATTTCGCGGGCTTCCTCTATTTGCTTACGCATGGCTTTGGGGTCGTGCGGCGAAATGACGACCAATGCGTTTTGCCCGCGCCAAGGTTCTAAACTGAGGCTGTCACTGTCGAACATTGCGCCCGGATAAAACCCACCAACCTGGTTTTGGTCGCGGTCGGTAATAACATTGAAACTCGCTGTCGGCAGTGTACTTTCGTGAATGTGGGCTATGTTTACCCCATGCCGCGCAAGCTTTTCCATGTACTCTACCGCATCTGGCCCGACCGAACCAAGTAGGTACGGTTCGTTGCCTAGTAAAGACAACGTGTACGCTATATTTGCCGCCACGCCACCGTACGTGTCACGCAAACTATCGAGAAAGATTGAAACGGACACGCTATCAAGTTTTTCGGCATGGAGATAATCCTCATACGAGCCAGAGAAACTCATAATCCGGTCTATGGCTATTGAGCCGGTCAAGACAATTGGTCGCACATTCATTGACAATAAGTATATCGGTCATCACGGAAACACCCAAACCCGCTGGTATACTAGGGGAATATGGATAGGGCAAAGGGCAAAGGGCAAAGGGCAAAGGGCGCTACCAGGCACCAGTCTGTCAAGCGCCACCTCGGCACCAGACTACCTGATTATGTTGTCGCTTTTGTGCTGGCGGTTGTCCCTGTGCACGCCTTGTTGACGGTATGGGCCTCTACGCTAGTTGGCCACTATACATTGCTGAGGCTTTGGCCGGAAGTGGCCGTCTTTGGTCTCAGTTTGTGGTTCTTGGCAAGCGGGCGCATTCACCGGATGTGGCGTGGGCTATCCAAATTTCACCTGGGATGGCCAATTCTTCTCTATATACTTATCTCCATTTTATATTTTGCCGTTGCGACCCTGCGCGGAAATGTCGGTCTGCGTCCAGCAAGCTATGGTCTGCTGCTCAGTCTTCGCCCCATGGTTTGGTTCGTGCTGGTCTACGCGGTCGCCCTTGAACGTACGTGGCTGGTAAGGCACTGGCAAAAACTGGTATTTGTTCCCCTTGCTATCGTCTCCACTTTTGCCGTGTTGCAATTTTTTGTTTTGCCACCGGATTTTCTGAAGCATGTGGGCTATGAAAAGGGCGTCACCATTGTGCCAATACAAACAATTAACCAGGACACCGCAACCATCCGAGCTCAGTCGACGCTGCGCGGCCCAAACCCCCTCGGCGCCTATGTGCTTTTTGGCATATTCCTCGTGTGGGTTTTCATGCGACGGAGGGCTCGTAAATATTTGCTGCTCGCGGTAGCCGGAGCGGCACTGTACCTTAGTTTTTCGCGCAGTGCGTGGGTGGGGCTGGTGGTGGCTGGATTGGTGTGGTTTGCGGTAAGTAAGCGGTTGGCGTTGAACACTCGGCCTGTGTTTGTATCCTCGGCAGTGGCATTGTTTGTGTTGTTCGCCGGTATTTTGCTCACCCAAAACAATCAGGGTTTTAAGAATGTCATTCTGCACATGAACGACAACTCTACAGCCTCACAGACATCAAATGAGAATAGGCTTTTTGCCCTTCGAGAAGGTGTCGAAGATGTTGTAACCGAACCGTTTGGCAGGGGACCTGGGACGGCAGGACCAGCATCGATGCTTGAAGACACAACACCTGCCCGCAACAGCGAAAACTATTTTCTTTCCGTTGGGCAAGAAACAGGGTGGCTTGGCCTCGGCATTTTCATCATACTTTGCTACTGGCTCGCTCGGGCCCTTTACGAACGGCGTAATACTTTTTCTCGGGCTTTGCTGGCAACCTTCGCCGGATTATCCGCGGTAAACATGCTCTCCTACGCGTGGGCTGACGTGACGTTGGCGTATATGTGGTGGGGTTTGGCGGGCATAGCGCTGGCGGGGGCTCCGCAGAAAGAACGTGCCTAGATGTTCGAATATCATGCGCGTAGTCTTGCGTCTCATATACCAAACCGAAGAGGCCTATTACAATTTATCTATTTCAACCTCGGGGGTGCTGCATTCTTCGTAAGTGGCTACCTAGTATTTTCTCTTCTCTATGGTCTATTGCACTGGCATTGGCTTGTAGCGAAGGGGATTGCCGACCTTATAGGCTGGTCGCTGAATTATCTTATCCAGCACTATCTGGCGTTTAGCGATGTGGCGCGTCAGCAGGGGCACAAAAAAGTGCTGAAAAAGTTTGTGCCGTTCAGTCTCTTCAATATCCCTATAGACTACGCCATTGTTGGCGGCCTGAAGTGGCTTGGTGTTACCCCGTTCCTTGGCCTCTGGATTTCCAGCGTTTTCTTCACCATCTGGAAATGGCTCTGGTACAAACACTGGGTGTTTAAAGTGAGGTAGCCGGAGCATTCTTTTTACGAGAGCGCCATGTCTGGATGGCTACAGCAATGGCAAGGGAAATGGTGAGCAGGTAGAAGGCGATAGCTATAGTGGTTTGTGGTTCTGGGGTTGCTACTTTTCCCGAGGTGTCCGTCAGACTATTCGCTATGAATAACCCAACTATACTTATGCATCCTAGGACGGCACTCGAGAATCGTGCAAGCCAATGCTTTTGCAGAGCAAGTGCAAACGCACCAACCAAGAGGAAAAAGACACTCGAAACCCATGGTGTTGTTACGTCTGCGAGCTCATAGAGCTGTACGAGCTTACCTGAATCTTTCAGGATGTATATAGGGAAACTCGTCGATACAACCACTCCAAACAATGTAAATGCGTATACATACTCGAGACGGAGGAGTTTTCCTAGGAAATCAGAGGTATATGTCAGCCATGTTTTTCGGTCTGTCAACCGTAGCTCCTCTTTGTAGAACATCACCTTTGCGGTGAAATAACCGCTGCCAATAAATCCAAGCAAACCTGCCAGATAAACCGGCGCATTGAATTGCCGCAAAACCAAGAAGTAGACAGCGACACCGAGAAATGCACCAATAATCCAATATTCGGGCATACGAAAGAGTGTTTGTTCGAGCTCTTTATCGTCCTTCACGCCGATTAAATCGTTGCCCGCAACGCTCATAAGGTCGGTGTAGGACTGTTTTGTTAGCGGTGTTAATGCGTTTTTTGCATAAACTCTAGGGAGTTCAAGCGCTGAGCCATCTGCTTTTTCTGCTCGGAGCAGCGTGGCATCTTTCAGTAAATAGAGAGGTGTATGGTATGCGTTCTTAAGGATGTGTACCTCATAATCCTCCTCGCTTCCGCTCTTAAGAAATTTCGGATAGTTTCCCTGAATAGAGAGCAGAGTAGGCTGATTCGCCGCTTTTTCGCGGAAAACTAACTCAGCTGCACATAAGCGTTCACCACGCACGGTGTGGAGCACAAACACTTGCCCATTCGCGAGGCACGACAGTGTTGCAAAAATTGCTCTTGCAGCCGAATTATTTGTTTTACCAATAGTACTATACGAAAACTGCATCTGGCCCCAGCCCTCAATATCAAGTAAAAATCCCAGGTCCGCAAGCGTAAGCGCGTATCGTAGCGCCTTATCGCTTTCTTTTTTTCCGAGTTCTAGGGTAGCAAACGGCTCCCCGCTACCAGTTTCGTTATCAACGCTCCCCAATCTCGCAAACGCATCTTGCTGGATAATTAAGTTGTCTTTTTCTAGAGGGTAGATATCTGTTTTTGTTATAAGCCGCTCTAGTTCCTTAAAAATATGTATAGGCGAAAGAGTATCTGTTTCCTTCACGTGCATCTCCTCTGGCGTAGTGTCTCACACCATAGTCTTATCGTAAAGTGTGACATAATAGTATACATGAACGAAAAGCAAACAAATGAGGTGAAGAACATATCTGATGCAAGTCAATCCCAGGTGAAACCAATGCGGCCGACCAAAAAACAAAAGGAACTACTTGCGTTCATAGAGCAGTTTATTGTCGAGCATGGCTATAGCCCCAGCTACCGCGAAATCATGAGTGGACTGAACTATACATCTGTTGCGACAGTAGCGCTCCATGTTGGAAACCTCATCAAGCGCGGTCATCTTATAAAGCGCGACCATAGCGCTCGCTCACTCGAAGTCGTTAACCCCAGCGGGCAAGCCCCAGCGCCATTGTTAACCAACGAAATCAAAGAGGCAGAGGAAAAGTGGCTCGTTAGTAAGGTTGAAAAACTGTTCGTCGATGCCGAGTCTCAGGCCGTACCAACACCCCAGCAGGTCGAAGACATTGCCGTCGTTCTCGTGTCGCTCAAAGTGCTCGGGCTTGAGGGCGTTGCCCAGAGCTTTGCCGCTCGCCTGACGACCCTGCGCACCAGCCTCCCGAAACTGTAGCATCACGTAAAAATTACTATATCTAGTGCCTGGGCTTGCGTGCTAGACTCTAGATAGTTTCTCAAAATTTACAAAATAAAATCGGAATGAGGTGAAAATCCTCAGCTGTGCCGCAACTGTAATCCATGTGCTCTCTTTGTTGAAAAGGAAAAAGAGCAGCCCGAGCAAAAATCACATTTTTTGCCCGGCGCGTCGAGAAAAAACGTAGTTTTGTCTCGAAACTGGTAAGCCAGACACGATTGTAAAGTCTTCCGAGCAGAAGCGTACACGCGTATTCGCGTATAGCTGCTTACTCTCGGAAACGAGGGTATTTTTTATGCACGAGCATGCACCGACATTAGACCGTGAAGCACCTGAGGAGGTGCTCTCTGCGGTGGAGGCAGAGTTACTAGGGGACTTGTCTCTCAGGCTCGCCCTATTAGAGCACGAAGCTGCGGCAAAAGCTGATGAGCTTGCACGGCGTGTTGGAAATGTTGCGATTAATTGCGAGCGAGAAGCCAAAGAGTCGACGCTGCATGAAGCAATACAGGAGCGAAATACTGAATTGATAGCTGCAAATGCACGTAGCGACGTCATTGAACGCACGTTTAAGGCTGGTCATGTCATGGAAGTGCGGCAAACCATAAACGAACGTGGCGATATTGAGCAGCACGGTCAGAGCAGCGAACAGACACAGGCAAACACATTGAAGTACGCAAACGCCAACCCCATTCTGAAACCGCGCACTCAAGCCGAAACGCGCAACGCATACTATATAGATGCGCTTCGGAGAGAGGGTTTGCTAGAGGAGAATTATGCTGTAGTCGTTTCGCTTTGCCCAAACGCTGACGACAGTACGCTGGACGAACTTGGCTTCTTTGCGTTCTCCAAATCACTGGTAATACAGGCTACAACAACCAAAGAGGGTGGCGTTACGACCGAATCTGCTTTTGTTGCGGGAGTGAAACAGGACGGGGAATCGCGCTATGACCATGAGGTAGCCGTTGCCTTCGGGAAAGAGTTTGGCGAAGATTGGCGTGGGCTCGATGATGCCGGTATCATCAGCCGCGTATTGCTTGTACCAAAAGAGTACATGCCAGATGGCGTCATCGACCTCGTAAAACTGTGGGATGACCTTGCTGGCGGCACATTTTTTGGCATGGAAAGGCCACGGCAAGATTATGTACAGTACCTCGAGCAGTGCAAAGAGCGTGAACGGCAGTTTGAGCCGACGGTACAGAAAATAGTTAATGAACTACTATTGCTCGCACCTGTCATTCGCAGTCCGCTTGAGGCAGTGAAACGTTTGCATGAAGTGTCCGAACGACACACGCTCGAGAGGGCGCTTGTGGACTACACTATAGATAGCAGAGTTTTTGGCACCAAAGCGGCCCTCGACCTCGAGGAGGCTCGATTCCACTATGCAAGAGGCAACATGCATCAGGTCCAGATGGCAATGACCAAGGCCCGCACCAATGCAGCTTCAGGCTCATGTCCGAGCGGTGTGTCTGGCTTGAGGGGGAAGGGTTCTTTGTATAATGAAGACGGTAGCTTGAAGACCCCTGAACAGATTGCCAAAGAAGAAGCCGAAAGTATCAAAGATGAAGATGAGTATGGCTCTTTGAACTTTGTCTGCAAGCACGGGCACCCCAATACCCGTCCACGCCACAAGCTTATACCGACCTGTAAGCATTGTGGCGTCAGTGTTGGTTGCGGTCCGAAGGTGGACGCGAAAAAGAAGCCGAACAAACATATTCCGAAAAGCACCGGTTCCTTGATTGCGCCCGTGTTCTGGGAAGTATCGAGTCTTGTTAACAAGGTTTCAAATAAATCCCCAAATACGTCTCAGCCGAAAAAACGCCAAGATTACGTTCTTGCGAGCTAACGCCAAACTATCGCTATAATGAATGTGTATGAATGACATTGACCCATACGCAGAAATGGTGAAGGAACGAGCTCCGGAGCTGTTTTGCGAAGTCTGCGGGCACTATCCGCTCGAGCCAGTACACGGTCACTTTGCCTGCCCAGCGTGCAAGAGCATTACCAAATGCTGTGAAGGGATGCCCCTTGATGCGTGAAAGCTCCGACCTTTCACGGTTACAGCAGGGAGATGAGGTGAAACCAACCTCTGTAAAACTGCAATCCCAGGTGAAACGACGTATCGGCATATACTCTGGCACCTTTGACCCAGTGCACGCGGGGCATATTGCCTTTGCGCTGCAAGCGGCACAGAAGGCGCAGCTTGACACTGTTATTTTTGCGCCGGAACGGAACCCGCACCGCAAACAGCACACCACCCATTTTGCACACCGGGTAGCGATGATTCGGAGGGCTATTCGTCCGTACCGTCAATTGGGCATCATAGAGCTTGAAGACAAGACATTTTCTGTGCTTCGCACGCTTCCGCGCCTGAAGCAGGCGTACCCGGGCGCCAAACTGGTTTTTTTGTGCGGTTCTGACGTACTGGGTCATATGGTAGATTGGCCACACATAGAGAGTTTATTGTTTGACGTAGATTTGTGTGTTGGGAGGCGACACAACGAGACCGAACAACAAGTTACTCACGCGGTTGAAGGGCTTCCCGTTATGCCGTCGGCCGTGACTATTTTTGAAAGCCATGCCGCCAGCGTCAGTTCGAGCCAGGTACGAGCTGCCATTCGTGAAAGGCGCGGCGTACGAGGGCTTCTGTTGAGCGTGAAGGTGTATGCGCAGCGCGAATGGCTGTATATATAGGCTCAACAGATGTAATACGCTGACAAAATCACCACGTGGCAGCTATTGACCGCACCATAAGTGGGTTGGTATAGTTGTGGTATCTTCTTTTGCACGGCGAGGTGCAAACAGAGACAAAAATGTTTACAAATTCTACAAAAACAGACAGTGTAGTTTGCTGTGAGTGCGAGGCACGTCGAGCTACGAGGAGGTTTCATGTCTATACCAGTTAAGCTAGCCTACGACACGCCGTCGTTGGTCCGGGTTCGAGTCAAACGACCCGGCTGGCAGCAGTACATACATTACTAACAAAAAAGGGCTGTTTTGCCCCTTTTTTGTTATGTCACCGCAATACTACTTGAAGTCTGTAAGTGCTTCGTCTAAAACCTTGCTAAACGCATCAAGATTAGGCTGCTGGCCGCTTAGGAGGCGGCTGCTGTCAATTTTTTTGCCATTCAGGAAGAAGGTCGGGGTCGACAGTTGCTCCTTGGTAGCCTTGAATTCATCAAGGTCAGCGTTTATTCGTGTATTTACAGCTGTACTCGCAAAGTCCTTTTTAAATGTGGTCGTGTTTAGACCAAGCTGTTCTGCATATTTTACAAAATAGTCCGAGAGCGGGTCTTTGCTGGCAACCCACCCGCTTTGACCGTATGGGTCTTGGTTTTCGTAAAGCAGGTCATGCATTTCCCAGAACTTCCCTTGCATATCGGCCGCTTCGGCCGCACGAGCACCGGCAAATGCATTTGGGTGTAGGGAAGTGAGGGGAAGGTTACGGAATTGGAACCGGACACGGTCCGCGTATTTTTCTTTAACCTGTTTTGTTACGGGGTAAAAGCTTTTGCAGGCGGGGCATTGGTAGTCGCCGTATTCGGTAAGGGTAACTTTGCTGTCGAGTTTACCAGCGAAATGACTTGTTGTTTTTGACTCGTTTCCCGTCTTGCCTCCTGGGCTATCCTGACTTTTGTTGTTCATGGCAATAATGCCGCCAAAAGCCACAATAATTATCCCGACAATAGCCCAAAATCGTTTATCCATACGTAATCCTCCTGTTGTCTTAGCTATGGTACCACATCTTGGTAACCGCCGAGCAAAGTCAGGCTCTGTCAACGAACATGGAACAAGCAAACCTGTAGGTAGGTGAATGGTGAGTCAAAAAGATGCGGCTGGTTATGCCGAGCCATCCATTCATTAAGAACCGTTTGAAGATTCTTGGTAGGTACGCAGCCATAGAGTTTTCGTAAGTACCGCTTTATCTCGCTCCAGATGCGTTCAATCTGGTTTGTTCCAGCAAACTGTCCAGTGCTATGGTTCCAGCTCTCGTGGGTATAGCCAAGCAGCGGCAAATCCTGGTAGGCATACCACTTGTCAGTGGCGACATTTGTTCCTGACTTTACGGTATCCAGTACGAATTGTTCTAGGACATCCTGTCCTCTGGAATTCGTTATCCTGAGTGCAATACGGTCAGTATCCGGTTCAATTGCTCCAGTCACAATTGTCTGCGGCTGTGTGCTCTTCAGCTTCCCGAAGTAGCTCTCGTCTATCTGCACGAGGCCGCATAGAATAGTGTCTGATTCATCCGGCAGATGACACCTGAACCGTCCGTACCACCGCTCAACTGTTGGGTAGCTGACATGCGCTACCAAACATGCGGTGTCGGGGCTCTTTTGTACTGCCAGCACCAGAGCAGGACGAAGAGCTGTCTGGGGCTCAGCTTCATGCCGTACAACCAAGAACCTTGATGAGCTGTTGGCCGATACTTCCGACGGCACTGCGAGCATCATGCATAGCGACGCACATACTGAAGCTTTAGTGTTTGTGTGCATCGTGAACAACGGAGTGTGTCACCAAATGCTAGTTTGTTAAGGAACACCCAGCACTTCTTATTACTAGGAATGTCTGTTAATTTAGTCATGGAACAACCTTTCTATTCTTGTTAGCTTTGACACTACAAGTTTAGCGGTTGTTCCGTTTTAGTTTAATGAGCCCAAAAGTCAGGAGGACTTGAGGTATAATAGACGGGTATATGACGCCATTTATTTTCGGACTAGTTTGCGCATTGCTTGCAATTGTACTTGCTTCTTTGTACCGCGTATTTAGTCATGTGAGTCAAAAGGAGCTAAAGCGCAGGGCGCGTGGCGGTGATGAAGTTGCCGCCGTACTATACCGTTCTTCTTCCTATGGCTTGAGTGCGAAACTCGTGCTGGGGGGTTTGTTCACGCTGTTTGCCTACGGAGCATTTGTGTTCATGGTGCAGGCGCTCGATGCATGGTTGGCGCTACCTATGCTTGTAATTATTGCCATGCTTGGGCTAATTTTTGTCGAAACGAAGGGTGGAGCCAATCGAGTTTCCATTTGGTTAGCGCGCAGTGTCTCGCCTGCTTTGTCTTGGGTGCTTGAGCGCCTTCACCCTTTATTTGCGCAGCTTGCCCGTGCGCTCAGAAAAGTGTGGCCGGTACGTGTACACAGCGGCCTGTACGAAAAAGAAGACCTTGCCGCCTTGCTAGAGCAGCAAAAAAATCAGCCAGACAACCGCATAGCACATGGTGAAATCGATTTGCTATCTCATGCACTGACGTTTGGCGACAAAACAGTTTCTGACGCTCTTGTGCCGAAGCGGGTCGTCAAATCGGTCGCCGCAACTGATGCAGTCGGTCCTGTGCTTATGGATGAGCTCCACGCCAGTGGCCACAGCCGGTTTCCAGTGTACGAAGTGAAAAGGATAACATTGTCGGGGTGCTCTACCTGCACGACTTGGTCGCAACCAAAAAGTCGGGCACAGTGAGTAACATTATGCGCCGCAAGGTAACCTACGTGCATGAAGATTTTACGCTGTACCAAACACTGCAAGCCTTCATAAAAACTAAGCAGCACCTGTTCATTGTAGTGAACAGTTTTGAAGAGTACGTGGGCATAATCACCATAGAAGACGTGCTGGAACGAGTGATAGGTAAGCTCATTGTCGATGAGTTTGACCGCTACGACGACCTCCGCGCCGTAGCCGCCGCTGCCGCCAAGAAAGACCATGCAGCTCGCACCGAACCCTCCCCATAGGAATCGTAACCATTTTATAAACCACACTTCCTGTTTCGTGCTCAACGCCACGAAAAGTATCAATTTTGTCCCAGCTGGGACAGGATTGATAACGAGTCGTAGAAATCGGTGCGAGCTAGATCTTTAGCCGTATACTTTCATATATCTGAACGCACCCAGCAATATCCAACTCTTTGACGGCTTCGCGGATGGTTTCACGATGATCTTTTTCGCTCGACCAGACGCTTTGCTGCACGAGCTCAAAGCCCAGATTATGGAGCAGTCGTTTCAAAGCGCGCCGCTCGGACTCCATGTATTCGGGGATGTCATATATGAGCAATATACGCGCATCTTTGCCTAAAGACTTGGCTACGAAAGGCCGTACTTTGCGGAGTCCTTTTTCAGTCAGTTGGGGAATTTTACTGTTATCTATGAAGCCCTGTTTTCGCGCGCGGTAATACGCTGTCTTAACATACTGTTCTTTATAGCCCGATACCTTGGACAGCTCGTAGAAGAATTTGCCAGGTTTGAAAGAGAGCAGAAGGTTTTCGCGATTTGGCGGCAGTAACCCACGGAGTACGTATATGAGAGCAGGGTGTTTCATGGTTCGGTAATCTGCCAAAGGATCTTTTCGCATGTCGACATTGTATCAAATCTGTCCCAGCTGGGACAGATTTGATAGCGATAGGGGAATTAGGGGAAAGATGGTACAATAGCAGCGATGAAATATAGTGTGGCGACAGATATAAATCTACGGGTCGGCGAGTAGCCTGGCCGGGCTACTGCGTGTACTCGACCCTGCCGAAGCCGCACATAAAATACTAGAGGAAAACTATACATGCGAACACTTGCAGCTGAATCTATCAAACAAGTTGGCCAAACTATTACTACTATGGGTTGGGTGCAGTCGCGCCGTGACCACGGCGGGCTAATTTTTATAGACCTGCGTGACCACACCGGGTTGCTGCAGCTGGTCATTAACCCCGAGACGGCTGAGGCTTTCAAAACGGCCGAAGAACTGCGCGATGAATTCGTCATCGCCGCCACTGGCACCGTAAACGAACGAGACGAAAACCTGCGTAATCCACACCTGGAAACTGGTGGTGTTGAAATGAAAGTCACTGACATTCGTATTCTTAACCGCGCCGACACCCTGCCCATACAGCCATTTGCCGAGGCTCAAGCCAACGAAGACCTTCGTTTGCGTTACCGCTATCTAGACCTGCGCCGACCAAAAATGCAGCATATGCTCAAAAAACGCGCGGAGTACTACAAATACATGCGGGACTTTGTAGAATCACAAGGATTCATCGAGGTAGCCACTCCAATCTTAGCAAACAGCAGCCCAGAGGGTGCGCGCGACTTCCTGATTCCCTCGCGTATACACCCGGGCAAATTCTACGCCCTACCCCAGGCGCCGCAGCAGTTTAAGCAGCTCCTTATGGTCGGCGGCCTACCTCGCTACTACCAGCTGGCCGCCTGTTTCCGCGACGAAGATCCCCGGGCAGACAGACTGTACGGAGAATTCTACCAGCTCGACGCCGAGATGAGTTTTATAGAAGACGGCGAAGAAGTGCGTACCACCTTTGACCCGCTCATAAAAAGCCTCGTGAGTGACTTTGCTGGTAAGAAATTGCTGAACGAAGATGTGCCGCGAATTCCGTATGCCGAAGCCATGGAAACGTATGGCTCAGACAAGCCAGACCTGCGGTTCGACATGAAGTTGGTGGACCTCAGCGACGTGTTTGCTGGTTCTGAATTTGGTGTCTTTAAAAATGCTGTTGCTAGTGGAGGTGCGGTCAAAGCCATTTGCGTGAAAGGCGGTGCGAGCTTAAGTCGCAGCCAAATAGACAGCTTTACAGAAATTGCGAAAAACGAGGGTGCTGGTGGGCTGGCATACTTAACCTACAAAGACGGTGAGGTGCAGTCACCAATTGCCAAATTTATGAATGAGGCGGAACTCACCGAAGTAAAAACACGATCCCAGGCGGAAGGCGGCGATGCCGTGTTCTTTGGCGCAGACACACGCCAGATGGTAAACAAAGTGCTTGGACGGCTGCGGGGTGAGTTTGCTAGTCACTTCGGCCTGAAAGACCCAGACACGGTTGCCCTGTGTTGGATTGTTGACTTTCCATTCTACGAGACAGACGAAAAAACCGGCAAAATGGACTTTGGCCATAATCCATTCAGCATGCCAAAGGGCGGGGCACACGCGCTAGATAACACTGAAAACAAGCTTGAAATATTGGCCGACCAGTACGACATGGTCGCGAATGGCTACGAAATTTGCAGTGGCGGCGTGCGCAACCACAACCCAGAGGTGCTCTACAAAGTATTTGGATTGCTCGGGTTCGACGAAGCTTACGTAGAGGAAAAATTTGGCGCCATGCTAAATGCCTTCAAGTACGGTGCGCCGCCGCATGCCGGTTGCGCCTTTGGCCTTGACCGATTGTTTATGGTGCTTATGGGCGAGGAAAACATCCGCGAAATAGTCGCCTTCCCCAAAAATGGCTCCGGACTCGACGTCATGATGAACTCCCCGAGCGCAGTAGAAGCCGCGCAGCTGAAAGAACTTAGCATATCCGTCACTGAGTAGTACAATAGACTACGAAAAGAAGGAGGTTCATGTGCAACATTTAGTAGCGGCCGGCCAGCTTACGCCGGAAGTTTTGACGGAACTTATGAACAAAGCGGAGGAGTTCCGCAAGCTACTGGAAACGACAGACGGCAGAAACCAGCTGCGGGCACTGTACCCAGATAAGGTCGTTGCAACACTGTTTTATGAACCTTCCACACGAACGCGCTTAAGCCATGAGTCCGCTGCCCAGCGCCTCGGTATGGGGGTGGTTAGCACCGAAAATGCTGCAGAATTCTCATCTGCCATAAAGGGTGAAACCATAGAAGACACAGTGCGGGTGGTGTGCGGCTATGCCGACGCCATTGTTATTAGGCACAAAGAAACAGGTATTGTTGACCGTGCCGCTGCAGCGAGTCCGGTGCCAATCATAAACGCCGGTGACGGAACGGGTGAGCACCCCACCCAAGCACTGCTAGATGTCTATACCATTTGGCGCGAAATGGGCACGCTCGAGGGGCTGAATATTGTTATGGGCGGCGACCTCGCGCACGGACGCACAGTTCGCTCGCTTGCGCAGGCTATGAGCCAATACAAAGGTACTAGCTTTACGTTCGTTTCGACCCCACAGCTCTGCATGGGTGATGACATAAAGGCGCTGCTAAAAGAACGCGGCGTGTCTTTTACCGAAACGGCAGACGTGCACGCGGCAACCAAGCAGGCCGATGTGGTCTACTGGACTCGGTTGCAGAAAGAGCGGCTTGAAGACCCGACGCTTGAGGCGGGGTTTGTGGTGGATGAAACGGTGCTGGCAGGCATGAAAGAAAAGTCGGTCATTATGCATCCATTGCCGCGGGTAGACGAAATTTCTGCCGCAGTAGATGCTGACCCGCGTGCCGCGTACTTCCGGCAGTCGCACAATGGTGTGTATGTGCGTATGGCGCTTTTGGATTATTTGTTTAGTCAGAAATAAGTCTTTAATGCGGGCTTTCGCGCCCTCAGGCGACCTACTTTTTCTGCCGAAGAAAAAGTAGGCAAAAAGTCTCGGCACATCTCCGGACTCTCGGCAGCTGTTGTGAACGGGCACGATGCGAAAACACTAATTGGACACGCATTTTCGCTTATATTGTGCCGTTTCACAACAGCTGGGCCGGGAGCCCTCCGCAGTGCCAACCTTAGTTATATCGCTTCGCGATGATTATTTGGCGGCCTGCGGCCGCACTCGTTTGTCGTTAATCGTGTTTCGTAATTCGTTGGAAGGTGATTGTTTGTTGATAACTTGGTCGTTAAGCGTTGGTTGTTCTTAAGTCGCGAAGGGGGTCAGAACCTGACCGGTGCTGACTGCCGAGAATTCGCCGTTTTCGTAGACGGTGGCGCCATGGAGTACGACTTTCTGGACTCGGCCAGGAACTTCAGTGCCCGCAAACGGTGACCAACCGCATTTGGTTTGCAGGCCGTCGTTTTGTATAACGTACGGCTCCATTTTCACTTCGACGTACGTGAACTCATCTGTTGAAAGGCCAAAAATTTCACTTGGTTTCTTGTGGCACTTGTCTATGATTTGCTCGAGCGTAATTTTGCCCTCGGCTCGAGCCTTGAGTAGTAAGGGCAGGGTGGTTTCGAGGTTCGGTACGCCAAACGCCCCGGCGGCTTTGTCTTCGTGGGTGTGGGGAGCGTGGTCAGACTCAAAAATATCAATGTCGCTTAGGTGCGCCCACAAAAACTCTTGGTCGGCACGTGACTTAAGCGGCGGTTTCATCTTGCCGTAGACGCCAAGGCGTGGCACATCGTCTTCGGTGAGGAACAGATGGTGTGGTGTGACGCCGCAGGTCACGGGCAAGCCTTTTTGCTTGGCGGCAATGATTTTCTCTAACACGGCCCGGCTGGGCATGTGGCAGACGTGTACTGGGCGGTCCAGGCCCTCCAGCGACTCGATGGCTATATCTATAGTGTCTTCTTCGGTGTGTAGTAGCACTACTTGCTCACGCGGCCAAGCGGCATAAATTTCTTTGAGCCGAGCAGGGTCAAGCGTGTAGCCGCCAGTGGTATTGTTTAAATACACCTTTAGCCCTACCGCGTGTTTAGCGGCCTGGGCGAAGGTGTCGAGGTTGTCACCCAGCGTTCCGTAGTGGAAGCCTATGTCACACACCGCTTTTTTGCTAGCCAGTGCTATTTTTGCCTCGAGTCGCTCGGGGGTGGTGATGGGCTCGGCATTGTTTGGCATATCGCATACGGTAGTAAAGCCGCCAGCTAGAGCCGCTCGCGTGCCGCTCACAAAGTCTTCTTTGTCTGTTTGCCCCGGCTCCCGCAAATGTACGTGTACATCCACCAGCCCCGGCAACCGCAAAACATCACTCATAACCATCAGTATACCGCAGCTGGTACAATGAACGGTATGAACCAGAAGATTGCGGCGTGGAAAGAGCATGTGCGGGAGGTTTCGGCCAACCCTGGGTTTGTGCATCATGAGTGGTTTGTGCGGTGGCACTTGGAGATTGTGGAGCGGATAGCGTTTGAGCTGTGCGAGAAGTATCCGGCAGCGGACAAGGAGCTTGTGGAGGTGATGGTGTGGTTGCACGACTACGGTAAAATTCTGGTTGGGCCGACGGCAAGCAGCACGCTCCGGGCGAAACAATCCGCTCCTCATTCCGCCGTATCACCCATACGTCTGCATTCCGGTGCTCCCGTTTCATCCCAGACCGTACAACTTGCCGTCGCTCCAAATGTCTTGGGAGATGAGTACGCAATGACACTTTCGGCTGGGATAGCGAAATTAACAGAGATGGGTTTCACCCGGGATTTTGTGGAACGCGCAGTGAGCGGCATAGAAACCATGGATAAAAAGATGGAACTTGACTTACGCACGGCTCCGCTGGAGGTGCAAATTGTGGCCAGCGCCGACGGCTGTTCGCACATGGTGGGGCCATTCTTAAGCCTGTACTGGCGCGAGCACCCAGAACTTTCAACCGAAGAACTACTGGCCGCAAACCTCGCCAAACTCGAAAAAGATTGGACGTGGAAAATTACTCTCCCCGAAGCCCGCACCGCCTTTGCGCAATATCATACTCTTCTCACCAAACAATTCACACTAAAAGCCCAGAACTACATGCAATAATGCGTACGAGTTGTTCGCGCGCCATACCGGTACTGTTTTCGCGGTTTTGTAGGCAAAAGCGCTTCAAAAGATTCGACTTTACCGCTAGACAAGCTTTTGTGTAGTTCCGTACGGCTTATTTGTATGCATTTCTGCTACAATATGCTTAAAGGATAAGCAGTATGGCAAAAATTCCCGTTCAAACACCAGACCCAGAAGAACTAAAAGCGGAAAGGCACGTCACTGAAATTATGGGTCCACCACAAGGGTTTGATGGTAATAAGCCGACACCTGAACAGGATGTTGAGGCGGAGCAAAAACCTGCTCAAGAGCCAACAGCGCAACCCGAGGCTATATCGCAGCAAGCAGACACGGAACAAACAGCTACCGAAGAATCAATCGATAGTATCAATGCGAGGTTAAAGGCACAAGCAAACAATGCTCCATATGAAAAAGATTTAGACATGGAGCAGTTGCCGTCAGACTTCAAGGCAAACGCCGAGCCTGAGGATGCGGCCACGGTTGCTGCTGTAGACGATATTTTAAAAAATGACGCCGATGCTGCACTGTCCTCGGACACTCCAAGACCAAAAGCAATTGTTATGAAGCCGTCCATCTTTGAGCGCCTAAAGAACGCTTGGTATAAGTGGTGGGATAACAAATGGAGTCGGTATGGTACCGTCGCTTTCGGTGTTGTACTAGCAGTATTGGTGATATTTGTGAGGCCGGTTCGAAACCTTGTGCTAAACACTGCCGGTGTACGGTCTAGCGTACTCGTAAGTGTGCTCGATGGTGCAAATAACTTGCCGCTTCAAAACGCAGTCGTTTCGGTAGATGGCGTATCTGGCAAAACTGACGAAAAAGGGCAGGTACGGCTTGAGGGCATCCACCTTGGTGCGCAGGAAGTAGATATACGGAAGCTCGCTTTTGCTGGTGTCAAGAAGCAGGTTGATTTTGGTATGCGCATTGTTGACATGGGCGAAATTACTCTTAAGCCAACTGGGCAAAAACTCAGCTTCGAATTGGTAGATTATCTTTCCGGCAAGCCCCTTGCCGACATATCTGTTACTAGCGGTGAAGCAACTGCTAAGTCAAGCAAAGATGGCAAAGCCATACTCACGGTTGCTCCCGGAGGCGCGGACAACATAAAGATTTCTGGCGAAACTGTTCGCACCGAAGAAGTAGAACTCAGCGAGGCGCAGAGCGGCACTGTAAAGCGTAAACTTGTTCCTTCCGCAAGAGCGATTTTTATTAGCAAAGAAAGCGGTAAGTACGACGTGTATAAGGTGTATGTAGACGGTAAAGACCGCGAAGTACTGCTTGCCGGCACCGGCTTGGAAACACAGGCCATGACAGTGCTGCCAAAGCAATCGGGCGACAAGGTGGCGGTTGTGTCCTCGCGCGACGATAAACGCAATAAAGATGGATATCTTCTTGCGGGATTGTTTGTAGTGGACGTTGAAACCGGTGAACGGGTTAACATTGAATATGCCGAGCAAATCACTTTGCTTGGTTGGCGCGGCGACACCTTGCTGTACCGTCAAACGGTGGCTGGTACAAGTGCCGCAAACGCAAATCGTCAAAAAATAATCGCCTACGATTTTGGTGCCAACAAGCGGTTCCAGCTTGCTAATGCTAACTATTTTGCCGGGGAATACCTTATAGGCAATACCGTTTACTACACGGTGTCTGCCACGGACTCTGGCGCAAAAGAAACGTTTGCACATGTCAACATCGACGGCACCGGCAAGAAAACGCTCTATACAGGCGATGCCTGGTCATTATTGCGCGGTGACTACACAAAACTTAAGTTCCAAACGCCAACCAAGTGGTATGAATATACTCTTGGCGCCTCAGCCCCAGTGGAATCAACGCCCCCGGCCGAATACAGCTCACCCTATTTTGTCGATAGCCCCGACCTCAAGACAAGCGTTTGGGTAGACGTACGTGACAATAAAGGTGTCTTGCTGCTGCGAAACCTTAGCGACGGCAAAGACAAAGAACTTGTTTCGCAGCGTAGCATGCAGGCAGTGGCATATTGGTTAGGAGAAAAAGCAGTTGTGTACCGCGTAGTAGGCGCAGGCGAAACAGCAGATTACATAGTCAGCGTAGACGGTGGCACTCCCCGAAAGATTGCCGATGTCAGTCTGACGGCCATACGATAGGCTTCGAGTGATATCATAATCAGGTGAACGCGCAGACGAAAACAATTGCGGAGTTTGTTGAGGCTGTTTGGGAGTATTACCGTTCTCATGGTCGTCATGATTTGCCGTGGCGTTTTCCAGAGGCGAATGGTACTTTCGAACCCTATAAAATTCTTGTCAGCGAGTGTATGCTTCAGCAAACACAAGTTGCCCGGGTAATCCCCAAGTATCAGACATTTTTGCGGAGCTTTCCGAATGTGTCGGCACTGGCTGAAAGCGAATTGGGTGAGGTACTGCGCGCGTGGCAAGGACTAGGCTATAACCGTCGCGCCAAGTACCTATGGCAAGCTGCGCAGTGTATTGAGCAGACTGGCTCGTTCCCGGGTAGCCAAGAAGCACTGACAAAACTCCCGGGGGTTGGCGTAAATACAGCAGGAGCCATTTTGGCCTATGCCTGGAACCAGCCGGCTGTATTTATAGAAACAAATATCCGCACAGTCTACATACATCATTTCACCAGGGATGCCGATGTTGTATCTGATGATTTCATCCGGGATTGTTTGGAGCGAACACTCGACCGGGAACACCCGCGTGAGTTTTATTGGGCACTCATGGATTACGGTTCTTACCTAAAAACACGCGTTCAAAACCTGCATCGGAGCAAGCAATACACAAAACAGTCAAAGTTTGAAGGCTCTAAAAGACAGATTCGCGGGCAGGTGCTACGTGAACTGAGTAATAAATCCTCGACTGCCATGCACTTGGGGCGCCTTATAGACGATGAACGCCTGTTTGGCATTCTTGAGGAGCTTGTAACTGAGGGGCTCATCAAAAAGAAGGGCGAGCAGTATAGCCTGTAAAATGATAGAATAGAAGGTATATGAATCCACAAACCGCTCCAACAGCAAGCCCTGAAACAACCGCGCCTACAACCCAGGCTTCTGGCCCGGTTATGGATGTCGTGCCACCACCTGCGCCCACCGTGCAAACACCGCCACCCTCAACGGGGCAGGCTGCCACAGAGGCGCCCGTACAACAGGCGCCAGCAGCCGAAAATACACCAGTCGCAGAAGCGCCCGCCGCGAGTGAAGCGGCTCCGGCACCCGACATGACCCCCGCCGCAAAACCTGCCCCCCAGGCAGCCCCGGCCAAGCCGAAACCTCCCCGAACGCTTCCTATTGGTGTTATTGTTGCAGCGGTTATCATATTTCTTGCCCTATCGGTGCTTGCATACTACGTGTACAGTAAGGGCTAAGGTTGTTACGCGTGCAAACCTTCGCTTCTGTCGACAATGAAGAGCTTAGGACACTGCTGAAGCAGGGAGCTGTCGGTGTGCTGCCAACAGATACGGTTTATGGGCTTGTGTGTATGGCTAGTAGCGAGCCGGCTATTGAGCGGTTATTTACGGTCAAATCGCGTGAGGCAAACCCAGGCACCGTGCTTGCGGCGAGCGTGCAACAGCTCATTGACCTTGGCTTACGCGGTCGATACGTCAAAGCGGTTGAACATTATTGGCCAAATGCTATCAGCGTCGTTATCACTTGCGCAGATAATCTGTTATACCTGCACCAAGGAAAGCGCTCCCTAGCTGTTCGTATACCCGACGACGAAGTGCTTCGAGGGCTGCTTCGGCAAACTGGACCGCTCATGACAACAAGCGCCAACCACCCGGGTCAACCAACGGCGAACACTATCGCAGAGGCTAAGGCATATTTTGGTAATGATGTGGATTTTTACGTAGACGGCGGGGTTCTCAGAGACCGTCCGCCCTCAACCATTATTCGAATCGTTGACGATGCCATAGAAGTGCTTCGAGAAGGCGCAGTCAAAATAAATGAAGCAGGGAGAATACAACGTGTCTAATCTTGCCACGACAAAACGGCCATTTTGCGCTGCCTTTATGCTCATTGCACAAGATGGAAAGTATCTTTTTGTAAAGCGTAAAAATACTGCCTGGATGGATGGCTACTACGGCCTGCCCTCTGGCAAAGTAGAACGAGGAGAGGGGTTTCTTGAGGCTGCCGTTCGGGAGGCGAAAGAGGAGGTAGGAGTCACGGTACGGCTAGAAGACACTGAGTTTGTGCATCTGAGTTGCCGGAATGATGACATGGAATGGTGTGACGTGATGTTTTTAGCGAAAAAGTGGAGCGGTGAGCCCCGTAATGCAGAACCGGACATGCACGAGGAAATTGCGTGGTTTGATCTCGATGCTTTACCCGAAAACGTCGTTCCACCCGTAGGGGCAATGCTAGAAGCTTGGACCGCGGGCAAAACATATAGCGAGTATCATTCGGAATGTTGAAAAAAAGGGTAAATCTGGTAAAATAACTGCAATATGTCAGAGCGACTAACAACCACTGGACCTGAAGCATCAGATAGTGATTCGAAAAGTTCAGAAAAAGATTCGTCAGATAGCAAGTCGAGCAGCAAAGGACGCGGTGGTCGCGGTTTAGGTGGTATTGTCGCACGCGCGTCAGAGCGAGGGTCTGAAAAAGCTGAAGCCGCCAAAGCTGAGGTAGCAGAGAAATCAAAACCTATCCTAGACAGAATACTAGGCGTAAAAGAATCTACTGAGGTACCCACGAAATCGTCAGAAACTACTCAAGATAAGCCTAGTAATACTGAGGTCGCCCCAGAGACTTTGTCTCCGGAGCAGAGAGCCGAGGAGAGTGTCGTACAGGCATTAGCAGGCGAAGGGGAAATAAATCTTCGTGAACTTTCTCGGGTTCCTGAGTCGCGTGATGACGCAATTGTTGAGCGAGCGGTTGAGGAGGTACTATCTCAGCAAACAGCCGAAATTACTGCTGCCGAAGTGACGTCTGAAGCAGACACCGAACCAGAAGTTCAGGCTGAGGCGGAGCCTAACCATGAATCGGAGGCCACCACTCCAGTAGCTGGAGCTGAAGTAGCAGTAGTTCCAGAATCTGAAGAGGAGGAAGAACCAACGCCAGGGGGGGCTACGACAACCACAAGTTCATCATCTTCCTCGGCGCGCCCATCTTCATCGGCAACGCCATCAACAACAGGCGGCAGTGGTGGTTCGGGCGGTCGCCCCCCAGCGCCTCCGGCGCCGCCCGGCCCACCTGTTATGCCGCCCGGCCCTCCGTATCGGCGGCCTGCGGCAAATCGGGTCTATAATCCAAATCAAACATATGGACCAAACGGCTATGCAGCACCGGCGGCAGGAAATTTGGCTCCAAATCTAGCTACCCCCAACACGCTAAACATAGGGCGTACCATTGAAAATGCCGAGGACTATGCCTATAGGCGTGGTCGTAACCGTGGGCTTCTGGCTGGTTTGATAGTGGGTGGTGGTATAGAGCACATTCGGCACAAGCGACGTGAAAAACGAATGGAACGCAAGTTTGCCATTGAGCAAAAAGAACAGGGTAAAAAAATAGAAAACATACGCTGGGACCACATTCGGGAAGCAGAAACTGCGAAAGTTCGAGAAGCGCATGCCGAAAAGTATCGCCTGGGTGAACG
Organism: Candidatus Saccharibacteria bacterium; assembly: GCA_016700375.1. Taxonomy (NCBI): domain Bacteria; phylum Candidatus Saccharimonadota; species Candidatus Saccharimonadota bacterium. The sequence goes on from CP065016.1 coordinate 883,920, forward strand.
AACGAACATAGCTGCGGGACCGGAGGGGAATCGAGCTATCCAAACGCCTTCCACGGCCGAGGCGGTTCGCCAAAGAGCAGAGATTCAGGCAGAAATAGAGAAGAAGCTTGCAGCGGAACGTAAGGAGACAACGAGAGTGCTTTCAAAGGCTGAGCAGATTGAGCAAGAGCGTTTGCGCGAGCAGCTCGAGCTGGCCCAGGGGCACCACATAGAACGAAGTGCCTGGCACAATATAGAGGTGGATAGTCACGGGAAAGCCGTACAAGAAACATCGTTTGAGTATGGGCACGAATACTATAAGGAAAGAGGCCACGAAACGGGGCCAAAAACAAAGCAACAGGTAGACGCAGCAGCGGGGGAGGTCGCACTTGTTGCTGCTGCGCTTGGCGGTTCGGGCGCTAGTTCGTCAGAGGGTGGTAGCCAAGGGCCGTCTAACCGGTCGCAAAGCAGTTCTTCGATGCAGCAAGTTCAGCCAGGTGCTCCAGCAAAGCAGCAATCGCTCCTAAAAACCGTTACAACGCCACCAACAACCCCTGCTGGAACCGTCGGCTGGTTTATTGCGCTTGTTATCATACTCATAGTGCTACTTATTGTAGTCTTTTAAGATCTCACCTTACGCAAACGGCACCCTGCACGTCCACGGCTCCGGTTCCTCGCTCCACCGTACTTCTAGTACGGCTGCGCTGCGGTACTCACCCTGGACGCACATTGCACCGTTTGTGTAAGGTGAGTTAATATATATCAAACTCAAGCAAAAGGGCTTTGTGGTCAGAGACAAGGTCGTCAAGCACTCGAAATTCCTTTACAACCACCCCTTCATTTACAAGAATGTGGTCCGGCGCTACACCAGGTACTTTACAGAGCACGCTCATTGTATCTGTAATGTTGTGGGTGGCCGTTAGGTCAGTCAAATAATCATTGAAGAGTTGCATTGCTGGTGTTCCTGGGTTTATGTTTAAATCACCCGCGAAAATAATAGGGCCTGACAATTTCTGTACTTCGTTAGTCAATTTCTGCAAGCTCTGCGCAGTTTTCTCCGAACCGACCGGGTTTGGTTCCCAGTAGCCGTGGTGGTTTACCACAGAAAAAGTACGACCATCAGGCATAGTCACGAGCGCTATCTGCCCGTTTCGAATGTTTGACTCAAACACCGCATCTTTCTGGTGACGGTTAAATTCTCCGTTTGTAAAAACTGTCTTTTGCTCCGAGAGGGGGAACTTACTCAAGATTGCATTGCCACAACCAACAGTCACATCAGCGTAAACAGCTTCGTAAATGGGCGAGAAGAAAACGGAGGTGTATTCGCAGCGCTCTTTCATAAGCTCAAGCAGGTGGAATGTATTGTCGGGTAGCCCCACAATGCCGTTAGCGCTAAATATCTCCTGCGTTGTGATGATATCTGGCCGCTCCTGTTCAATTAGCGGAAGTATTTGTCGGGTTAGACGCCCCATCCAGACGTTGAGCTGCAAGAGCTTCATGGTTGAAACTCCCGTCTAAGCCATTCGTCTAGGCTGCCGCCTCCGCCGGCGGACAAGCACAGTACGGTATCGCCGCTGTCGAGGTGGGTTTGCAGTCGCTGCTTGAGGTGGTCTTCGAGGGCAGCTGGTTCAGCGTTTGCTTGGACGACCTCATTCATGCTGGCGATTAATTTCTCGGGCGTGAGTAGCTCTAGGGTTTCATCTTCTCGCGCGAGGTAGCTAGGGACAACGTATAGCTTTTTTGTTCCTTCGAATAGGGCTTCGAGCTCGTTATGGATAAAATGCTGCCGGGTGTTGTGCAGACCTTCGTAGACGACAACCAGGCTATCCCCGGCAACTTCATGACCGAGCTGCAACGCCCCCCGTATCTTCTCGGGTGTATGGGCGTAGTCGCTGTAAAGTCCGGGCGTGATTTGCTCAAAGCGGCGGGAGACGCCCGGAAACATATTCAATATTCGTATGTATTCCGATAATGACCGACCCTCGAGTAGATTTACGCATGCTCTCGCTACTAGGCATGCGTTTGCTCTGTTCACTTTCCCGGCCAGAGTCGACACTCCCTTGTAATCTTTTGAGTATTGAATATGTATGTTCGCGGATTGCCCTACGGTTATTTGCTGAGCATCCTTGCTCCATAGATATGTATTATGACTTTGTTTGATAAATGTTCTGAATGCCTGGTAGTATTCCTCGCGAGTTGGGTATATGTCGGGGTGATCCCAGTCGATGCCGCTTATTATCGAAATATGTGGTGTAAACTGGAGAAAATTGCGGTCAAATTCGTCGCATTCATATACAAAATACTGCGCCCCTTCTTCATAAGCACCCATTTCAGCGAAACTGCTTTTCGCGGGGAGGATGTAACCAAGGGGGATGCCTAGCTGTTTCATAGTCCATACAGTCATTGCGGTCGTTGTCGTTTTGCCGTGTGTTCCTGCTATGGCGATGAGTTTGAGGTTTTTTTGCGACAAAATCTCGTTCAGTAGCTCGTCGCGTTTGCTCATACGGATACCATTTTCGCGGCAAAACTGAAATTCGGGTGCATCTGGTTGCTCAATCGCCACCGCAGAGGAGTAGACATACCAATCTATTGGTTGACGCAAATGAGCCGCCGATATATCTGCTTGTGTTTGACCGATAGATATATCTGTTACCCCGTGTTTTCTTAAGTAATCTATGTACAGCGATTCCTGCTTGTCTGAACCGGAAACTTCGTGTCCTGCCTGCTTTGCCACAATAGCGAGAGGGCCTATACCTGTGCCGCCAATACCCGAAAAAAATATGTGCATGGCTATATTATCAAGTAGCAAGTAGCAAGTAGCAAGTAGCTTCCTGTGAGCTGTTATAATCATAAGTGGTATGGATAAAAGAAAGTTGCACCACTATTGGCGATATTTGAGGAAAGTGCATCCGTGGTATTTTCTGGTAATAACGCTTATATTTGGCTATGTTACTGTTAGGGCCCTACAGCACAATAACGTAGAAATGGGTAGACTCCGTACGGCAGTATTTGAAGCCGACAAAAATAACGGCGATGTTGAGAGCGCGCTGAAGGCCTTGCGCGAGCATGTGCACGGACATATGAACACGAGCCTTGAAACGGGCGCTAACGGAGCTCACCCGCCCATTCAGTTAAAGTACACCTATGAACGGCTGCAGGCTGAGCGACAGGCTTCGCTCGGGAGGAACAATAGCGCATTATACAATCAAGCACTACAGTCCTGTAGTGTCGAAGGGCAGACTTCAAATGCTCAAGATACAATAAACTGCATAGAAAGTTATGCTGAAGCGCGCGGGGTACGGCTTGGAGACATACCAGACGCACTATACAAGTTTGATTTTGTCTCAGCAAAATGGTCTCCAGATTTGGCGGGGTGGAGCCTGGTAGTTACGGTTATGAGTGCTGCCGGATTTATTCTGACAGGCACGTATCGCTGGTTCATGAAGCGGTATTTGAAATAGCTTGCCGGAGTCGACTAGGGTATCGTGTCCCCTCTGTTTGTGCTGAGCCAAACAAACCCCCGTACTTTAAGGGGCAGTGAGCATCTTCCTGTCTTACGGTACCTATTTTTGGTTTACCCTTAGCTTGATAACCATATTATGCCCCAGAAAGCTAATAAGCGGACAATACTAGACATAGTAACCTTAGCTTTTACATAGACAACTGGATAATAGCAAAACAAAAAAACCTCCAAAAGGAGGCTTTTTTGTGTCTAGAAAACTAGCGTTTATTGGTAGTGTTCTGTGTGTTTTGTGTTGTCGAACTGTTATTGCTTGCTTGGCTTGGAGTGTTTGCCGCAGGGGTTTGGCTGGTCTGCTCAGTACAATCAGGTCCTTTTGGATTCTGCTTCTTGAACTCTTCAATGCTTTTGGCGACCTTGCCGTCACTATTCAGGTTTTCCCAGAAGGTCACTTGGTCGCGGTTAATAAGCATACGGTCGGTTGGAGAGTGAATTTGCTGACAACCTAGCTTAACAAGGGTGTAGTCACCCGTTGCTTGTTGTTGACCAGTTGCATTAGTCGCAGCGTTTTGCGTTAGATAGTATACATTCGATAGGTCAACGTATTTTGCGTTGAGGTTATCAATATTTCCGAAGTAAACCTGACCGTTATTTAGGAAGACAGCTTGATATTGTTTCTTACCAACATAGTCGAACTCGTTATCGGTATTGCCGCTGCGCGCAAACAATAGGGTTAACAGGAGTAGCAGTATGGCTATTCCAAACAGGATTGCAACACTCATGAGATTTAACCACTTTGGTGCTGATGCTCCTGTACTCTTTTTACCGACAGGGTGTTGAGCCTGTGGGGTAGGAGCGGGGCCGGCCTCTTGCCGATTAGCTGAGGCTGAATTCAATTGTCTAAAATCCATTTTTCCACCTTTAAGACATTAATTATTTACAATCATAAGTGTAATATACCGTTCAGCGGGAAGCAATACTAAAACTGTAAGGTGTTGTGATTGGTACTTAGGGTGTTGACAAACAGATTACGACCGATGTATCGTAGGGGTACTAACGTAAAGTTAAGAGAGGGAGATTCCTATGGCAGGATACACGCACAAGAATTCAAAAGGTGTTACTTATCACCTAAACTCAAAGAAAGTCACACTTCGTGGTGGCAAAGAGCAGACTATTTACTACTTCAGCAAGGACGACCGTCCAGAAGCATGTGAGCTTCCAGCTGGCTTTAGCGTGAACGAAAACCCACGCAACGGTTTCCTAACCGTCAAGCGCGGCTAGATAAACCTGTGTATTACGCAAAGCGTCCGGGTAATCCGGGCGTTTTGTTTTGTAGCCGCTATAAAATGCGACATTTTCTACAAAAAACAAGTATAAGTCGTGCTACAGTATTTTTATGAAAAGCACAAAACCTATTGTCGTTGTTAAGGAACTTCGCAAACTATATGACGGTAAGCCGGCCGTAGGCGGTATATCCTTTGAGGTGAAAGAAGGAGAAATTTTTGGCATCTTGGGGCCGAATGGAGCAGGGAAAACCACAACGCTCGAGATGCTCGAGACGCTTCGGCCGATTGATGGTGGTTCGGCGGTACTCGACGGCCTAGATGTATCCACAAACCCGGACAAAGTGAAGGGCCTCATTGGCGTCCAGCCGCAGACACCGAGTTTTGAGGAAAAAACCAAGCTTGTGGAGCTACTAGAGTTTTTCTCGGCTGCTTACGGTGAAAAAGTTGATGCCATGAAGTTTTTGCGCGACCTCCAGCTCGAGGATAAAGCGCAGAGCTACGTCGAAAACCTCTCTGGGGGGCAGCGCCAGCGTTTTTCAATTGCCGCAGCGCTGGTGCATGGGCCAAAGGTATTCTTCCTCGATGAGCCCACCACGGGGCTTGACCCGCAGGCGCGCCGGAACCTTTGGGACCTCATACGCGAAGTCCGCGACCGTGGTGTCACCGTCATTATGACCACCCACTACATGGACGAAGCCGAGCTGCTCTGTGACCGTGTGGCAGTGATGGACAGCGGCAAAATTATCGCCCTCGATACCCCCAAAAACCTTGTGAAAGCACTCTTGAAGAAAGGGTTCACTAAAGCTCAGCATGTGGAGCAGGCAAACCTAGAGGACGTGTTCATAGACCTAACCGGAAAGGCACTGAGGGACTAACCATGCCGAAATCACTCTTACCCATCTTTACATTCGTAAAAATTGACATTCGCCGGCTGTTTCGCGACAAACTAGCAATGTTCTTTACCTTTGTGTTTCCGTTGCTGTTCCTGTTTGTGTTTGGCGGAATTTTTGGCAAGAACAACAGCGTAAGCTTCAATGTGGCGTTCCTAAACCGTTCTGACACCCAGTTCGCCAAGCAGTTTGAACAAATGGGGCGAAAAGATAAGGTGTTAAAAATAGATTCCCGGGTGAAAACGTTAGGCGAAGCCCAAGAAAAAATGAGTCGTGGCGAACTAGATGCCACCATTATTCTGCCCGCAGAATTTGGACGGGTGGGCGACAAGGGCTATCCAACCGGACAAGCCCAAGTACTCTACAACAAAAGCAACGAACAGGGCGGGCAGACACTCGCGGCCATTTTGAACGGCATATTTGAAGGCATCAACAAGCAGTTTGTGCCGTCAGAAAAGCCATTCACCGTTACGGCGAAATCTACCGCCAAACAGGGGTTAACCCAGTTTGACTATGTGTTTGCGGGGCTGCTTGGTTTTTCACTCCTTGGTGCGGGCATATTTGGCCCAACCAGCGTGTTTCCAAAGCTGAAAGAGCGCGGTGTGCTTCGGCGGTACCATACCACTACGCTGAAGGTGTGGCAGTACTTCCTGGGCAACACCATTTCAAACACTATTGTCGGCTTGCTTTCCATAGCCACCATGTTTGTGGTGGGGCTAACGGTATTTAATCTGAACATGAGGGGGAATTATTTGGTATTGGGGCTGCTGGTTTCGCTCGGTGCAATTATGCTGTTTGGTATAGGGCTGGCGGTGGGTGGCTGGGCAAAAAATGAACGACAGGCGGCGCCGCTTGCCCAAATAATCACCTTCCCCATGATGTTTCTTTCGGGGAGCTTTTTCCCACGGTTTCTCATGCCCGAATGGCTGCAGGGGGTTACGAACTACTTGCCGCTAACACCGGTTATCGACGCCGCACGGCTCATTATCACCGAAAATCGCGGCGTGTTTGACCTGCTGCCACAGTTCGGCATTATTTTAGGCTGGTGCGTCGTGGTCTACCTCATAGCCTTCCGCGTCTTCCGCTGGGAATAGTTGCGAAAAATGCTAAAAAATGCTATCATTTAAATATGGCTTTTATCCGAGGAACATCTATTACCACCCCTAGCATGCTCATGGCATCGTATTATGAGGGGTTACGTGGTATGCAGGGTGACCCAGAAGCGCTGCGAGACATTGGTATTCCGGTTGGTCCTGATGACTTTGATCGGCACGTAAGCTCTGCACAGGAGGTCAGAGAGACGCTTGCACAGGGGCTAGGAAAAATGTGTGGCGATTGTTGTATTACTATCCAACCAGGTAAGGCGTGTGCGCACATGCGCTTAGACGAACAAGGCAAACCCAAGATTCTCGGATAATTATGTCGCACACCCCTCATGCAGATACGCTCCCTGGGCTTGAACCGTCTACTCCGCCACCCACTGAACGACCAGATTGGAATGATACTCGCATGGCCATTGCAAGGCTACTAGTTGCCGAAGATTGTTATCAAGCCTCAATAGGCGAAACATTTTCTGACATTACCGCCCACATGCGAGCGCTTGCCGAACCGGGTGCACTTTTTAGTTCACTGGTAGGTACTGCGGTCCAGCGGGACAAAGGCGGTAGAGGGAAACAAGCGGTTACACACAGGACTGCCAGCGGAAGGATAACGACCGTTGCATTGTCGGCCGCGGAAAGAAAATTGCTCCCAGATTACATAGAGGCGTATGGACGGAAAGCATCAGTCGTTACCAGAAATGCACAAAACCAACGCAAAGGTCAGGCGAGTTATGATTCTGATGCTCCTCGTCGAGCTGCGGAACACACGCTCGTACCGAAGATGGAAGCATTAGAAATATACCGCGGTACGCTTGTGCAGCAATCAGAATTGCTGAAGCAGTTTATTGAGGCGACAAAGGGGCGCAATGCTGGACTTGCGCGTATGGGCAGTGAAGCAAAGATGCGTATGCGGGGAGCTACGCTGCTTGAACAAATAATCCCCGATGCACTCGACGCCATAGGCGACCAGCGAGGCTGGGGGGTTAAACAAGAACAATTGGCCCAACGGACAATCTTAGCGCGAATGGTGCATTTTCGTGAAGGCAATGGACACCTTGGGTATGTGAACCGGCTTTGCAGTATGCTTGGAAGCTACAGTCTCATTAAGCAAGGTGTATTTACCGAGCGAATTGAACGAGCAAGCGCATACCTTGAAGAACAGGGCTTTGTTATAGCCAAAACTGTACAATAAGCGTATGAATTCCTATACAGATATGCCGAAGCCGTTTTTTGTGTTGGCGCCGATGGATGACGTGACAGACACGGTATTTCGGCAGGTGGTGGCTAGTTGCGCCGCGCCAGACCTGTTTTTTACCGAGTTTGTGAATGTCGACGGGCTGATGAGCCCGGGGCGACCAAATTTACTTAAAAAGCTTCGTTTCGCCGAGAAGGAAGGGAAGGTAATCGCCCAGTTGTGGGGGCTGCAGCCAGAAAACTTTCGTGCAGTCTGCGAACAGATTGCTGACGGTTCGTTGGCGCGCGAGCTTGGGCTGCCAAACGGCGTCAATTTTGCCGGTGTTGATTTGAACATGGGCTGTCCCGCAAAAAGTGAAGTGAGAAACGGTGCTTGCGCTGCCCTTATACGCCGCGAAAACTGGCCGCTCGCGCGAGAAATAATTCTTGCATCTAAAGACGGCCTTGCTGGATGTCTCCCACTCAGCGTGAAAACAAGGGTTGGCTTCAATGAAGTAGACATGAACTGGATTGACTTCCTACTCGAGCAAAATCTGCAGGCTCTTATCATCCATGGTCGGACACGCAAGCAAATGAGCAAAGTTCCGGCAAACTGGGAGCTAATTGGAACGGCGCGCGGTATGCGCGACCGCAAGAAGCTTAGCACACTCATTATTGGAAATGGCGATGTTATGTCCCGCGAACAGGGTGAAGCCCTCGCAGCCCAATACAAACTAGACGGCATCATGCTCGGCCGCGGCGTCTTCCACAACCCCTACGTATTTTCAAAGGACAGTCCTCTGAAATGGGAAAAATGTGATGAAGTAAGTAAAATCAATCTGTTTCGACGACACGTCGAGCTGTTTGCGGCTACGTGGAAAAACGGCGAGCGACCCATTCATACCCTCAACAAATTCTGCAAAATCTACATCCAAGGCTTCGACGGCGCTAAAGAACTAAGGGAAAAACTCATGATAACCAATTCGACCGACGTGTTACTAGCCACATTAGATGAAGCACACAAAAGGTATAATGGTTTCAATGCGGCAAATTAAAGCAGTCATACACGACATAGACGGCAACCTAACTCTAACTGAAGAGGCATGTTGGCATCTTGAGAATGAAGTGTATGCGTTACTTGGGCTTCCCCCCATAGAGCGTACTGTTCACCGTAAAACATGGGGCATGAAACTCGACGATGCCCTTCCTATTCGTTCAAACAACAGGGTCGACAAGCAAAAATTTTGGGAATTGTTTTCGCCAAAATACGATGAGTTTGTAAAAACCGGCCGGCTTGATACTATTGCGAAGGAGAATATCGCCACCCTGAAACAGCTGCATGAAATGGGGTTGATAAATATGTTGCTCACCTCTCGTCGTGCGGTGGAAATGAGTCATTATCTTAACCCAGAGCACGTTCTGCATACCTACGTCGACGCTATATATTACTTCGATAACATGAAATTTCATAAACCAGACCCGCGGGCGTTTGCACACATAGAGAGTGAGCATGGCCTGAAACCTGAAGAATGTGTCTACGTGGGTGACCAGCCAGGAGATGCTGCTGCCGCGAAAGGTGCCGGGCTGCACTTTGTCGCAAACCTAGAAGAGGGCATACGAACGCGCGAAGATTTCGCGGATTATCCGGTAGATGCATTTGTACAGTCATTTACTGAGATACCTGTAGCAATTCTAGGGCTAATAAATCACAAGGAACAATCATGATAAAAATAGCAGTTTTGGGTTTGGGGATAATGGGGCATGGGATTGCCAGTAATTTTCTGAAGCAAGGGTACGAACTGACTGTGTGGAACCGTTCGTTAGACAAGGCAGAAGATTTGGTTGCGCGCGGCGCGCGGCTGGCAGCCTCTGTTGCAGACGCGGTTGGCTCTGCTGATATAGTGCTTGAAGTAACGGCAAATGACGAATCTTCGCGCGGGCTGTGGCTGGGTGAAAATGGCATCATTGCCCACGCAAACGCTGCGCAAACGCTCATTAGCTGCGCGACGCTATCAGTAGAGTGGGTCGACGAGCTTGTGCGGGCGTGTGCCGAAAAAGGCCTAACGTTTCTCGACATGCCCATGACTGGCAGTCGGGCGGGAGCAGAGGGCGGCACCATGTTGCTACTAGTTGGTGGTGACGAGCAAAAACTAAACGAAGTAAAACCGCATCTGGAGAAAATAGCTTCCCAGGTGAAACTATTCGGCCCGGCTGGTTATGGCACACGCATAAAATTGGTTTTGAACTGTTTGCAGGCCGTGCACTTGGCAGGGTTCGGCGAAGCCATGCGTCTCGCAAACGCATTCGGACTAGACCAAAAGCTAACAGGTGAGATGCTGGCGGAAAAGCCCGGCGGCGCCACTACGCAAATGGCCTGGCGAGATTACCAAAACTACCCCGACCCCATAAACTTTGCCGTAGAACTCATAGCCAAAGACGAAACCTATGCGCTGCGCAACATCGACCCAGCGCAGGTGCCGCTCATCTCGCAAACACTGGCGGCATACCAAAGAGCGATTGACGAGGGTCATGCTCATGACGACTGGACGTACATAGCGCGATGATTAAGGCTATCATCTTTGACTGTTTTGGAGTGCTTGTCGGGAAGGGTATATGGCGTACGTACGAATCGGCGGGCGGGAACCCGCTGTGCGACAAGGCATTTCTGGACGATATTATCTACCGTGAGTGCGCAGGGGAGGTGGACGAACAGACCTATAATGAGGCGTTTGCGGCTAAGTTGGGTATGTCACTTGAAGCATGGCTCGCGCATAAAAGGCGCGAGGAGCAGCCCAATCTCGAGCTATTTCGTTACATCGAAAGCGACTTAAAGCCGCACTACAAGGTTGGCTTTCTCGGTAATGTCGGGCACGGCGTCATAGAGCGGTTGATTCATTCGGAGCTTCGGGCGCTTTTTGATGTCGATATCCGTTCCGCCAATGTCGGCTTTCAGAAGCCCGACCCCCGCATCTATCAACTCGCGCTAGACAGACTCGGAGTTTCGCCAGAAGAAGCAGTCTTCACTGACGACCACGAAGAATATCTTGTCGGGGCAGAAGGGCTCGGCATAAAAACCGTCAAATACAACGATTTGCCGACATTTCGAGCCAAACTTGAACAGATTCTTGCCCTGAATCTCACGTGATAGCGACTAGTATCAATTCTGTCCCAGCTGGGACAGAATTGATACTAATATGAATCACCGTTGGGGTGCCGCTACTAAAATATCCGCTTTTTGCGGCCAATGGCGTAGGCAGTAATAACGGTGATGAGACACACTACTATGAGACCGCCGAAGGCCTGTGTATTGCGTTGTTCAGGAAGGTCTATGTTCATGCCGTACATGCTGAAAAACATGGTTGGTATGGAAATAAACACGCTAACCATAGTGAGGATTTTGATAGTGCGGTCAAGATTGTGCGAGCCTATAAGCGTGTAGGTGCGGCGAATGGAGTTTAGCGACTTCAGGTTTGTTTCGCACGTTTGAATAGATTGCTCGTTATTCAGTATAACTGTTTCGGCTAGCTCTCGGTGAGCGGCAAAGCCAGACACCGAGCTGCCGTTTAGGAGATGCCGAAGCGCCGCATTTGTTGGCACGAGTGAGCTGAGAAAATCATTCATGTCGTCTTCTATGTGAACAAAACGAATGAATGAACGTGGGCCGACCTCGCGGTTGCCGAGTCGCTCAAGCAGGCGGCGGATTTGGCCAGATAAGTCATGAATGAAACGGTCGTAGTCGGCATCTATCTTGAGCAGTATCAGCAGCATAAGGTGGACCGGGTCTCCACCGTCGCCGTCGCTAGCATCTTCTGGCAATATGTCCTGTATGCTCGGGAGCTTCTCGAGGCTGACGGTAATGAGCCGCTCGTCGTCCAGGGCAAACAAAATGGGCGCTGTTTGTATATCACCATCATCTGTTTGGTAGGCAAACCGTGTAATAACGTAGGTGTGGCTATGTTTGCCGGTGGTTTCGATTCGAGGAATTTCATCGCGGTCAAGGGCATCGCGCACAAACCGTTCCGAAAGGTTATATTTATCGCACAGGAGCTTTATTTCGTGCTCACTCGGTGACTCTGCATGTACCCACGCATTTCGTTGCATACGATTAGTATATCGCGCTTACGGTAAAAACGCATTAGTACGACTGCGATGCGTCGCCTTGCCGCATTTTTATGTTGCGAAACGAAGCGACTGGAGTAGAATAGCAAGATGATACAAGCGCAAAATCTGAGCAAAAAATACAAAAAGAAGCTAGCGGTAGATAGCCTAACTTTTACGGTTGAGCCGGGAAAAGTAACGGGCTTTTTGGGGCCAAACGGCTCTGGCAAGTCGACTACGATGCGGCTTATGCTTGGGCTAGACAAAGGCGGGGGCAAAACCCTCTTTGACGAGAAGCCGCTATATGACCATATGCATCCCTCGAAGGTTGTTGGGATACTGCTAGAGGCAAAGGCATTTCACCCAACTCGCTCGGCACGGAACCACTTGCGCGTTTTGGCCGACGCGGGCGGTATAGCGCAAGAACGAGTCGATGAGGTTCTCGACATTGTCGGACTTGCAGACGTTGCCAAAAAGGGTCCGGGTAAATTCAGCCTTGGTATGAGTCAGCGACTCGGGATTGCTGCAGCTATACTGGGTGAGCCGAAGTATCTCATACTCGATGAACCCGCCAATGGCCTCGACCCCGAAGGTATAGCCTGGTTGCGCCAGTTTATCAAAGACTACGCAGACAAGGGCAATGCTGTGTTTGTTTCGAGTCACTTGCTAAGCGAAATGGCGCAAATGGCAGACGACGTGGTAGTGATAGGCAAAGGCAAATTTATAGCAGAGGGCTCCATAAAAGAACTGGTGGCCGGGAGCGCGCACGCCGGCGTATTTGTGAGAAGCGTAAATGAGGTGAAGCTTAAGAAGGCATTTCAGGCATCCCGGGTGAAATTTACCGCTCAGGATGATGGATTTAAAGTATCTGGCAAGACGACGGATGAAGTCGGCCAGCTTCTTTTTAAAGCCGGGCTGCCTGTGCTGGAGCTTGCCCGGCAGGACGCATCACTTGAGGAAGCATTTTTGGAGCTTACGGCTGGAACCGAAGAATTTTCTGCAAAAGGAGGCAAGAAATGATGTCTGCACTACGCTCCGAGTTTCGTAAGCTGATTACACTTCGTTCTACATATGTCATATTGGGGTTAGGCCTTTTGCTTGTCATACTTATGGACGGCTGGGTAAACGGGTATAAGCACTTGGAGGGCATTGGTAGCGGCTTTCTGGCAAGGATTATCACATCTACCATACAGGGTACGAGTTTTTTGCTTGGCCTTCTAATATTGCTGCAGATTACGCAAGAATATCGACATAATACCATTTATCACACGCTAACCCTTATTCGCCGCCGAAAAACTGTCGTTTTTGCGAAAGCTATTGTCGCTTCACTGACTATGTTGGCGGGTGCAGGCGTGTTTATCTTGGTCGGGGTTGCATGTGGGGTAGCTGGGCTGGCGGCGAGCGGCGAGACCATGGGTGCGCAAAGCATTGCTTGGGGTGATATTGTGGCGAAAGGTGCAATGTATATATGGGGAGCCGGTATGTTTGCTCTTATTTTGGGCCTATTGTTACGAAATCAAGTAAGTGTGATTGTGATGTATTTGTTTGGAGTTAACATTGCTGAACAGCTTCTCAGCCTGCTACTAAAGTCAAATGCCGGATACCTGCCGTTTAGGGCGCTCGAAGGCGTGATAGTGCAGCCAAACATCCCGGGTCTGTTTAGTTCAGAGAAGTCCATGGTAATAGTGCTTGCTTGGATTGTAGCAGGGGGAGCAGCCGCGTGGTTCTTCTTTGAAAGGCGCGACGCGAACTAGTCTTTGTCACCTCTGTGAAAAATAGATTAGATTTGCTATACTATCTCGCAGCTTCGGGATTTCTGTAGGGGGCGTAGCTCAGTGGTTAGAGCAGTCGGCTCATAACTGATTGGTCGTAGGTTCAAGTCCTACCGCCCCCACCATAAGTCTCGAAGCGTTGTTTACAGGGGTGGTATACTAGAGGGGTGAAGCTAAAGACAAACATCATCAACAAATGGTACCGCTACGAAGAGCCGGTAAGGGCCTACATACTCAGTTTGCGCGATGTACGCAATGTTGGTTCGTTGGCATTTGTGGTGCTTGTGCTTCTTATAAGTTGGAGCGGAACCAAGGCCATACAAACGAACTACAGCCTTCAGCAGCAGGTAGCTCGTATGCAGCAGCAAAACGAGGTGAAAAAGCTGCAAAATGAGACCCAGAAACTAGAGAACAACTACTACACTACCAGCCAATACCGCGAGGTGGCAGCACGGCAAAACTTTGGCCTCGCGTCTCCGGGTGAAACGGTGCTGCTTGTACCAAAAGAGACAGCACTTGCCAACACGGTGGCGGTGCCAGAAAGCGAAGATAAAGAACAGCCTGCTAAAAACAAGCCGTTTTACCAAGAAAATTTCGAATCATGGATTGATTTCTTCTTCCACCGGACGAACACTTGATAGGCCAACGTTTCAAACTCAGGTCAACACCGTGCTACAGTATATACGATGCGGTGACCGAGAATAGGTGATTGCCCGGAACGGCAATAACGGCACGTTATGACCGCCCCGCATCTCCAAACTATGACTGCACAAGAATATATAGAGTCATCACTTGAACAATTGGCTATGCCGGTTGAAGTCGTTGACAATATAAATGCATCGAATATTAACGAGATTCTTTTTCGGCTATTAACAACGAAAAAATTTCGCAAATATTCTCTGAATGATGACTATGTAGCGCACATTAAAAAATCAATCGCTGCCAGTGTCGAGGCAAACGAGCCGATAAAAGTGATATTTTTTCGGCGGTTGCTATAAGCTATGGCGGCTCGAAGAATCGCCCGAAGCTGACTGGACAGAGGTTTTTGCCTATATGTACTATACGCAGTGGCTCAAACCGATATGTGCAGTATATAAACCGGGGCTATGGTTTGACTTCCTTCTTGATGACTACATAGTGCCGAGACTTAACAATATTTCCGAGGAAGACGTAGAATCATACCGGGCGAGCCGCGACGCGGTTTTATCATTTGTACGACCCTTTCAGCCAGCAAACCTGACGCTGACACATACGGGAGTGGGCAGTCTATTTACATCAAGAGAACACTACGAAACTTCTCTTGATAGATCAGTATCAGAGCTTGCAAAAACACTTCCGAATGGTCTGCCGCAGCTGAGTGAAGCCGAAAGGGCGTCCGTAGAACTCAATACGCGCGTGACCCCAGAACAGCAAAGGGATCCACTTTGGCGCGAAAAGGTCGAGCTCTTGCATAGGGCTTACTATCTCGCGCGGAATGAAACAGGTTACTATGCCCCAGAAACAAATAAAATCATTGCATTTACACAGCCGTTTGCACCTGGCAGGCCACTGGCTGTCGGGTCTACAAAGGATACGGTTGCTAAATACTGGGCAGGTGCCGGCGCGCTGAAGAGGACAGTTAATGCCTATCGTCCGCTGGTGTTATCACCAAAGCAACTTAGCGGGACAGAGTCTACGTGGGATAATACGACATTTCCTCAACTTTCGGGCAAAAACTTCAGCCGCGTTCGAGTGATTGCATAGTTTGACTTTTGTTTACACCTCTGTTAAACTTGTATCTAACGTTTAGAACCGTTCAGTCGCCGCGGGATGGAGCAGCGGCAGCTCGCATGGCTCATAACCATGAGGTCCCAGGTTCGAGTCCTGGTCCCGCAACCAAGAAAAATGTCTCACCGAAGGTGGGGCGTTTTTCTTGTTGTAGGCCAAGACTTGAAGCTGGGACCAGCAGCGACGCAGTCGATGCGTAGGCCCCGGGTTCGTTCATGACGAATGCGCGCAGAAGCTTGCTTCGAGCACATGAGGAATGGCTGCCAATAGCAGCGCCCCTGGTCCCGCAACCAAGTTAAAACCCCAGTGTCAACTGGGGTTTTAACTTGGTTTTGGCCAAGATGCGAACCTGGGACTAGCACGCGAATGCGTGCGTGGTCACTGGTTCGACGCCAACGAAGTCGCGCGCAGAAACTTGTTTCGAGCACGACATAGTGCGAAAGCCAAAGGCTTTGCCCCTGGTCCCGCAACCAAGTAAAAAGCCGGTCTTTCGACCGACTCTTTACTTGGTTCTGAGGTTCAGATTCGAGCCAAAAAGGTTCGGCGGAGTGAGGACGCGAGCAGTCCGTCAGCTGACGGACGAGCACGCCGCAGCGGAGAAGGACGAAGTCCGCTGTCCTGGTCCCGCCCCCAAAACTTACGACCGCCGCTCCCCATGCGATAAATCACCTCATATTTACTTCGGGGATATGTCGTAAACCATAGGTAGTTCGACTACTCTGAACCAACATGCTTTCTGCGAATTGTAAACACAAACAAGCTCATGAACATGCTTAGCACAAGCAAGATATATGTCGCGGAAAATACCGAACTTTGTTCACTCACATAACCAAAAAGTAGCGCTAAAGGAATAATAAGGGCGCGGCCAAATGTACTAGTGGCTGAAACAGCGCTTGCGCGTATGTGGGAGGGTAGTAGGTCGTGCAGAACACTGGTGAGTGCAATCGCCAGAGCCACTAATGTGCCTATCACTACAAATTGCAGGAGTACCACAATAAATAGTTGCTTTACAAATACAAGACCGCATAAGCTCACCACTAAACACACAACAAACAACACCATTCGTTTGCGAGAGGCAATGTGTAGATGTTGCGCAAACCAGCCGCCAAATCCAATGGCCGCGTACAGCAAAGCCCCCGCGAACCCAAAGAATCCGGTCGGAGCGTTGAGTGTTATGAGCCACAACTGAGCAAACTCAAACATCATGAAAAGAACAGTTGTTTTTATAACGAGGGATATGACGACTGGTAGGGCATACCCTCTGCGCGTGACAACACGAAATGTTTCTCGAACCTGCGCGCCCAGTAGTTGCCTGCGATGTTTATGCAGCTGTGGTTCGCGGAATAGCAACAGGGCGGTGACAGCGAGGAGTGCGAACGGGATGGAGAGAAAGTACGTTTCGCGCAGGCCTAACCGTGTTGCAACGAACGTACTAACGAGCCCACCCAGAACAAGACCTGCACTATCGGCTATTTGAATACGACCGTAGATTTTCCGGTAGAGAGCAGGTGATTGTTTTTCCTCTGCCAATGTATCGTATACGATTGATTCATACATGCCGGCATAGCAGGCGTAAAAAACGCCCCATAAAATAGCACAAAGCAAGTACAGGCCTATGCCATTACTGACGCCACCAACAAAGGCGGCACCGGCAAGTGCGAAGCTAGCTAATATGAGGACACCTTTCCGACTCCACCGGTCGGCCAACAGACCCGACGGCATGTCTATAAGCAGCATTACTGCCGAATACACCGCTACCATAAACCCAATATCTGCATCACTGAACCCAATGCTACGCATAAAAAGCTTCTCTGCAGCGTACCACAGCACAAAACTCTGAAAAAACGCAGCAACGTAGAGCGGCCGCAGTCGGGTATTGAGAGAGACATTAGGTTGTTGCTGTTTCATATAAATGCTTAGTTAGTATACCAATATGCCTTAAACGCTCATACGGCATTTTACCGCAAAGCAAAGCATAGCAATTTATTCTAGAATGATATACAACGGTGTATAGTTAAACTATAAGAGGAGGTCACATGGGTCGAAAGAAAAACATTATTACCACAAGTGTACTTATGCTCGCCGTGCTCCTAGTGGCCGCAGCATTCTCATATTTTCAGCTTCGGCCAAAACCAGACGAGGTCTTCTATAACTACGTGAAGAAGGGGTTACAGTCGGAAGCATTGTTCCAAAGGCAATCGAGCACCGGAACGGGGATAAAAGAGGTATATGAGGGATATGTAAAACTACCAAGTAAGGAGCTTCGCTTGCAAAGTAGGGCTACCTGTTCGTCGGACGCGAGCGGTCAAGACATAGAAATCTCGGCTTCGTTTCAACAACAGAACGAAAAGTCGTATATTCGACTTGATAAAATTTCAGGCTCGTACACAAATGAAGAAGGCAGCGTATTTGACTTACCAAAACTTTGGGCGCCAGTGTTGGACCAATGGTATGAAGTTGCAGACCCCGAAGAATCCGTCACCGAACAGCTGGACAATAAAGTCATGGCTTTCAATTCGTCTATCATGGCTCCCTCCTCAAATGTCGACGCTATAGCGAAGGAGATAGTTGACTCAAAGGTCTTTTCCTATAAATCGTATCGGGTGAAAGACGGAAACTATGTGTATCAGTTTGTGGCAGACAAAAATGCGTATACAGCGCTATTCAAAAACAAGTTTCCGGAGGTAGATAATCTCGACGTTATTATAGAGAACATCTTTGGTGACAAAGCTACCCTAGAAAGTCAGGTAACTGTTGACAAAAAAGGAAACTTGATTGAGGAGAATCTTCCTGCCGAAACACTCTGCAGCACAATATTTTCCGTGTATGTAACCGAAGAAGCTGGCGATTTTGTAAGTGAACTACCTGCTACTGCAAAAAATGATACCGGCATACAAATTGATAAAATCGTTAATGCAAAGCCATTCGACACACTTTACGATGATATGGCGCCCTAACCCTCGCTACAGGTATTCTTGAAAAAAGCTGACAGTTGTTTCGTTAATAGCCTGCATTGCTTCTGGGTATTTGTGGTAGCCGTGAGTTGTTTCGAACTCTTCGTAGCTGGTCGGCTGTGGGGCAAGCGCAGCCATTTCGCGAATGTCTTCAAGTGACACAGAGCGGTCATGAGTGCCCGCTATGAACAGCGAAGGTATGGCAAGCTTTGGCGCTTCTTGCCGTGCGTGGTAGGACTGGCGGTCGAGATAAAAGCTGTAGGGCAAGCGAATACCTTGGAAGTGGTCGTTAGAAAACTCCTGCCAGCCGAGCGAGCGCCACGTTTCTTCTTCGCCAGGTTTCATAGTTTTTGGGCCCGACGATGGCTGGCAGCAACAAACGGCTCGTATGTCTGGATATTTTACCGCGGAAGCGAGCGCTACGAAGCCACCCATGCTGTGACCCCATAGTCCGATTTGGCTGTTATCTATACCCGGGATATTTTTTGCATACTGCAGTACATCAGCTACGGCTGCAATGTAATTCGTCATTGTGTAATCATGTTCAAACGTTCCTTCACTCTCGCCTGAACCCGGTGCGTCGAACCGCAGCGCCGCAATCCCGTGTGCCGCTAAATCTTCCGCAAGCGTCTCAATATGTTTTTCTTCCTTCCACCCCGTAAACCCATGCAGCAAAATCACCAGCGGATGAAGCGTGTCGGTATTTGGCTCGTGCAGCATTCCTGCAAGATTATACCCAAGAGCGGTCGATATATTCACTTTCTTAAACATCTTCCCAGTATAACGCAGCGTACTAGAGTTTGAGGCTTCTTCATCAATGCGTAGCGCCCCACAATCGCCGCTAACAGAGTGACCTACTCGCAGGCTATGCCGTCATTGTCGCGGTCTAGCCCGTAGATATCGTTGCCGATGACGTTAATCGGTCCAGCTACGTATGCCGGACCATTGCCACTTCCTCCTGCGCAGTCAACATCGCTTGCTACGGGTACGCAGCCGCTATAGTTTTTGTCACAGACGGGAGTGGATTGGGTTACTGCACGCTTTGTGCCGTTGTGCGTTATCTCATCTACTGGTGCCTGAGTAATCGTGTCGCTTACTAGCTTACGGGCAGTCTCTTGGCCGTCAGTCATGGTGATGAGGTATGTTTTGGTTCTCAATCCATTTATACCTACGGTTCTGATGGTAGTGGTGCCTGCCGAGATGGCAGGGTCATTTACGCTTGTACTTTTGAACGGAATCACTTCTGTCTCTGTTCGAGTAACAGTTTCAATAACAGGTTTGCGTTCGCTTACGCCTTTTACGCTACTCGTTTCTTGCATAAGTGGTTTCACATTTGCCGTGGTTTGCAAAACCTTCGTATCAGTTTGAGCTGGTGCGGTTATACCGATTACTACGAACAGCACTAACAAGGTAGGCAAAAAGAATTTTGTAAGGTTGCCCCTACTCGTATCGCGATGAATGACCGTGGAGAATTTTTTCGGTTTCAGCAGGCTCCACAGATATATGCTGAGCACCCCAAGCAACATGAGTGAAAAAAATGTAGACATGCCCACCCTCCTTTATATAAGCATAAGGCTGATTATGAGAAGAAGCAATATTAGCCATAGCCAAACAATAAATATTGACAAAACGTAAGCTTTTTGCTATACTAATACTGTTTTGATAGAGGCGCCAGTAAGGGCGTCTAACAAAACAAAAAGCAATTACAACCACAAAACCGACTGGTTAACGCAAAGAAAAAAAGCGAACCGGTATGTTAAAGGCGCCCTAGATGCAGTGGCATTGGCCACTACAAAACACGAAATATAATACGGGCGTGAGTAGTTGTTATTGCCAAAAAACACAAACATAACATCCCTACAAAACATAAAAAAACAGGGAAGAAGGGCGAGCAATGTTGTTTGCCATACAAAACGGGTTGGCGTATGAGCTAGTACCATGTAGCGACGCCGCTATACTGGCCATCGACGAAGAATTACAGCTACTGTAGTTTTCGCGAGAAGCCGCAAAAAAGCTTTCAGTCATAGCGCTGAAAGTTTTTTTGCTTCGTTACGTTAAAACAGGGAAGGGGAGACCATTTCGTGCAAGCGGTCACCTGTGTTTTGGTACCCGCGCCAGAACGTACCTGTAACTTAGTTGCTATGAAAAACCTATACCACTACACTCTTTCGCCAAAATAAAAAAAATATAATTAAAACTGAAATTTGAAATTGGAGCGAGCGGAGCAAAATGCTATACTAGCCGTAAGCAATGTCAGAAAAGTACGACAGTTTTCAGCCTCGTCGGGCGACGAGCGTGGATGGCTTCCTGACTGGCCCAGGCCAGACACCCAGGCGTCCACAATTCCGCACTCCCGCTACACCGGGTGTTGTTTCAGCGCCGTCTCAGGGTAGGACGGTAGGATTGCCCGATATGCCAAAACGAAACCTCCCCTCCCCTGTTTTGACGGAGTCACAGGTTCAGCCCGAGCGCGCAGATTACCGCCTAGACGGCTCAGAGCAAAAGTACGTTCCGCTCGACGAACCGGGCTTGAGCCGCCGCCAGAAACGCAAAGCCGCTAAACAAGCGAAAAAGGCCGAAAAGCAGGCTGCCAAACGGCACAAGAAGAAGGGCGGTAGGGTTAAGCGATTTTTCAAGTTTCTAGGCATACTCCTGCTGATAGGGGTGCTTACATTTGGTGCCCGGTTCTACAAAGACATTGCCAAGCTCACTGGCAACAAAAACCCATTTAGTCTGCTCGGCGTATTTCGGCCATCTGAACTGCGTAATGACAATGGTCGCGTGAACGTTCTGGTAGCAGGTAATTCTGCCGACGACCTTGGCCACGGCGGGGCAGAGCTGACCGACTCGATTATGGTGCTCAGCGTAAACACTAAAAATGACACCGCACTTATGCTGAGCATTCCTCGTGACCTCTGGGTTGCAAAACCTGAAGGCGGTCACGGCAAAATCAACTCGGTTTTCCCAGAAAGCGGTATGGAAGGACTCGAAACAGTGGTCGAAGACGCCACTGGATTAAACATTCACTACAATGCCCTGGTCAATTACACAGCGTTCAAGGACTTAGTAAATGCCGTCGGTGGCATAACTATTAATATTCAAAGCGAAGACCCGCGGGGGATATATGACTCCAGCCTTGACTGGACAACACGCCGATGCTGCGCCCTGGCAAAGTACCCCAACGGCCCAGTAAAGCTCGATGGCAAGCAGGCACTGAATTTGGCAAGGGCGCGCGGTGAAGGCTATGGGTCCTACGGGTTCCCGCAGGCAGATTTTAACCGTACTGAAAACCAGCGGCAGATGCTTATAGCCATAAAAGATAAGGCGTCGAGTCCTGCGGTTGTGGCCAACCCGCTCAAAATTAGCAACCTTGTCGAGGCAGTTGGCAGCAACGTGCGCACCGACCTACAGATTGGCGAAATGCAATCACTCTACTACTACATGAAAAAAATCGACAATGCCAAAATAGACTCATACAACATAAACACACTCAAGGGCGACAAAGTGACCATGCTTGCGAGTTACACCTCTCCGGAAGGACAGTCGGCACTCATACCTGCGGCAGGCCTCGATGATTTCAGTGAAATTGCCGCTCAAATCAAAAAAGTGTTTACCGCCGGACCACTTGTTAAGGAAAATGCCGGTATCGTGATACTAAACGGCACAGATTCACTTGGCCTAGCCAAACAGGAAAAACTGAAGTTGTTTAATCAAGGTGCAGACGTTCTTGTTGTTGGTGATGCCCCCGCAAATCAGCCAAAGACGACCATTATAGACAATTCGCTTGGCAAAAAACCAAACACTCTCGCCTACTTGAAGAAAACGTACGGAGCCAGCGTTGTTACGGAGGCCACCCTGTCTAAGAGCTACCCAGCAGCAGATTTCATACTTATTGTTGGGGAAAGCGCTGTGCCTAAAACAACCAATACTGGTACAAACTAACTCACTACTACTGTACAATACAGCATATGCATAGACACCCACTTATTTCACGCGTTCTTCTCATAACCATCGTATTCGCTAGCATGTACGGACTCGTGCAGCAGCAAGGGAGGCTCATGGCAAATGACATGCCGCAGCTTCTTGCAACACAGGCTGCAAAGCAACTCGATGCCGGATTTGGGCTAACCAGTATACAAATGGGTGCGACCGACCTTGCTAACAACCCGGTGCCGTTCGTTATTGTATACGACAAAAAAGGCAAGCCAGTTGCCGGGTCGGGCTATCTGTACAAAAAGCTTGCTGTCATGCCGGCGGGCGTTGTAAACCATGCCAAGCCGGGTGAGCCACACGCCGTCACGTGGGCGCCGCGCCCGGGTGTTCGGATTGCGAGCGTAACCGTGGCGGCCAAAGATTACTATGTGGTTGGTGGTCAGTCGCTCAAAATGACGGAAAAACGCGCCCAGCGGCTCTTACTGCTGACACTACTAGGCTACGCAGCTAGTTTGTTTGTGGTGGTGGCTGTTCGTTTTTGCCGCTGCCGTAACTGCATGATGATGAAAAATCGCGGCGAAATGGGGCAGTGCCATTGTCCTGGCCCGGAAAAAACACTCGAGGCCACTCCTGGGCGCATGGCAGCCAAAAAGGTCGTAAAAACTACGAAAACTATCGGCAAGCGCACCACGAAGTAGCAATCTTCTGCCGAATGTGGTATACTGTAGATACTAGATTATCTTAAGATAAACTCCTCTTAGCACCAGTCGTTTCCTTAACTCTATTTAGTCGATTAACGACAGGAGCGACAATGATTTCATTTGTGTGGCCGCCCGGTGAGCCGATGTTGGCTGGTACTGGCGGGTCAGAAACGTACACGGCCGGCCACGTACGGGAGCTGCTGCGCCGCGGTATTTCAGCACAAGTGGTGACGATTGGCCACGGTAAGCGAGGTAGTCGCAAAGATTTTGCCGATATTCCATTTTTGGCACTGCGCGAACCAGCCGAACTTACCGCACTTACTGGGCAAATTGTATTTGTGAACGCTGCGTACCAGGTAGCGACGAAGCAAAAAGCGGCCATCATACTGCACTGTGTCATACCCGATGCGTGTGAAAGACTTCAGTACCAGTCATATATAGCGGGCAAAAGTGTTATAGCAACCAGCGTCTATAGCGCGCAACAGTGGGCGCTGTATCTTGACATTCCGTATAGCCGCATTCACATAGTGTTGCCTTTTGCCGACCCAGTATTTGGAAGCGTAGTACGCTCAAAACCAGCCAAACACACGAGGATTTTATACGCTGGACGCCTGCACCCAGAAAAGGGCATCTATACCGTTCTAGAAATGCTGCACGAAAAGGTAATGCGTCGCAATGGCCACAAAGTAAGCATTGTACTCGCGGGGCAGCATGTTGAGACTGGCCGAGCCATAGCGCGAATGCTACAGGGCTACCAATACGCCCAACTACTTCCGCCGCAAAAAACAGTTCTGGGCATGGCAGGCTTGCTGAGCCGGAGTGACATATTGGTTGTACCGTCAGTGTACGCTGAACCGTTCGGCATGCTTTCTATAGAGGCACAGCATGCGGGCTGTCGGGTGGTCGCAAGCAACTTGGGCGGACTACCCGAAACCAACTGCGGCCTACTCACGCTCGTGGAGCCGCGCGACCCTAAGGCGCTTCTGAAGGGTATAGAGCAAGCCGTTGCCCTTGGCGCAGCCACAAAAAAGGAACGCACGGTGGCGAAGGCCAACTTTACGCTGGATGCGTCACTAACGAGCTTACTCGATGTTTTACATGTGTAAAACGCCACAAGTAGCCATCTTTGTTACCTAGGCTTGCCTTCACAGACCTCTAGGCAGTCGACTCATACTGTTTATGCTGCATCATGCCTCTTCTCTTCACAAAAAACGGTGTATAATTCGCTTTGAAAATGATAAATAGAAATCAGTAGAAAAAAGGAGCAGGTAATGACACTGGGGAATTTGAAAAAACAAGCAAAGGACATGCTTAATCAGTATAAAGAGAAAGACACTGCAACGTACGCTGCCGCCCAACAGGCTATCGGTGGCCTGCTAGTCTTGGACGGATTAACGGGAATTGATAACCCGTTCGCCGGAAAGAAAAGGCCTGGCATATTTGGCTCGCTTGGCGGCATTTTGCTAGGCGTGGTATTTATGGTTATGCCAACGGCAATAGGGAAGATTGCGGGAACGAGTGCCATGACTGCTACCACAACTGCGACGGTCGTATCGGTTGGGATCCCGGACCAAACAAATAGTTCTGGTTCCTCAAGCTCCTCTGGGGGCTCTTCGTGTAGTATGGTTGCTTCCTACACAGTTGGGTCAAAAGAATACAGAAGCCAATCGACCGTAAGCTCAAGTAGTAACTGTGGTCTTTCTGCTGGTGACCAAATAACTATTAACTACAATCCCGATAAGCCTGCCTCATGGGCATACGATGTGAAGACAATGGACCTGTTTTTGAAAATATTTTTCTTTGTTGGTCTTTTTGTAGTGGTTGCAAGCTTGGTTACGTTCCTCATACGGCTCTTAAGTATCATCTTTGGCTGGAAACTGCTACGGAGCGGGCGTGCCCTTGCTGTAACCTTACCGCAGGGTACTAACTTGCAAACTATAGTTGACCAGATTAAGACTGATTTTGTTGGAAAGATATTTAACTTTGGCGGAGGGCGGCAGCCGTTGTCGGCAGCGGCTGGTGTTTTGCAGGGTGCTGCACCAGCCACGCCAGTTCCGGCACCGACGCCAGCAGCCCAGCCGCCTATACAGACGGGTGAACTCGAAAAGCTAGCTGAGCTAAAGGCAAAAGGTATAATCTCAGAGGCCGATTTCGAAGCAAAAAAGAAACAGATTCTTGGGCTCTAGGGTTTTCGTTTTCTTGCAGCTTTTGTTGACCGCAGCTCGATGAGCGTATTATTGCGCTAGGGCGTACAATGGAAAAATGAACACACTTTCTTTACCCGAACTTATTAACCTAAGCGGCAAGGTTGCGGTGGTGACGGGCGGCGCCATGGGGATTGGCGAAGCCATTGTGCGCAGGCTGCATGAGGCCGGCGCAAACGTTGTTATTGGCGACCTCGCGCAAGAGCAAATGGATATTCTTGCTGGAGAGCTCAATGCTACCCGTGCAAACTCAGCTGCGACGTGGCTATGCGATGTCAGCAAGGCTGAAGATGTTTCGGCGCTGCTACGGGTGGCTACCGATAACTTTGGCGGACTAGATATACTGGTCAATAACGCGGGCATATACCCCATGGTACCCCTTGCAGACATGAGCGAAGAGCAGTTTAATAAAGTTATAGATGTCAACCTGAAGGGCGTGTTTCTTGGCACCAAGCAGGCGGCCGAAATCATGAAAGAGCAGGGGCGGGGAGGCAATATTATCACCGTTTGCTCTATAGATTCACTGCACCCGTCGGCCGTGGGTCTTGCTGCCTACGATGCCTCGAAGCACGGTGTGTGGGGTTTTCTGAAAAACGCTGCGCTGGAACTAGCGGAACACGGCATACGGGTAAACGGCATCGCGCCTGGCGGGGTGAGTACGCCCGGCACACACATGGGCGAAATGAACCAGGAAATGGTAACGCAGTTTACGGCCATGATACCCATGAAACGGTTTGGTGACCCAGACGAAATGGGCCGCGTGGCGCTGTTCCTCGCGAGCGACCTCAGCAGCTACCTCACTGGCTCCCTCATAGTAGCCGACGGCGGCCGCCTACTGCGGTAGCTACAAAAATAACATAATTTTCTCAGTAGTTTTTTGTATGCCAGAATGGTTTTGCTTGCCAAGGTAAAAACCGAGATTGATGATTTGAATCATATTTTGGCGTAGAGCGATTTTTTCCTCAAAATCCTTAGGGGTGTATCCGTAGGCTTGTAGCGCTGACTGGTATACGATTGGGTCATCATCTAGCTCTAGGAAATCTTTTGAGCGATCATAAT
Organism: Candidatus Saccharibacteria bacterium; assembly: GCA_016700375.1. Taxonomy (NCBI): domain Bacteria; phylum Candidatus Saccharimonadota; species Candidatus Saccharimonadota bacterium. The sequence goes on from CP065016.1 coordinate 910,296, forward strand.
AGGCGACGTCGCCAAAATCTATAACGCCAACACCTTGCCCGGCATCGTGTAGGATATTTTCGAAATGAAAATCACCGTGACACAACACCGAATCCGAGCCCAGTATTGCTAACTGCCGTGGCCAGGTGTGATATACCAGTTTTTCGAGTTTCGCAAGTTTCTGTGGTTCGAAAAGCTTTGCTATCCCAGTTTGATTCTCGTTATACCAGCGTTGTATTTGAGCAGCTTCGCTTTCAGGCGATACCTCTCTCGCCCCATCGAGTTTCGAATCATGTAATAATCGCAAGAAATGCCCAATATGTTCGCCTATGATGTGCTTTTGGGAATCGGTTAGGCTTGGCAAGACAGACCCAAGCGTCTCTCCCTTGACGCCTTCGTATCCAAAGTAGGCGTAATCTTTACCAATCCACAGCGGCTCAGGTGTACGGACATATGATGTGAGCGTACTCGCTAATTTGAGTGCCGCAAGCTCGAAAGCATAGCGTCGACGGATTTTGTTTGATCGTGGAAACTTAAAGAAATACCCATGCTGTTTGACCTCGTAAACTCGACTGTCCCAACCGGCGTCATTGAGTAAAATCCCCTCAATGCTATTAGCGCCAATCACGTCTTGTATGATTTGCTTTTCGCGGGCGATAGTATTGGTAGATGTTTCTTGAGCAGGCATGGGATCATAATACCAGACCGCTTTTAATGTGGCGAAAATCTGGAAATCTGCGGTTCAATCTGTTACAATCCCCTCTGTTCTCTTGAAGCTGTATAAAATCCTAAGCCAAGGAGCGTAGGCGACTGAATAGGATTTTAAGAGGAGACGCATTGGCAAAGACCGAAGCTTTTGGCGAACAGCCGAAACGAGGTATAGCCGGCAGCTTCGACGAGGCACCATAGCTCAGCTGGTTAGAGCGCAGGACTCATAAGCCTGAGGTCGGTGGTTCGAGCCCACCTGGTGCTACCAAAATAGGATTCATAGCCTCTTCGGAGGCTATTTTCAAAGTCTTCATATCGGGTTTATATAGTGAGGTGAAGTCGACGGATGAGAAATAGCGATCCCGGGTGAAATGTCAGGAATAGTTCTTCAGGGCGAGGTGGGTGGCGGCGGCGAGGCCGATGACGATGACCGCTATGCGCAGCCAGTAGGAAGATACCCTTTTCGCGGCGCGCGCACCAAGATAGCCGCCAATGGTGGTTCCTACGGCCATGACTATGCCAATATGCCAGTCGACCAATCCGGTTGAATACAAGACGGCAATAGATATCAGGGAAACCAGTATGGCCGACACGTTTTTCATGGCGGCAAGCATGTGAACTTCGTGAATTTTGCCGAGCCCCAAAAACGCCAGCATAATGAATCCGTAGCCTGCCCCAAAGAATCCACCGTAAAACGTAATAGGCAGCAAGGCAACCCCTATGAGCAAAATTGGTAGCAAGTTTTTTCGGCGGCCGTGTAGGTGGCTGTGCAGGTGAAAATGCAGCGAAGGCTGAAAAGCAAATAGCGCAACACCAAAAAGAATGAGTAGGGGAACCATTTTGGCAAAGTCGTTACTGGGCATGGCACGCAGTGTTAGCGCTCCGGCAAGCGCCCCGACTGCCACAAACGGCAAAATAAGAATGTACCGCTTGGGCACTTTTCGCAAAAAATTACGATAAGCAAATACGGCAGCAAGCTGACCGGGAGGTGTAATGATGTTTGCCGTAACATTGGCCACCAGGGGCGGCACGCCCAAACTTAGTAGCACCGGAAAGCCTATGAGCATACCGCCGCCGGCGATTGCATTCATGGCGCCTACAACCATGCCCACGACTAATATGATGATATCTTTTTCCATTTTTGGTTTCGCTTGTGCTATTAGTATAGCACTGGCCGACAGAACGGGCTAGATTCTAAGTTCTCGTAAGAATCCGAACACTACCAGAAAGGTAGAATGTTCAGATGGGAGCAAAGAAGTTAACGCCAGAAGACCGTGATGAGATTGCCCGGTTACACAGCAGGGGTTGCGGCGTACGCGAAATAGCCAGACAAGTACGCCGCTCACCCTCAACCGTCAGCCATGAGCTGGAAGCCGGTAGTTGGCATGATTCTAATGTGCACGCCGTAACCTATGTTGCCATCCATGCGCAGTCTCTGCGCAACAAACGCGCTAAACGCAGCGGCAAGCAACCAAAGCTCACCTTGCCAAAATATGCTGGGTTACGCGCCTACGTTGAACAGCACATTCGTGATGGCTGGAGTCCGGAACAAATTGCCGGCAGGCTACCCATTGACTATCCGCATACCCCTGCCATGCGGCTTGGCCATGAGGCGATATACCGGTACCTCTACGCACCTGAGCAAGTCGAGCTGAAGCTTTGGGAGTATCTCCCGAGAAAGCAGAAGAAGCGGCGTAGACGCCCAGGCAGACGTGTCCATAAGAGCCACATACCAGATAGAGTGAGCATCCATAAGCGGCCAAAGGCAGTAGCCAAGCGTAAACAGTTCGGTCACTACGAGGGCGACAGCGTGGAGGGCAAACAATCGGTCGGCGATGGCATCCACACGGAAGTCGAACGAGTCTCCGGCAAGTTGTTCGCCCGTAAGGTCGCGCGAATTACGAGCGCCGATACCGTGGCGGCTCAGCTCGCCATATTCAAGGCCCTACCGGCACGAGCGAGGCGGACGACCACCTTGGATAATGGCCGCGAGAACCATCAACATGCGGTACTCAAAGCGCAGCTGCATATACAGGCCTATTTTGCCGACCCATACAGCTCCTGGCAACGCGGCTGCAATGAGAATGCGAATGGCTTACTCAGACGCTACCTGCCAAAGCGAACTGACTTCACCGCGCTAAGCCAGGCAGACTTGAATGACATCGTAGAAGAAATTAATAACCGACCACGGAAACGATTGGACTACAAAACACCGAATGAGGTATTCTCAAGTGAGATTAAAAAGCTACGGGGTGTTCGGATTCGAATGAGAATGTAGGGATGAAGCGAATTACCTCGGCGTTTGGTATACCATCTACGTCTTGAAACGTTTGCTCACCCTGTATGGCTGCTTGCAGGGCAAGCCCAAATGTACCATGACTGGCTATGAGAATATTTTCGTACGGAAGCGAGCTCACAAACGTCAGTGTTTCATGGGCGCGTGCGAGTACAGCAGCGAGCGTTTCCACGCCGTCAAGGTCATCTATATGCGATTCGGTATCCCACGGGGTACCTTCCAATTCACCGTACGTCCGCTCTATTACTAGTGGGTTCAAGATAATCGTATCTGCCGGAAAGCCGATTTCTTGCGCCACAATATGTGCTGTTTCATGCGCCCGGCTCAGAGGAGATGACACAATGCAATCTATGGCGAGGCCATGGGCATTTTTTCCTGCCGCCCTTGCCTGCGATCGTCCTTTTGCCGTCAGAGGCGTGTCGGTGTGGCCTGCTAATATTTTTTGCTTGTTCAGCTCACTCTGTCCGTGGCGTATAAAGTAGAGTCGTTTCATTTTCCTTGCCCTTTCCAGAGTATCTTTATATAACTCAGAGTTAAGGTAGATAGCCCAAACCCCAAAACAGGAACTAGCGCATTCAGCCACGGACTCACGTGAATGACGAAATGCAAGTAGGCAACCACACACAGGTAGGTCAGTAGCATAATGGCACCGCGTCGCACCCAGCTGGTTTCCCATGCCTTCTCTGCCTCAACTTTCTTGTTTCTGGCCTCGAGTGCTGCAACTCGTGCTTCCAGTGATGTATCTTTCACGCGTATAATTATAGTATATGGAAATTACTTTGCCGGGTGGGCGGTATGTGGTGGCGGTAAGCGGGGGAGTGGACTCGGTGGTGCTTTTGCATATGTTGGCAGGGCAAAGGGCAAAGGACAAAAGGCAAAGTAGAACAAATTCAGCCCTCAGCCCTCAGCCCTCAGCCCTAATTATTGCGCACTTCGACCATGGCATTCGGCCCGACTCTGTCGAGGACCGAAAGCTGGTACAAAAACTGGCCAAACAGTACGGGCTGTCTTTCGTGTATGACCGAGCGGAGTTGGGAGCGGGAGCGAGTGAGGCGACTGCCCGGGAAGCACGTTATGCGTTTCTTGCAAAAGTAAAGCAGGCGACAGGCGCCGATGCCATCATCACGGCCCACCACGAGGACGATGTGCTAGAAACCATCATCATCAACTGGCTACGCGGAACAAAAAGCAGAGGGCTCAGCTCGCTACGGTCAAGTCAGCTTGTGCGGCGGCCGCTATTAGGTATGACAAAAAAACAGATTCGGGCTTATGCACATTCGCACAATTTGGCGTGGCGCGAAGACAGCACAAACGCCGACGAAACATACTTACGCAACTACATTCGCAAGCATGTCGTGACAAAACTAGACGAAAAAGCCCGCGCAAAACTGCTGGAACACAGTGCAAAGGCGGCCGAACTGAACGATGCTATTACGGGCCTTGTGGGAGAATACTTGCAGCGGCATACCACGCCCCAGAGTATTGACCGTTTGGCGTACCGGGAACTACCAAAAGAAGTGGCCAGGGAAGTTCTGGCAGAATGGCTGCGCCGAAACACGTCCATTGGAGTGACAACCAAACTTATCCTACGACTCGACACTGCCGTCCGCACCGGCCGAAACGGTTCACAGGTAGATATAGCCAAAGGAAATTCGCTGCACCTAGAGCGTAGCGATGCCCTCCTTCAAAATTGAGTGTAATGATTTGCCCCTATAGTCTCGCCACACTTTTTACTCGGCCGACTAATAAGTGTGGAAAATTAGCGTGATATTGCGGAGTATGCTAATTGCAAACCAAGCATAAGCGGTGCATACTAGAATAAATGGCGGGCCGAGACAATACAGAAGAAAAACGCTTGTATGCAACGCAACTCCTCAAGGCTTGCGACGGGGACGCGCAGACTGCGCTTCAGGAGCTCAAGTTAGCGGCTAAAACCATTCGTGAGTCTAAATCATATACTCCCAAAAATAGCGAAGTTGTCGTTCATGTTGAAAATGTGAGTAAAACGTACAAAGTGGGCAAAACATCGGTTGAGGCACTCAAAGACGTGACCGTGCAGGTACACAAGGGCGAATTTGTTGCCATTACAGGCACGAGCGGCAGCGGCAAAAGCACCCTGCTTCAACTCATCGGCGGGCTCGACAAACCATCGACCGGGGCTATCACCGTGCATAGCCAAGACCTCCAAAAATTACGCGATGGGAAGCTATCGCGCTTCCGCAACCGCACCATTGGTTTTGTGTTCCAGTTCTTTTACTTGCAACCGTTTTTGCGGCTGCAAACCAACATAGAAGTTCCGGCTATGTTCGCCCGCACCAAGCGTGCAGTCCGTGCCGAAAAAAGCAAGGAAACCGCCGAAACGGTTGGTCTTGCTGACCGTTTGCGCCACTACCCACGTGAACTGTCTGGCGGGCAAATGCAGCGAGCGGCCATAGCGCGTGCACTACAGAATAACCCAGAGATTTTGCTCGCAGATGAACCGACCGGTAACCTCGATAGCTCAAATGCGACCGCCATCTTCGAGCTCTTTCAGCGGATTCGTGATGAGCGCGGTGCGACCATTGTGGTCGTCACGCACGACCTAGCGCTTGCCGCTATGGCAGATCGCGCAATTCACATGAGCGACGGGGGAATTGTGGCATGATGTTCCCAGTTGATGGCATTCGTCTTGCCGCCGCCAAACTACGGACCCGACCCGTTCGTACAGGGATCGTGATTACAATTGTGGCGCTCCTTTTTACAGGTATCGCAACAGTAGCGTTTATGATTAGCGGCATAGCTCAAAGCTTAAAGGGTTTTAGTAACGAGGGCTTGAGCAGCCGCTTTATCATTCAAGCTCGTCCCATTGTTGCCGGAAACTTGTGGAGTTCAAGTGACGATAAAGAGTTCATGGATCGTTTGCGCACTGAAACAGTTCGGCTGACGAGCGAAAAAAAGGCAGCAGCGAAACGCCTAGGTATCACATACGACCCTGCGGTCGATCCCAATCTACCGACAATGCAGGGTGGTCCGAAAGGAAGCGAGGAGTATTACGTCAATGGGATGTCTCCAGTAGCAAATGCGCTCTTTGCTGAAAAAATGCGCACAGTACAGCACATTGATTACAATGATTTCGTTGCAACAGCAACACAAGCAGGTGCGAAAAAAATCTACAAAAGTACGTACTATAGTGTGTTCGAAGGGCCGAGTATGCGCCTGGTCAATAGTTACATTCAGCCCATTAAAGACGGTAAAGAGACCCAAAAAGATACTACCGGCGGCCACGGCCCAACTGGCTTTGATACATTGACCAGCAATGGTTGGTCGGCCTTCGATAGTGACTTACTCCTCCCGTTTGTATTACCGGGCCAAAACTTAGCTCTAGGAAGGGACAATAGCGTGCCAGTTATTGCACCAATGAGTGTTGCGGAAGAGATATTGGGTATGACACCCCTGAACTCAACGGCGACATCAAGTCAGCGGCTTGAACGCCTCGTCACGGTTCGCAAGGCCATTGCTGGTAAAACTGCCCAGCTATGTTACCGCAATGCGTCAAGCGCGGAGCTTATGCAGATAGCTCGCGATCAGGTTCGTGAAATGGCGGCCAACAAAGGTAAGCGTGATTTTCAACCGCCCGCACTCCAGTATGCGGTACCGGCAGAGGCATGTGGCGCGGTTGCTATCACAAAAGATACGCGCTCTGCTGAAGAGAAAAAGCAAGCTGCCAACGAGCTCGCATTCAAGAAACAATACGAGGCGTACCCAGACCCAGTTCAGTCAATCGTTCCTGTGCGAATCGTGGGTCTTGTACCCGACCAAAACTATGAGTTTGGCTTTAGCGTGCGTTCACTTGCATCGTCTATATTGCAATCAAGTCTTGGTAGCGGTTGGTTCTCACCTGTAAACGTCATAAAGCCTGATTCCAGCATTGCAAACTTTGTTACCGCGTATGACAAAGCGTTGCCCACGGAACGGGCGTACTATGCAGAATTCGCGACCCTGGCAGAGGCTCGTTCATTTGTAAAAAATAAGACATGTTCAGTTGAATCAAACGGTATGATGCCACCCGGCCAAGACGCTGGTCGTGCCCAAAAATGTTATGCGGCAGGAAAATATTTCGACATGAAACCATTTGGCAGCAATGCGGCTGCTATAGAGGATTTACGCCAAAGCGTGTGGAAGGTCATGAAGTATGTGACGCTCGTGGTCGTCGTCTTGGCTACTTTGGTACTTATGGGCATTGTGGGGAAAATTATAGCCGACAGCCGACGCGAAACAGCTGTATTTCGTGCGCTCGGTGCGACACGAAACGATATTCGTCAAGTCTACCTTACATACACGATATATCTCGGTATTGGGATTACGCTCATAGCATTGTGTTTTGGCGCAATCATCTCGCTCTGGCTTAGTGGCAAATATTCACAAGACATCAGTACTTCTGCCGTCCTTGCGTATAATGCTGCTGACGTAAACAGAAAATTTGTATTGTTTGGGGTGGATGGTCAGCTTATGGTTGCGATTGCGGCTATTATCGTTGCGTCGGCATTGTTTAGCGCTCTGCTCCCACTGGCCACAAACTTGGGGCGCAACCCCATCCGTGACATGCGTGATGAAAACTAGACATAAGACCGTGTCGGGTGAATCTCTTCTCTGTTAAAAAGTGTATCCTAGGTGAAATCGTCGAAAAAGTCACGTATCTGTTGTATACTAGTTCGACATGGAGACAAAATCACCCCGTTCAAGCGGTAAGCGGCCTGCAGGCAAGCGTACCGGGAAAAACATAGGCTTTATAGCCCTCATTGCACTGTTTACACTCATCGCGGTTTCGGCAATGAACCAACCGACGGCACTCAAAGAAATCCCATTCTCGCAGGCTGTCAAAGAAGCAAATGCTGGCAAGTATAACCAAATAGAAGTTAATGGTTCTCAGCTTGTTATCACGGAAAAGAACAAGGAAAAGCCAACGCTAAAATCACGGCTCGAGGATGGCGCTACCACTGTGGACGTGGGCATCAAGAGCGACAAAGTGAAGATTACGGCCAAGCCGTCTAGCTCGACCACCTCGAACATTGTCGGTTTTGGGCTGACCACCATTGTGCCAGTGCTGCTTATAGGGGCATTACTGGTTTGGATGATGCGCAGTGCGCAGGGGCAGGGTAACCAAGCGCTTAGTTTCGGAAAATCTCGCGCCCGACTGTATGGCAACGAAAAAGACAAAGTTACCTTTAAGGAAATAGCTGGACAGGGCGAGGCCAAACAAGATTTAGAAGAAGTAGTGGAGTTCCTGAAGTTTCCCAAAAAGTTTTCGGCACTTGGTGCAAAAATTCCAAAGGGCGTACTACTGGTCGGGCCACCCGGAACCGGTAAAACCATGCTTGCCCGCGCCGTCGCTGGCGAAGCTGGCGTGCCATTTTTCAGTATTTCCGGTTCTGAATTTGTAGAGATGTTTGTGGGTGTTGGTGCGTCACGCGTGCGTGACCTGTTTGCCAAAGCAAAGAAAAACGCACCGTGCATCATATTTGTCGACGAAATTGACGCCGTTGGCCGCCGCCGCGGCAGTGGTATGGGTGGTGGTCATGATGAGCGCGAACAAACACTCAACCAAATTTTGGTAGAAATGGATGGGTTTGAACAGGGGCAAAACGTCATAGTGCTTGCCGCTACCAACCGAGCCGATGTGCTGGACCCAGCGTTGCTTCGCCCGGGGCGTTTTGACCGCCGTGTGATGATTGGCCTGCCAGAACGAGCTGACCGCTTGGCGGTGCTACAGATTCACTTCAAAGACAAGCCGCTTGCCAAAGACGTTGACCTAGATGCCCTTGCCGCCAAAACAGCTGGCTCTTCCGGTGCAGATCTAGCAAACATTGCCAATGAAGCGGCGATTATTGCTGCTAGAAATAACCACAACCAGATTACACAAGAAGATGTGACTGAAGCTTTTGAGCGCGTGGCGATTGGCCCGGAGCGCAAGAGCAAGGTTATGAACGAGAAAGAAAAAGAACTCACCGCGTATCACGAAGCTGGGCATGCCATTGTTGGGCATGTGTTGCCAGACAGTGATGTCGTGCACAAAGTTACCATCATACCTCGTGGTGGTACTGGCGGCGTGACTTGGTTTATCCCTCCTGAAGACAAGAGCTACCACAGCATTCTCGAATACAAAGATGTGCTGGCTCGTATGCTGGGTGGTCGTATAGCTGAGGAAATTATGTATGGGAAAGACCGCGTAACTACTGGTGCCGGCAATGACCTCCAGAAAGCCGCCGAACTGGCGCGCGAAATGGTTACCAAACAGGGTATGGGAAGTAAACTTCGCGACCAAGTGTTCCACGCCGAAGAGGGCATTATGATGGAGCGCATCATGCACGAACGCGAATACTCTGACGAAACGGCCAAAATTATTGACGACGAAGTCGAAGCACTTATAACAGAGGCGGCCCAGCGTGCCCGTGGGGTAATAAATGCAAACATGGCACAGCTGAAAAAGCTAAAAGACGCCTTGCTGGAAAAAGAAACCGTCGAAGCAGAAGAAGTCGCTAAGCTATTTGATGGTTCGCATCTGCCTAAAGAAGCCGCGCTGTACTAACTGGTTTGGGCTCGAACAATAGCTTCTACGACCGCCAATTCGAGTGTTGCACCGGGATACTCACCACGGACCGCAACGGTAGCTTCTGGTTGAGTTTCATCAGGAATAAAGGTACCATCTTCAGATAAAGTGCCAAAAACAAGCACACCGAGCATACTATTCATAGTGAGCGTCGGAGGGGTATAGTCGGTTCTAAGAGTCCCGTCCCGTGGGCTGGAATCTAAGTCGACTGTGAGGCTTGCGTATTGTGCTAGACTGGCATTTCCACTAAATGGCCACCATCTGCGGTCTTTTCTGGTATTTGGTACTAGTTTTCCCCAAACTGCGCCCCCTACTGCAACTTGTTCGGAGTCTGGGCCAGATGTGGGATGAAACGAATATCGAATAGGCGCGAGCTCGCCATTTTTTGATTTAGACATAGTATAATTATAACATATTTATTGAATAAATTACAAATCATGGAAACGCGGCTATTTTTCATACACGAAAAGTGAGACAATAGGAGGTGAAACCGCTTACGGAGCGGGAATTCACTATGGCGGGAAAACTATTTGGAAAGGCCGAAGAGCCAACGCATGATGATACAGGGGTGGTACTACTCCTGCAGGTGCCACGCACCAACGATAAAAAAGAACTGGCGGCCGAGCAAATGTTCGCCAGTCTGCACGGGCTACTTACCATACCCACGCCAGGTATCTTAAAGGCGGCCAAACGCGAACGGCTTAGTTTTGAAATAGCCGTGCGCGGAAAACGGATTGGTTTTTATGTGTGGGTACCGCGCTACCTAGTAAGTTACGTGGAAGAACAAATCTATGCACAGTATCCCACAGTCCATATAACTGAGGTGGAAGATTATGCGGCACATAATCCCGAGGAGCAGTATTCGACCCAGCTTGTGACCGAACTGCGGTTTACAGGGAATAATGCTTTGCCCATAAAGACTTTTCAAAGTTTCGAGGTAGATCCACTTGCGGCCATTACCGCGACGCTTGCCAAGTTTAGCGATGACGAAGAGGCGTGGCTGCAGCTACTCATTCGTCCCGCCAGTCAAAACTGGCATAGAGCCAGCGAACGCTATGTCGCGAAGATGAAAGGGCAGTCCAGCATGACAACCACCGGCATGCTTAGTGTGCTGTGGGCGCCACCAGAAACGAAAGCAGATGCCGCCAAACTAACCGACGACCAGCAAACGCGTATAAGTGCCGCAGAACAAAAAACCCAGAAGTTGGCGTTTGAAACCCAGGTGCGGATTGTTTACCGGGGGAACACTCTGAAACAGCAGGCACAGCTGCAAATGCAGTCAATTGTCGCTAGTTACAAGCAGTTCAATAGTACATACCTGAATGGCTTTGAGGCCAAGCGGATTATTGACGACCCGTTTCTGATTGCACATTTTCGCAGTCGGGCGTTTAACAAGGTCGGGTTTATGTGCAATATTGAAGAAGTTGCCACTCTGTATCACTTGCCGCACACCACGGTAGAAACACCGTACATCATGTGGGCAACCAGTCAAACGGCCGAGCCGCCAGCAAACCTCCCCGTTGTCTCGGCAGCTACGCAGGATACGCTCAGTCCCCTCGCTGCCACGAACTTTCGTGGACACAACACTATGTTTGGCATGCCGCGCACCGACCGAGGCCGACATCTGTACATTATTGGGCAGACGGGTACGGGCAAATCAGGCCTCCTTGAGCTGCTCACTATCTCCGACATATATAGTCCCTACGGTTTTGCAGTTATCGATCCGCACGGTGACTATGCTCAAAATATATTAAAACGAATACCGCCCGAACGCGCGGCCGACGTCGTTTACTTCAACCCCGCCGACACAGACTTTCCTATGGGTTTCAACCCACTCGAAATCTACGACCCAAAGCTTAAAACCCACACCTCATCTGAGCTGATTGGTGTTATTAAGCGCATGTTTGAGTATAGTTGGGGGCCACGGCTCGAATATATTTTGCGCTATTGTCTGCTCGCCCTGCTCGATTATCCGCAAGCGACCATGTTAGACATAACCCGCATGCTCACCGAAAAAAAATTCCGCAGCGATGTGCTCCAGTATGTTACCGACCCAGTGGTACGCAATTTCTGGACGATTGAATTCGCCAGCTGGAACGAAAAATTCATGACCGAAGCGGTTGCGCCCATTTTAAACAAAGTTGGCGCGTTTACAGCAAATCCGCTCGTGCGTAATATCATTGGCCAGCCGAAAAGCAGTTTCAATATCCGTCAAATTATGGATGAGAAGAAAATTCTTATCGTAAACCTTAGCCGTGGGCTTGTTGGCGAAGACAACGCGGCGCTACTTGGTGCGCTGCTTGTAACAAAAGTGCAAATGGCGGCAATGTCTCGGGCAGATATACAAGGAGAACAACGTACACCGTTCTACCTGTACGTCGATGAGTTCCAGAATTTTGCGACCGATTCGTTTGCTACCATCCTGAGCGAAGCACGCAAATATGGCCTAAACCTCACCGTTGCAAACCAGTATATTGCCCAAATGCTCCCAGAAGTAAAAGACGCAGTATTTGGTAACGTGGGGTCTATCATTAGCTTCCGAACCAGTGCAGACGATGCGAGCACCATGATGAAATATTTTGAGCCGAAGTTTACCGACCACGATATGGTTCACATGCACAACCGTCACTTTGCGGTGAGTATGACCATAGGGGGAGAAAAAGTCCAAGCGTTCTCCGCCATAAGCTTAAACTTGCCCGGTTTTCCGTTTGATTATAGCCAGCATATTATTGACCATAGTCGCTCGCTGTATGCGCAGCAGAGAAGCGCTGTAGAACGGTTTATTGGTGAGCGCTACGGCCTCTCCGGGTCGGTCGCGGCTGTACCGCAGGCAAAACCATCAGTCACGCCAGCTAGCGGGGTTACGCAGCCCAAAACAGAGCCCGCAACAAACCAGAAGGTAACAAGCGTTGTAAAAACGGTTATTTCCTCGAGCACAACAAAGGAGGAGCCAGCAAAGACTAAACGCAAACGGGTTCGGAAGCGTAAAAAAACATCTACTCCTGCTGCATCGCCCGAACACACTAACAACAATGGCGTATTGTCTGAAGAGCATGTTGTTCATTTAAAGTAAGTGACTTCATGCCCGCCGGAGAGCTATACTACGTAGAGATATGCGAATAGCGACACGAAAATGGAAACGCATCAGTTTCGGCAATGCCGCTATGCTGCTCATGGGAGCGGCCCTTATTTCCCAAGTTCTCGGGTTTTTTCGGACCAAATTGGTGAATGCAAACTACGGTGACCTCGCTATAACCGACCCACAAAACGCCGGGGTGTACTTTGCGGCATTTGTGTTGCCAGACTTCTTTTTCTTTATCATTGCAGCAGGTGCTCTTGGTGTGGCAGTTATGCCTTATTTGAATGACAAACTGGCAAAGGGTGACCGGCGGGGTGTTTGGGAGCTGGCAACGAGCCTCATTAATTTCCTTGGCATATTTTTGGCAATCGTCGGTGTGTTTATGTTTATATTTGCAGACGTGCTTGCGAAGAAGCTCACGCACGGTTACACCGCAGAGCAGCTCCACAATGTCGCAACCATGATGCGGATACTTGCGCTGAACCCCATGTTGTTTACCATTTCGGGCATAATTGCTTCGACCCAACAGGTTTTTGGCAGGTTTTTCTTCTATGCAACAGCGCCCATATTCTATAACGTCAGTATTATTGTCAGCTTGTATATATTTAAAGATAGTGTTGGCATAGTTGGGCTTGCTATAGGTGCAGCAATTGGCGCACTTTTACAGCTGCTGGTTATACTGATTGGTGTTTCGGGGCTTGGCTTTCATTGGTCGCCGTCTATCAAGCGCTCGCACGATTTTCGCTCCATGCTGAAACAGTTGCCACCACGGTCACTAGACCAAGGCCTTGACCAAGTGCAGAGTATTGTTGAAACAAATCTCGCATCTGCGCAGCAGCTTGGCGGGGCAAAAGCTGTTGCCGACTACAACACCGCGTACGTGCTGCATACTGCACCAATTTTGCTCATCGGTACCGCCATATCTACAGCAGTGTTTCCGCGTCTCAATACGCGCTTAAGCCAGGGCAGGCCCGACTTATTCCGGCAAGATTTTCTTCGTACGCTACGGCTCATCATATGGATAATATTGCCAGTTGTGGTTATAAGCTTTTTTGGTCGAGGCTACCTGGCGCGCCTAATTTTTTCGCGGAATACAAGTGGTGACATTGCTATCATTTTTGGTGCGCTGTGTGTGGCAATACTGTTTAGAACCATTTTTGCCATTATTTCGCGCTGGTTTTACGCTCAGAAAGACACTCGGACGCCGCTCGTTGTCTCTATATTTGTAATTGGCCTTAACGTTGTTTTGGCGTATGAACTTTCACGTCCGTATAGTTATGGGGTGGTTGGACTAGCCATAGCCCAGTCCATTGTGGCGGCTGTGGAAGTAACTGTGCTTGGCGCCATTATGCTCAAACGTGACCGTAAGTTGTTTGACGCAGAGTTTTGGAGCGGTATATTCCGCATAATATCGGTGACGGGCTTTAGTCTTGTGGCCGGGTTTATAGCCGTCCAATTCCTACCGCTTATGACGGCCGATAAGGGGCTTGTTTTACTGTACAAACTAAGCGCAATTGCTGGCGCAACTATTACAACACACCTGGTTGTTTCGGCACTATTTGGGCTTAGTGAAGCACGGGAATTCTTTGCTTCGGTGAAACGGTTCGTGATGAAACCAGTCAAAATTGAATATTAAATCCAGCCCACCTCTGTTATACTGTCCAGAACATGGACCAGTCTAAAATAAGAAACTTCTGCATAATTGCACATATAGATCATGGGAAGTCGACGCTGGCTGACCGGTTGCTTGAGCTGACCGGAACGGTCGAGATGCGCAATATGAAAGCGCAGCTACTCGACCGCATGGATTTAGAGCGCGAAAAGGGCATTACCATCAAACTCGCTCCTGTGCGTATGGAGTATCAGGGTCACGAACTGAACCTTATCGATACCCCTGGTCATGTAGACTTTAGCTACGAAGTGAGCCGTAGTCTGCAGGCTTGCGAGGGTGCACTTTTGGTCGTGGATGCCAGCCAGGGTATACAGGCGCAAACGCTTGCCAATGTCTACCTCGCCATGGAGCAAGACCTTCATATCATACCGGTGCTTAACAAAATTGACCTGCCAGCTGCCGATGTCGAAAAGGTTAGCCGCGAAGTGATTGCACTGCTTGGCTGTACAAAAGAAGACATTTTGCTTATTTCCGCAAAAACAGGCGAAGGCGTCGACGCTGTGCTAAAGAAAATTGTTGCCGAAATCCCCGCCCCCACCACTCTAAGAGGACTGTCCTCTGAAATTGAATGGGGTGAAAATGACAGAGGGGAAAGTGCGGTCCCGGGTGAAAAAGGTCGTCCCACGCGCGCCTTAATATTTGATTCCTACTACGACGATTACCGCGGTGTCATTCTGTACGTACGGTTGTTTGATGGGGCAATCACAAAAAACGCTGGCATTAAAATGATGGCAACAGGCGCGCATGGTTTGGCGCTTGAGGTCGGTGCACTCACACCGGAAATGACCGCACGGCCCAGCCTGCAGGTGGGCGAAATCGGTTACATTGTCACCAACCTAAAATCGACCCGTGAAGCCAAGGTCGGCGACACAATTACGCTGATGTCCCAGCCTGCCGCACAAGCGCTGCCAGGCTACCGCAATGTCCAACCGTTTGTATACGCGGGCTTTTTCCCAGAGTCAAACGAATATTACCAAGAACTGAAGGATGCTATAGAAAAACTCAGCCTCAGCGACTCCGCCCTGCAGTTTGCGCCAGAAAATTCACCAGTACTTGGGTTTGGCGTGCGTATTGGTTTCTTAGGCCTGCTCCACATGGATATCATCCGCGAGCGGTTGGAGCGCGAATATAACCTTGAGCTTGTCGTTACTAACCCAAGCACCGACTACCAGGTAAGGCTCATTAGTGGCGCAGAAATAGATATCAAATCTGCTGCCGACTTACCCGAACCGACCAAAATTGCCGAAATTCGTGAACCATGGATAAAGGGTGAGATAGTTGTGCCGCAAACATACGTTGGCCCGGTCATTCAGCTCATAAGCAGCAAGCGCGGCCTGCAAAAAAACCTCAGCTACATGGAAGACCGAGCGCTCGTGAGCTTTGAAGCACCGCTCGCGAACCTGCTGACCGATTTTTACGACCAACTCAAAAGCATTACGAGCGGTTACGGCAGTTTCAACTACGAACTCGATGATTACCGCGCCGAAGACCTGGTGAAAGTAGACTTTTACGTTGCCGGAGAAATGGTATCGTCACTGAGTGTTATGGCGCACCGCAGTGAAAGCCAAAAACTGGGCCGCGATGTGGTGGCAAAGCTAAAGGAAGTTATTCCGCGCCAGAACTTCCAGGTTGCTTTGCAGGCAGGCATAAACGGCCGGTTTATTGCTCGCGAAGACATATCGGCCTACCGCAAAGATGTGACCATTGGGCTCTACGGCGGCGACGTGTCCCGCAAGAAAAAGGTGCTCGCTAAACAGGCCAAAGGCAAAAAACGCATGAAACGCTTCGGTAAAGTCGACATCCCATCCGAAGCCTTCACCGTCATGCTCAAGCGAGATTAATGATGACAGACAAACCTGATATAACAATAGGAAAACTGCACATATGGGTGGACGGCAAAGAATTTCCAAGCCTCAATTTGACGGAACAAAATTCTTATGATGATGCCGGCTGGTTGCGTGCCACCATTTCATATCGAACCGCGTGTTCTACGGTGGAGATTAGTGGAGCTGCGCTGCACCACTGCGACCTGAAGGCATTGCAAGATGACTGTCAGAAATTGCATACAAATGGTCACGGCCTGCTCCAATTCGGTACCCTCGAGCCACATCTTCATGTTGAGCTCAAATTTGATTCACTAGGACACTATACTGCGCTCCCCAACCTGCTCACATAACCGCTTTGACGTAGACCTGTTCCGGTACTGGTTAGTATTGGTTACGAAGCCGCTTAGAGTTGGTCGGTTCGTACGTCGAAATATACGCTTGCTGGTGTTCGGTAGTCAAGACTCTGGTGTTTTCGTTTGTGGTTGTAAAACGTGAAGTATTGTTCCAGCCCTGCCTGTGCCTCCGCGAGGTTCTGGTAGGCATGCGGGAACACGTCCTCGTATTTCACGGTGCGCCATAGGCGCTCAGTGAAGATATTGTCCAGGCATCTGCCTCTTCCATCCATGCTGATCTGTATGCCTGCTTGTTCCAGGGTTCCCGTGTATGTTTCACTTGTAAATGGCTACCCTGGTCAGAGTTGCAGATGTCTGGAATTGACAGCCCGCAGTCGTCCACAAAGCACAGTGCGTCCTTGAGCGCCTGCAAGACAAAACCGTTTTGCAGTGTGTCGCTCAAGGCCCAGGATATGACATACCGGCTATACCAGTCGATGAACGCTACCATATAGACGAACCCATCCCGTGTTTTGATGTATGTAATGTCCGTGCCCCATACGTGGTTCGGGTATGCCGCCTTCACATGACGCAGCAGATACGGATAGATTTTGTGGCCCGTGCCAACACCGGGTTTACTCGTATTCGGCTTAGGGTAGATAGCCTCTATCCCAAGGAGTTTCATCACCGTACGAATATGCTTTCGACCCAGGTCAAGACCATACCGGTCCAGTAGCTCCAGATGCATCCGGCGGTAGCCGTAGAACGGGTAATCCGTGTAGACGACATCGACGGCATCCATGTCCCGTTTGAGCAGGGCTTGAGCTTTGGGATTGTCTACTGGCTGGTAGTAGGCCGTGCGTCTGCTCAGTCCCAGCAATGCAGTCTGCCGGGTCACCGACAAGGACGGATGGTCTGGTTCAATGAGACCGGCCAAATCGTACCGATGGATTGATGAGAGCGTACTGACTAGTGGAAGCGAAGGGGTACAAGCGTCTGGCGAGCTACAGCCCCAGCTCACGATGGATCTTTTTTTTAAGCCATTCGAGTTCAGCATCACGGACGCCAATGACCCGATGGAGTTCATCGATTCGCTTCTGGGCGTCAGCTGCCTTAGCGGCAGCGTTTCGTTTGTCGGCAAAAGCGTCAGCCATACTGGACTTTGCGGCATCCCGCCATTGCTTTACTTGGGTGGGGTTAACCTCAAAATCTGAGGCTATTTGGTTAATGGTTTTGTCGCCTTTGAGTGCAGCTAAGGCTACCGTCGCCTTCTGCTCAGCAGTGAATTGTCGTCTCATTGCTAGAGACCTCCTTTGATGGTTTAGTATACCAGAAGAGGTCTTATTGGGTTGAGCAGGATTGGGTGCGCATTATACACTTAAAAGGTGTGATTGTTCTTCGGCCCGACCCAGTGTATGAAAAACATGAGTATGTCGTAGAGGATTTAGACCTAAGCTATTTGCCGCATATAATTTCTGAATGCAAGGATGCTATCATTACTCATTTTCCGGAGACAGTTAAAACCAAGTAAAACCCATATCTGTTAATAATCCGTCCTAGGTGAAATCAGGTTTTTTGGAGTATTTTTAGGTCGGTGATGATTTCGGCGGCATGTGTGCTGGGGTCAACGCCGTGGTACTCTTTTGCAATCATACCCTCGGGGTTTATTAGGAACGTGTTTCGTTTGGTGCCCAGCAAGGTTTTCCCCCAGAAAAACTTTGGGTCCCACGAGTCATAGGCAGCGGCAACGGCGTGGTCGGGGTCACTAAGTAACGTAAAATTTAAGCCGTGCTTCTCGGCAAACTTACGGTGACTTTCTGGCGAGTCTTTGCTAACGCCAATTACAACGGCATTGCCAAATTCGGCTATGGCTTCACGCGTATCGCGAAAACCACAGGCTTCTATAGTGCAGCCGGGTGTTTCATCTTTGGGGTAAAAATACAGCACCACCCACTTTCCGCGGTAATCTCGCAGTGAATGATTTTCGCTGTTTTGGTCTAGGAGGGTAAAGTCTGGCGCCTGCTTCATGACTGATACTGTAGCACAAAGAGCAGGTTTGCCCTGACATGACTCGCTGAAAGGTAAGCTGACGTTTGGTTTGACGCCCCATTCCTGCTATAACTACTACATGCAAGACGACATAAAACAACTACTCCAAAACTATCACCCGAGCCAAAAAACTGTTGAGACGCTGCGTTCGCAGAAACTCATTATCTTTGCTGGGACAGCCGGTGCCGGGAAAAATGCCATTATGAACGGCATGCTAAAAACCGGGCATTACCACGATATTGTTACCAGTACGACTCGTGAGCCACGCGAAAATAATGGTGTTTTGGAACGGGACGGTATTGACTACCACTTCTTAAGTACCGAGCAAGCAGTCGCAAAACTAAGAGCTGGTGAGTACATAGAGGCTGCGCTTGTTCACAAGTACATATACGGTGTTCTGGCGAGCGAAATTGAGCGTGCTGCCGAGGCGGGGAAAATGCCCATTGTGGATGTTGATGTACAGGGTGTACACACCTTTAAATCGCTTTCAGATAACATTATTGCCGTCTTTGTAGTGCCGCCGAGCTACGAGGTATGGATGCAACGGATAAAAAGTCGGTATGAAAACGAGGCAGAGTTTAATGAGGCATGGCCAGCCCGCCGCGAAAGTGCCATACGTGAACTGGAAGATGCACTAAGCCGCCCATACTATCACTTCCTCATAAACGAAGACCTTGACCAGGCCGTTCACTCGGCCGAAGGCATTGCTCAGCACGATGACAAATTCAGCCAAATAGACAAGAGCTACCGCGTTTGGGTAGAACGCATTTTGCACGATTTGAAGAGCCATACCTAGGAATTAGGAATTGTCATCCTGAACTTGTTTCAGGATCCATACGCTTTCTAAAGCGTCTATGTATTCACTACACTTTATGGTCTCACCATACCTCACTCACACTGGCAGTTCTCGGACTGCCGGCCGACCAGGACCTTTTGCTGCCAAAAGGTCCTGGACCTAAAACCAGGCCAAAAGCTCCACCTCTTGGTCAGCTAGTTGTTCGTTTTGACAACTGACGCGACAACTCGTTCAGCCAGGATTGCCACTGGCAATCCTAACTTCACTCAAACAAGTCGCGCCACCTGTCGGAGGTTGTCAAAGCCGACAACACCTGAGCCATGAGGTTACACATGGCCATTACTGGTTATGTCGCTAACGCGACGGATAACTAGCGGCCTGCGGCCGCAGGCAGAACTATGAATTCTGAACTCTCTGGGGACTTGCTCACTGAGAAATTGAATGAAAACTGAAAACTGGAAACTCCTAACCCCTAACCACCATCCCTAGCACTCTAGACTTTTGAGTGCCAGTTTGATAAACTTATACCATTAAAAATGAATAGGGAAAAGAGCAGCCCGAGCAAAAATCGCATTTTTTGCCCGGCGCGTTGAGAAAAACCGTAGGTTTGTCTCAAGGAGATGTCATGAGTCCTAGGCAAAAGCAAATACTCACAGCCATTATCGAGCAGTACGCTGAAGTAGCCGTGCCTGTTGGCAGTAGTCTCCTTGCAAAGGTGTTTGGAGTATCGAGCGCGACCATACGCGCAGAGATGGCCGAGCTTGAAGCCCTTGGCTTCATACGTCAGCCGCACACCAGTGCCGGGCGCATCCCGACCGACAAAGGCTACCGTTTTTACGTAAACAATCTCGCCGAAGCAGACGAAAAACAGCCGGAACGCGGTGCCGAACGTGCCCTTGCGGCACGACTTGAAGGCGGCGGCCTGCCCGAACGTGCCATTCGTAACGCCGTGGATACGTTGGTGGAACTAACTCATAATCTTGGTCTTGCTACCATTGGCAACCAGTTGTATATTTCCGGCCTCAGCAACCTGTTTGGCCAGCCCGAATTTCACGGCGGAGCCCAGGTGCAACAGGTAGCGCGTTTACTTGATAATCTTGAACCGTGGCTGCGTGAAGCCGCGCCAAACCAGCCGCTGAGCGTCTACATTGGTGCCGAAAACCCCATTGGCCGCAGTGCCGATGCGAGCCTCATTATCAGCCGGTTCCGTAGCCCTTTTAGCGACCACAGCTACATAGGCACGCTTGGCCCCACTCGCCAAAGCTACCGCGATGTCATGTCGCTCGTCGCACACGCCGGGAGAACCCTGGAGGAAGTGTTATGACTTCGGGTCCAGACCCACACTTATCAGACGGGTTTCGCAAAGCCGGTAAACTGGCTGCAGCGGGTGATACGGCTGGGGCGCAAGAGGCTGCTGTACAGGCTGGTGAATTGCTCGCAGCTGAAACGCCACAAGATTTTGGTATAGGCGAAGCGTTGGATGTATTGCTTGCCGCTGCTCTTGCCGCAGCTAATCCTTCAGCAGATCAGGATAATGCGCCAGATGAAATACAATAAAAACAATCAATTCAAAATGATTTACACTAATCAGACTACGGCTTTCATTCCACGTACGAAAAAGCTTTGGGTGGGGCGTTGTAATGGCGCTTGATGAATGCAAAGACAAACCGCCGTTAGACGAATGGGCAAATGATAGTGTTGCAGCGTTTCAAGAAATGGTCTCAGGAGGACATCTAATCGGTGCACAGCAATTAAGGGCGGTCACTATGGCTGAAGCAGAGCGGTATGTCAAGGACGGGCACACACCCAAAGAGGTGGAAGAAGCGCTAGTGACGGCATCCGCAACTTTGGGTATAAGTGCCGTAGAAAGATTTTTAGGGAGTAACTAAATGATGAAAAAGAAGCAAGATGACCTAGATTATGCACAAGTAGCTGAGCAGCTGGCTACCGAAAATGCCCAGCTGACAGAGGCGCTGCAGCGTGAGCGAGCAGATGCCACCAACATTCGCCGTCGGCACGACGAGCAAATCGCTTCACTTCGTTCAACAGTGAAGGCAAGTGTGGTGAAAGACCTGCTGCCTATTATCGACAACTTTGAGCGCGCGCTAAAACATGTTCCGAAAGAGCTTGAAGGGAACGAATACGTTAAAGGTATAGAGGGTATCGTCAGGCAGTTTGAAAAAACCTTAGCAGACATCGGTGTCGAGCGCATCAAGACCGTCGGCGAACCATTTGATCCGCATCTGCACGAGGCGGTTAGTATGGAGGCAGGTGATGGCAAGCAAGAAGTGGTGAGCGAAGAACTCCAAAGCGGCTACCGCCTAGGCGATGACGTCATCCGCCACGCCATGGTCCGCGTGAAAGGCTAACGTGGCCAAGTCATTTCCTACTTGGCAAGAATGCGCCCCTGACCTGACACTTCACGATGCGGTCAGGGCATTCGTTTTATTATATGCTCTCACAAATGAGTATTTTACTCCCGATGGCTTACGAAAAGCCTCGGAAGATGAAGATGAATTGCGCAGCCTACGAGACGTTGTAAGCTCTTGTGTGGGCGAAGATCTAACAGAAGTAGACATTGTTTTAGCATTGCACAGTTTTGTAACTGATATGAAATAGAAAATTGGCACTCTTGACAGGTGAGTGCTAATTTGTATACAATGGAGCTACTTTAGCACTCTATAGGTATAACTGCTAACAAGAAAGGGTAGAATTATGAGCAAAATTATCGGTATCGACCTTGGTACAACCAACAGCGCCATGGCCGTCATGCAGTCTGGTAAACCAGAGATTATTACGAATAGCGAGGGCAATCGCACTACGCCGTCAGTGGTAGCTGTCAATAAAAAGGGTGAACGGCTCGTTGGCCAGGTAGCACGCCGCCAGCAGGTCACCAACCCCAAAGACACCATTTATGAAGTAAAGCGCCTCATTGGCCGGAATTTCAACGACAAAGAAGTTCAGCGCGACCTCAAGCTCATGGGCTACGAAATCGTTAAAAGCGGCAATAGCACCAAGGTAAAGATGGCGGGTAAAGAGTACAGCCCAGAGGAAGTGAGCGCTATGATTCTTGGCAAGCTCAAGGCCGACGCCGAGGCGTTCTTGGGTGAGCCAGTGACCGAAGCGGTCATTACTGTGCCAGCCTACTTCGACGACAGCCAGCGCCACGCTACCAAAGACGCCGGTAAAATTGCCGGACTTGAAGTCAAACGCATCATAAACGAGCCAACGGCCGCTGCACTTGCCTATGGGCTTGATAAAAAGAAGGCCGACGAGAAGATTGTTGTGTACGACCTTGGTGGTGGTACGTTCGACGTATCCGTCCTCGAACTCGGTGACGGCGTATTTGAAGTAAAAAGTACCAACGGCGACACCCACCTTGGTGGTGCCGACTTTGACCGCGTTATCATTAACTACTTTGCCGACGAGTTCAAAAAAGAGCACGGTATAGACATTCGTGAGGACAATGCCGCCATGCAGCGCCTTCGCGACGAAGCCGAAAAAGCCAAGATAGAACTTTCTACTGCGCAGGAAGTGGACGTGAACCTGCCGTTCCTCACCGCCGACGCCGATGGCCCCAAGCACTTCGAGCACAAACTGTCCCGCGCCAAGCTGGAAGAGCTCGTGAGCGAGCTTATAGATAAAACGGCTGTTCCGTGCGAAAAGGCCCTCAAAGATGCCGGGCTGAAAGCCAGCGACATAGACAACGTTGTGCTGGTGGGCGGTATGACCCGCATGCCAGCCGTTGCTGAAAAGGTGAAGAACATCTTCGGCAAAGACCCTATGAAGGGTGTGAACCCAGACGAAGTTGTCGCCATCGGCGCGGCCATACAGGGCGGCGTGCTCCAGGGTGATGTAAAGGACGTTTTGTTGCTTGATGTGACCCCACTGAGCCTCGGTATCGAAACCATGGGCGGCGTAATGACCCGACTTATCGACCGCAATACCACCATTCCGACTAGCAAGAGCGAAGTGTTCAGTACGGCGGCAGATAACCAGCCGCAGGTAGAAGTGCATGTCCTGCAGGGTGAACGCGAAATGGCCGAGGGCAATAAATCGCTCGGGCGCTTCATACTCGACGGCATCGCCCCCGCGCCACGCGGTATACCGCAAATAGAAGTGACCTTTAACATCGACGCAAACGGTATTTTGAATGTCACCGCCAAAGACAAGGGCACTGGCAAAGAACAGAACATCACCATTCAGGGCAGCGGTAGCCTCGACAAAGAAGAGATAGAAAAAATGGCCAAAGAAGCCGAAGCCCACGCCGAGGAAGACAAAGCCAAAAAAGAAGCCGTAGAAGCCCGCAACCACCTCGACAGCGCCGTGTACCAGGCCGAGAAACTGAAGGGCGAAGAAAAGGTTAGTGACGACGATAAAAAGACTATTGATGAAGCGGTCGAAAAGGCCAAGAAAGTCGTCGCAGACGAAAAGGCCGACAAAGACGCCCTAGAAGCTGCCACCAAAGAGCTGAACGACGTCCTCATGCCCATCGGCGCCAAGATGTACGAGCAGGCCGCCAAAGAAGCGGAAGCAGCCGCTCCAAGTGAAGACGCATCTGAAGAATCGTCATCCGAGACGAAAAAAGACAAGAAAAAGAAAGACGATGGCCCCATAGAAGGCGAAGTCGTCGACGAAAAGTAATCCACGAGGGCGCAGAAATGCGCCTTCTTTATGTATGAACTAGGAAATGCGCAATGTTTGAGGAAATCCAAAATTGGCCTACACCAATAAATGAGGAAAACTGGGCGACGCTAGAGGTGGGTCTGCTTCTTGAGCACGCAAAGAACAATAATAACCAGCGACTTCGAGGATTTGCTGAGATGTGGCAGGACATAAAGATTGGTCTTCAGACGGTGACAGATCAATCAACATCGCCATCACTTTACTACCCGAAGAGTGAGCTAATAAATAGATGGATTATATTCAATAATTCGCTACGAGAGACCGTAATATCTCAGCCAAATGTGATCGAACAAGGCAGCTTTATACATCTCGGAAGCACTATTGGGTTATGGAGTGTGGGGTTAGATAGTGATGGCAATCCTAATCTTTCTGCAGACGGACAAATCATTGTTGATGCAAATATGTCAAAGGACTTTGGCCTGATATTTGACTTGGGTAAAACCGTAAAGAACTCCATTCCGTTTAAAGGAGGGGCAAAATCCCCATTTACTAAAGCGGCATTACAGAAGATCGAGGCAGCCTTTGACTCATTAGAAAAAAAGACCTCAGAAAAAATTGATCTCAAATATACTGAATTTGAAGCTAAGACGAACGACGCTACAAAAAAACGTATTGCCGACATCAAAACCGTACAGGCTGCACGGTCATGGGCAACCCACTATGATGCACGCATAAAAGTTTTTGAACAAAGAGTTGCTGGTTTTGATAAGTTACGAACAAGATGGTATGGAGTACTCCTATTTGTCCTAATTATCTATGGGATTGGGGTGGTTTCTGTGCTGCTTGGCTGGCTCAAGCTGAGCGACATTGGAAGTTTACAGGGAATTGGTAAATATTTTCTTGGCCTTACTTTTTATGGAGCATTGCTCGGTGTGTATATTGGCTATAGCTTTGTAGTCAGACAACTAAAAGTAAGCCAGAACTTACTTGAGCAATACCATCATCGGGCTGTGGTCGCAAAGACAGTTGAGGGAGTCGTGGTAGCTGTAGCTAAAACCAGGGACGGAACAGCTGCACCTGATGAACAAAGCGCTCTTAGAGATGAGGACTTGAAAACAATTGTTCAAACTGCCGCAGTTTCAATGTTTGAGTATCGCCCAATCGGTCATCTAGGCGGGAAAGAATCACCCAGCATACTTTCAGAACTCATAAGTAACAAATGATTGTCTAGGCAGTTCATTCTTAAAAAACTATTTTCACTCACGCTAAAAAATAGCATAGGTTAGTTTGTGGTGTTAAAAACTCAGCGCGAACATGCCTGCGAAAAAGCACCAGATGGTGCTAAGAGGACTGACCTCTGAAAGCACTGTTTTCACCCGGGATATTGGGATAACAGCAGTGAGCTTCACTTCGTTTTGGTTTTCCAGCGTTTGAGCCGGGGGAGTTGCTTTTGTGCCAGCCAGCGCATAAGGCGGCTGCTGCCGTTTTCAACGAGCGCCTTGTCGACGATAGTTTTCATTTCCTCGAGCGTGCGGTCTGGTCCTATGAACGCACCGTTTTGGTAGCACATGCTACACCACTGCTCGCTTTTGGCGCCATTGGCTTCGCTGCCGCGGCAGTCACCAGCCTTCTTTGTTTGCAAAGGCATCCCGCAGCTTTGACATTGTTTACTCATGGTCACTCCTTACATTTCCAGTATACACTGCTAAAAATCCTACCACTCGGTACTTCGTAAAACCGCAGCATAGACGAGCATGGGTTTTACAGACGGTCTTATGAGGCAACCGAGGACATATACACCCCAAATTGCATATGCTAGAGTATGAGTAATAACAAGGAGGGTGCATGTTTTGGTTTTTTATCCTCGCAATTATTGTCATTATTGTCCTCTCTAGCAGGGGTAAGACAGCGCCACCACCGGCGAATTCCGTAAACCAGCAGTGGATGGATTACATAGCGGCATATAGGCATGGTGTAAAAACTAAGGCCGAAAGAGCGCTGCTTGCCCGCATGCTTTCTGACCTAGAGGCGCAAGGCATGCCGAGTCCATCACCTTCGCTACTAGAGGCGACAGCGGTCATAGATACAGAAGAATTCGAGCGACATAGAGATAAGACGGAAAACTCTGCGGCTACAGTGCAGGCTGCTGCGGTTGCTGAACCGGCTGCTATCGCCGAAGCCGTACCTGACTGGCAGTCTTCGGGTAATGTACCAGACCGTACTCAACAACCCTCAAGTTTGGATAATACGACACTCTTGCTCTACTTTGGCGCGTTCCTTTTTCTGGCTTCGGCCGGGCTTTTTGTGGCGCTCTCTGGTGCGTATGGTAGCATCCGGGTTGCAACAGTGCTAGTCGTGATGTCTGCACTCTACTTCGGCGGACTATGGCTGCACGACAATAAACCGAAGCTGCAAGCTGCGGGTAATACGTTTATAGGTATGGGTCTCATGCTCGCGCCGCTCGCGGGTCTTGCGACCTACTCATATGTTATGCACGACCAGCCCGAGCTGGTCTGGTTGCTAACGTCACTGCTGTGTTTGGGGCTGTATGGACACGCGTTGCGTAAGCTCAAGACGCCGCTTATGGAATATATCTTTATCGGTACATTTGTTTCGTTGTTTGAGTCAGCCGTTTCGGTGTTACAGTTGCCATTGTATTTCTACGGCTGGGGATTTGCAGCCGTTGGGCTTTGCATGCAAGCATGGTCGCTGTACCGTAAAAAAGTTGATGATTACGACGAGCCAACCACATTAAGCGGCAGCTTGCTTTTACCGATTTCTATATTGACGGCGCTGTACGTTTGGCCGCGCTACGGCGTGGTGCAGCTTGGCGTTTCGCTACTGCTCGCTGCTTTCTACTACGGCTTGCAGGCTTGGAAGGCCCGGCGGGATGATGTGAGAATTAATAACGCAGTAGTTTCACACGTATCGTTGCTATTAAGCCTTGCCTGTTTTGCGTACGGCGCTCAGCACAAACTGACAGACGTGACGGTACTGCTGCTGGTATTGGGCGCGCTGCAGCTAGGGGTTCTACTCACACGAGCCAGATCCTCGCTTATGCAAGTTTTTGCTAACATCACCTTTTTATCACTCGTTGTCGCCGCATTCTTGGGGTGGGAACGGCCATGGTACACGGCAGTTGCAACGCTGGCTGCTGTCATATTTGGCCTAACGCTGTGGGTCAGACAGTATCGCCCAGACATGTACGGTGCCGCAATAGGAGTTGCGGTAACGCTTCCGTTTAGTATTGGTTTACGTGCCGTCGAGAACAAGTGGCATGCTTGGGGATTGGCGGTTGCGACGGGTGCAGTCGCCTTCCTTCAGCTCGTTATTTTTGTAGCAACACGACGTAAAGCGCTCGACACCCAAGAGTGGCGCACAAATTGGCGGGCGGCGCTTGTTCTCACGCTTACACTTGCGAGCTTCATAGCAATCTTTGCAGGCTCTATGTCGGTGCTTGTAGCCGGACTGCTTTCTGCGGTGGTGGCATATGCCATATATCGCTACGATGATGTGGCGGAGTGGCTTCAGACAAGTAGTCTTTTTGTGGCGTTACCGGCGGTGTTTGCGGTATCGAAGCCAAGCGTATGGCTGGCGGGCTTGGCTGTAGGATGCACGTGGAATCTTGTACTCGTTTTTGCGAATCGGCTTGAGACTGCTCGATGGGTCGGGAGTTTCCTATGGCTACTGCTCCCGATAGGTTTTGCGCGCGTTTTCCCAGTACTCCAAACATCGGAATGGTATGCGGGTAGTTTTTTGCTCTGTTTGGTAGGCATGGTCGTAGCGCGCGCGGTTGCAATGAAGCGTATCGCAAAGCTACCGATTGCCTTGTCGGAGCTTGAACGAAAGCTCCATAGCGACAGCCAGTCGTATGTCTTCGGATATATTGCAGCCAGTGTAATATCGTTTGGTGCCGCATGGGCTGGATCGCGGTTTGCGCCAGCGGTTGTGGGCTTACTACAGGCCACCATATGGATGTACATTGCGCGAAACGTAGAACGCCGGCCAGATATCATGACCATACTGCCGCTACTGCTGCAGGCCGCCTTATGGGGCACATTTAATCAAGACGGAGTTGGCTGGTATGTTTTCCTAAGTACGATGATTGCGCTCATGGGTTATCTTGTCGGCTGGTTCCAGCCTGCCGACAAACAATCAAC
This sequence comes from Candidatus Saccharibacteria bacterium, assembly GCA_016700375.1. Taxonomy (NCBI): domain Bacteria; phylum Candidatus Saccharimonadota; species Candidatus Saccharimonadota bacterium. The sequence continues at coordinate 938,405 of CP065016.1, forward strand.
TGCGTATGCTCGTCAGTTCCAGCTTGCCTCGCTAGTGATGCTTTACATAGCACCAGCGGCCACATTTGCTCTTGGTACGCACTGGACAATGCCGTTCGGACTGGCGATAGCTGGCTGTGCAACACTGCATGCGACCTGGAACCGCGAACAAAGCGACCGAGAATGGGCGGGAGGCATCATAGCCCTCTCGCTTATGTGGCTTCTGTGGTACAACGGCGTAGAAAATATACAGGTGTACACACATATCCTGGCCGTACTTTTCGGTCTTTATGCCTACTGGCGAGCAACTCGAGGTGATGCGGCAACAAGCCAGAGCTACTTGGTGGCTATGCTCTGCGCGGCGACAATTCCACTTGGCCTGCAGGTAATAGGCGGCAATGCTGGTGGCTTGTACGGCTGGTGGTTCCTGGGCGAGCAAATTGCCATTATGCTACTTGGTATGGCTATACATAATCGTTTTGTGACACGCTGGGGCATGTACGTGGCGGTTGGCGCAGTTCTGTACCAGTTACGGTCATTGGCATGGCTCTCGCTCACGCTTCTCGCCGTTTTCCTCATAGGCCTTGCCGTATACCAACTGCAAAAATCCGACTCAAAAAAATAACGGGGAGGGGACAAATATTGGCACTCTAGACTTTTGAGTGCTAGTTTTGTACAATAGTTTTAATGTCAAAACGTGATTACTACGAAGTGCTGGGCGTTGGCAAAGATGCCAGTGCAGACGAAATAAAAAAAGCTTTTCGCCGGAAGGCGGTAGAGCTACACCCCGACAAGCAGGGTGGGGATGAAGTGAAATTCAAAGAAGTAAATGAGGCCTACGAGGTGCTAAAAGACCAAAGCAAGCGCCAGCGTTACGACCAGTTTGGCCACGCCGGCGTGGGTGGCGCCAGTGGCGGAGGTGGCAATCCGTTTGGTGGTTTTGGCGGTGAATGGAATGGGCAAAACGTAAACTTTGACTTTGGTGACCTTGGCCTTGGCGACATTTTTGGTAGCTTTTTTGGCGGCGGTGCCGGTGGGAGTCGCGGGCAGCGTCAGGCGCGAGGAAACGACGTTGAGACACGCGTGGAAATTAGCTTCGAAGACGCCGTTTTTGGTACCGAAAGCGAACTCCGGCTCAACCTAGAAGACACGTGTAGCCACTGCAAAGGCACAACGGCCGAACCAGGTCATGAGCTCAAAACCTGCGACACTTGCAAAGGTAATGGCCAAGTTGTGCAGGCTGTGCGAACTATATTTGGCAACATTCAGCAGGCGGCGGTTTGTCCAACCTGTCAGGGCAAGGGCAAAGTACCCGAAAAAGTGTGTAGCGTTTGCCGCGGCAAGGGCACCGAACGCCGCACTCAAACCGTCCAACTCAAAATCCCGGCTGGCATAGACGACGGTGCGACAATTCGCCTGCGTGAGCACGGCGAAGCTGTTGCGAATGGCCCGAAAGGCGACCTGTACGTCCACATCCGCGTCAAAGCGCATAAACACTTTACGCGTGAAGGCGACCTCATACTCAGCGACGAACACGTCAGCATGGTCGATGCCGCCCTCGGTACAGAAATAGATGTCGAAACGGTCGACGGAGCGGTGCGTATGAAAGTTCCGGCTGGGACCCAAAGTGGGAGCGATTTTAAACTGAGCGGCCACGGTGTCCCGCACCTTCAGAAAGAAACCCGTGGGGCGCATATAGTAACTATCATTGTCGATACGCCGACGAAGTTGTCAAAGCAGCAGCAAGAACTCCTCGAGGCCTTCCGGGCCGAACCAAAAAAAACGCGGCTTTTTCTAGGCTTCACTTTTTGCTACAAACACGTAATAATAGAGTCACATGCATAAGCGTAAGCTCAATCAACGCGGTCTCATAACCATGGAATTGCTTATTTTGATAGTACTCGCAGTGGTAATCTATCTTATCTACAAGAAAGTTCAGAGCGCACAACAATAGCGAGTGCTATACTACGCAAATGGCAAATAGTGTAACAAGACAGCTGTTGCTGCAAGAGGCGGCGAAGCGTGGCTGGGCGGTGAAAACGATTGGGCCGCGAGCTCAATTATGCAAAATTACAACCCCAGATGGCGAAACTGAGACATTTAGCGGTTCGCGTCCGATGAAAAGTTCTGCAAACGGAAGACACATAGCAGTATATAAAGACCTCACACTTTCTTTCGTTCAATCACTTGGCTATGATGTGCCGCCATACGCAACTGTAGACAATTTTGAGGCTGCACTGCCATTCCTCGAGCAGTACGGAACTGTTGTCGTAAAACCTATTGACGGCTCGCAAAGTGTTGGTGTTAGCGTTGGTATTGAAACGCACGAAAAGTTGTATGCTGCGATTAGTTTGGCAAAGAACAATAGCGCATCGGGAAGAGTTATTATACAGAAGCAAATCAAAGGTAAGCTATACCGGATACTAGTGATTAATGGAAAGGTCCCGGTCGTAACTGAGCGTCGTGCGGCACGTGTTATTGGCGACGGAGTATCATCGGTTTCACAATTAGTGGAGCTACTCAATCAAGATCCCCGTCGTGGTCACGGTTCAGATACTCCCCTGAAGGTGGTAGAACACAAGGCGGTCGAAGCATATCTAGGGAGTCCTGCAATGCAGCACATACCTGCAAGGGGCGAGATTATCCGCGTATCGGGCATAGAAAGCGTAAGCGCCGGAGGTGAAGCAGCAAATGTGACTGACATAGTAGACCAAACATGGGTCGCCGCCGCATGCGCTATTACCAAGGCAATGGGATTATTTATTGCTGGTTTTGATATTATGACTGAAAATATTGCACAGCCCATTGAGGGCAAGTACATCCCGCTTCTTGAAGTAAATAGCTCCCCAGGTCTAAAAATTCACGAATATCCTTCCCAAGGAGAGCCGGTACATATAGCACCTCTGCTTTTCAATGAACTATTTTCAACCGAATCATAACCCCAATCACGCATTAGCCACCAATAGATAAAGCACGCTACAATTTCTCTTGTAAATCTTTCAAAACAAACAGGAGGAAAATATGCGTGCTTTACAGAGGAATAATATCGTAGATGTGTTTGTTTGGGTAGACGACATAGTCGTCCAACCAAACAAACGAGGTCAGCATCCGGCCCTTAAAGACAGTGAACTCCTCACTATCCTCATATGGGATGGCCTCACCGAACCCCACAAAAACCTTTCGAGTTTGTACGGCTGGGCTTGCAGAGAGTACTCGGATTGTTTTCCTCATATGCCCAAGTACCAAAACTTTGTGGCTCACGTGCATCGATTACTGCCACAGATGGTTTGGTTGCTACAGACGCTTCTAGCAAGCGGAGCACCGCTCCGCTTTGTCGACAGCACAATGCTCCCCGTCTGTAAGCCCATACGTGCTAACAGACACAAAGTAGCCAAGGGTGTAGCCGACTTTGGCAAGAACTGGCAAGGGTGGCACTACGGGTTCAAGCTCCATGCGGCCATAGATTACAACAACAGGTTAGCAGCTGTTGTATTTACTCCTGCTAATGAACACGACAATCAGCACATCGAACAACTCGTGAATGACCACACGAAGATACTTGTCGGCGATAGTCACTACGGTGGCAGCGTCATGCGCAAGCGACTCTGGAAGAAACATAAAACTATAGTGATCGCACCACCGCATCATACTCAAAGAAAGAAATTAGCCGCAGACTGGCAAATGCTTTTGCTCCACATGAGACCAAAGATAGAAGCTACCTTCGGTAAGCTTAAGGAACACCACTTCCTGGTCACTTCGTTCCCAAGAAGTGTTAAAGGTTACTTTACACACTATGTGCGGGTACTACTTGGTTACCAGATGGCTAATGCGTGATTGGGGTAATCATAATATTGCAAAATTAACCTTAACATGCTATAATTTGTACTGTTCCTTCTCGCGCGGTTTCGTACTACACTAACCGTAGAAAAGACAATTATGGTTAAACACAAGCTAGCTATCGATTATAATGCATCGCGCCCCATTGGG